>CAYOQB010000006.1:0-67418 GCA_964406035.1 uncultured Solibacteraceae bacterium | reverse complement strand
GGTCGCGACCCGCAGGAGGCTGAAGCTTCCAAGGCGCTGCGCATCCGGCATGCCATGGATAACGGGATGAGTAAGGAAGAAGCGGAGAAGCTCGCCGCGCAGCCTCCCGCGCCCCGCCCGCAGGCGGCCACGCCCGCCGCCGCGCGCACACCAGCCGGACCGCCGCTCGACGTGAGCAAGCTGAACATGCCGCTGCTGGCGATCAACGGCGAGTTCGACCGGCCCTACGCCAAAACGCACCGCTTGTGGCGTGAGGCTCGCAACTTCACCAACGTGATTCTGCCCGGCAAGAGCCACCTGACCGCGATCGCGCACCCGTATATTCCGCCCGAATACGCGAGCTCGCTGCACAAGTTCATCGACAGCAACGACTTGAAGTAGCGCGAAAAAAGTTGCCACCGGCCGCCAGGTGAAGCGGTCCTGATGGCATGAAGATCGCATTCGTTTTAGTGGCCGCAGCCCTGGCCGCGGCGCAAACCTTTGATGCCCTGGACCGGGACATCGAGCGCACCATGAAGGCGCAGTCGATTCCCGGAGTCTCGCTGGCCGTTTTCCAGGACGGCAAAGTGATCTACTCCAAGGCGTACGGAGTGGCGAGCACGGAAACCGGTGCGCCGGTCACCACGGAGACGCTGTTCCGGTTGGGTTCCACGGCCAAGATCTTCACCTCAGCGGCGGCGATCAAGCTGGCGCTGGACGGTAAGATCCGCCTGGATCAGCCCGTCTCCACGTATGCGCCGGAATTGCCGGCTCGCCTGGGCGCGGTGACCTTGTCGCAACTGCTGAATATGACCGCGGGTTTGCGTGACGACGCTCCCATGGATGGGCCGCACGATGAGACCGCACTGGCGGCAAATGTCCGCTCCTGGACCGAGGATCGCGTCCTGGCGGAACCGGGGAAGTTGTTCTCGTATGCGAACCCGGCCTATGTGCTCGCCGGCTACGTGCTGGAACGGGCGACCGGGAAGAAGTTCGCGGACGTCATCGATGAGCTGGTGGTGAAGCCGGCGGGGCTGGAGCGGACCACGTTCCGACCGTTTGTCGCCGTGACCTACCCGTTCGCCTTGGGACACGGCGCGGGCGGGAAAGTGCTGCGGCCCTTCCCCGACCATGCGGGTTCCTGGCCTCCGGGATCGTTGTTCTCGAGCGCCGCCGAGATGTCGCGATTCCTGATCGGCGTCATGAACCTGGAGGGCGGCTTGGCCAAGCTGCGGGATCAGCAGGTGGAGATCCCCGGAATGGGGCGCGGCTACGGCTGGGGATCGATGTTCTCTGGCGACGCGATGTTTCTGCCGGGGGGAAGGGCAGGCTTCGGAAGCGCTTACTACTTGCTGCCGAACCGGAAGACCGGAGCGGTCGTAATGACCAACATGCATGCCGTGAACTTCCTATGGGCGGCGAGACAGGCGGTACACACGATCTTCCCGCAGCCGGAGCAGGCAAAGCCCGCGCCGGCGACGGAAGTGGAGATGACCACGGAGGAAATGGAGCGATACGCCGGCGTGTACCGCAACCAGCCTCCGATTCAGACCGAGCTCGCCGTGCGGGAGGGCAAGCTGCAAATCCGGGCCGGAACCCGGTGGTTCCCGGTAGCAAAACTCTCCGACGGTAGTTTCCGCGCGCCCGGGGCGGGGCAACTGCAAAACTTCCGCTTGAGAGGAGCGCCGGGCGCCAAGCCCGATCACCTGCTGGCGGAAGCATGGGCTCTGGCGCGAGAAAAAGGAGGGCAATAGTGCCGCCGAATCCCGCCTTCGCCACGCCCGAATTTGTGCTCGCCTGGTGCTTCGGATGGGCGCTGCTGATCATCGTCATCTGGCAGCTCCGGCTCCGCCGTCATGACCGCAGGCACGAGTTGATTCACAAGGAAAGGATGACCGCCATGGAGAAGGGTTTGCCCGCGCCGGAGTGGCCGGACTACGACTCGCCACGGGATACGAACGGCAGCCTGTGGACGCAGATCAAGCTGAATCCGCGCTGGCCGCTGGGCGTCGGCGCGATCTTTGTGATGCTGGGCGCCGGCACCACCCTCGCTTTGCGGTACTCGGGCGAAGATTACCACCAGCGGATCTGGTCTTTCGGCCTGATTCCGGTGTTCTTCGGGGTGGGCTTGTTTCTCCACTATGTGCTGACCCGCAAGGCTTGAGTTGACGGATCGCGATGCCATCCGCGAGTATCTGCGAACGGGAGACGAGGCCGCCTTCCGCCGTCTGGTGGAAGCTCACCAGCAGCGCGTGTTCTATCTCGCGCTGTCGGTGCTGGGTCCGGGGAGTGACGGCGAAGCGGAGGAGGTGGCACAGGAGGCGTTTCTGGCGGCGTTTCGGAACCTGGCCCAGCTTCGCGACAGCGAAGCATTCGCGGGATGGCTGTGCCGCATCGCCTACCGGCTGGCCGTGGATCGCCGCAAGCTGGCGCGCCGCAGATTGCCGCATCTGGGAGAGGACGCGTTGTCGCGGCTGGCGTCGGTGGACGATTCCCCGGCGGCGCTGCTGCGGGCGGAGGAACATGCAGCGGTGCGCGAGGCGGTCGACAAGCTTCCCGACCTGTACCGCGCTTTGGTGTTGCAGTATTACTGGCTGGAACGCCCCCTGGAGGAGATCAGCGCCACGCTCGGGGTGCCGGCGGGTACGCTGAAGTCCTATCTGGCGCGCGCCCGGGAGCAGATTCGCAGGAGGTTGTCATGGACGAGGACCTGATCCGGCAAGCCTACGCACGGATCCCCCGGCCGGAGATGCGGCCGTATCTGGCCACGCGCATCGCGGCCACGCCGCCGCGACGCCGGGCCGCATCGCTGCTGATGCTCGCTTACTGGATGGCGGCGATCGCGGCCTCGGCGTGGATTCTGCCGTCCGCCGCCGGCCTGGCTGTGCTGCTGGTGACTGCGCCCGTCGCCGGTCTTGTCGCCGTACTCCCTCCGCTGCGCGACGCCGTGCGCGCCTGGGCCATCCCCCTGCTGCGGGATTCCTGATCACTCCGCGTGCAGCGTGACGATGCTCTCGATGTGATAGGTCTGCGGAAACAAGTCGATCATCGCCACCGAGCCGATCCGGTAGCCCCCGGCGATCAGCGCCGCCAGGTCCCGCGCCAGCGTCGCCGGATCGCAGGACACGATGGTGATCCGCCGCGGCTTCACCCGCACGAGATGCCTTGTGGCGATCTTGCCCAACCCGGCGCGAGGCGGATCCGCGAGGACGAAGTCGGGAGCCTCCTCCAGCTTGGCCAGGTAGTCCTCCACCCGTTCCTTGACCACGCGCACGCCGCGCGCCGCCCGTCCCGCGTTGTACTCCAGGTCGCGAGCCGCGCTGACGATGCTCTCCACCCCGGTAACGTCCTGAAACCTGCGAGTCAGCTCCAGCGAGAACAATCCCACGCCGGCGTAGAGATCCACGGCGGAGGTTCCTTGCGCATCGCCGATCGCGGCCTGCGGCAGCCGCTCCACGAGAAGCCGGTTCACCTGGAAAAAGGAATCGTGGCTGACCCGGAAGTCGAAGCCGCCCGCGCGGTAATCCAGGTGCGGATCGGCTGCGCCCGGAATCATCTCCGCGCACCAGTCGAAGAACCAGCGCGCCGGCTTGCGATCCGTCTCCAGCACGTTCAACTGGACCTTGTCGCCGTTCGTGAATAGTTCCACGGTGCGCAGGAACCCGGGAAAGCGGGAATCGTTGCGCATCTTCCAGAGGGCCTGAATCGCGGCTTCCACCGGCTCCCAGGAAATGGGGCACACGCGCGTGGGCACCAGATCGTGCGTGCCCCAGGCCAGGTACCCGATGCCGGAGGAAGCCAGGCGCACCTGCACGCGATTGCGATAGCGCCAGGGATCGCCGGTGATCGCCTCGATAGGGCCGGTCCAATCGATCTTGCCGACGCGCCGCAACTGCTCGCGCAGGATGTCCACCTTCCCGGCCACCTGAAATTCGTAGCTGGCGTGCTGGTAGTGGCAGCCGCCGCAAGCGCCGAATACGGGGCAGGGCGGCTCCTGGCGTGCTTCGTTGCGCGTCAGCAGCTCCTGAACACGGCCCCGCAGCAGGTCGCTCTTGGCGCTGGCGATCTCCACCCGCGCCGATTCGCCGGGCAACAGGAACGGCGTCAGCACCACGCGTCCATCCAGACGAGCCAGCGCTTCACCGCCGTAAACCCATTTTTCCGCGTGCAGTTCGTTTACGATAGGAACTTACCCCCACTTAGCATGAAAGCACGAGTCTTCTCCGGCATCCAACCCACCGGCAGCCCGCACATCGGAAATTATCTTGGCGCGCTCAAGAACTGGGCGCGGATGCAATACGAGTTCGAGAGCATCTACTGCATCGTCGACCTGCACGCCATCACCGTCTATCAGGACCCAAAGGAACTGCGGCAGAAGATCGAGGAGCTCGCGGGGATGCTGCTGGCGATCGGCATCGACCCCGGACATTCCTCGCTGATGGTGCAGTCCTCGGTGCCGGAGCACGCCGAGCTCGCCTGGATGCTGACCTGCGTAACTCCGGTGGGCTGGCTGGAACGCATGACGCAATACAAGGCGAAAGCGGCGGCGCAGGAGACCGTCGGCGACGGCCTGCTGCAGTATCCGGTGCTAATGGCCGCCGACATCCTGCTGTATAACGCGGCGAAGGTCCCGGTGGGCGACGATCAATCCCAGCATCTGGAGCTGACCCGCGACATCGCGCAGAGGTTCAATTCGTTGTATGGCGAGGTGTTCGTGATGCCGGAGACCCGGCTGCCCGCTGTCGGCGCGCGCATCATGGGGCTGGACGATCCGGAAAAGAAGATGTCGAAGTCCACGCCGGGTTCCGGGCACGCGATCGGGCTGCTGGATCCGCTCGATCAGGTGCGGAAGAAGATCCTGCGCGCCACCACGGACTCCAACCCGGCTGTGGATTTCGAGACCATGGGACCAGGCGTGCGCAACCTGCTTTCCATCTATCAGGCGTTTACGGAAACGCCTTCCAGCAAAATGCCCGAAGTCTTTTCCGGCATGCGCTACGGCGACCTGAAGAAAACCGTGGCCGACGCCGTGATCGCTTCCCTGGAGCCGCTGCAGCAACGCTACCGCGACATCACGGCCGATCCGCATTACGTTTCGAGCGTGCTCGACGCCGGCGCCGAACGCGTGTCGCCATGGGCCCGCAAGACCGTTCAGGAAGTAAAAAAGGCGATGGGCCTGTACACCTCACGCTGACGAGTCTTCCAGCGCGGCAGCGTTCTGTTCCCATTCGACCGTCAGCTCCTCCAGGCGGGCGCGGCGCGCATTCAGCAATTGTGAGACCCGCTGCGTTTCTTCCACTCCGCGGAAGGATGCCAGGTCCTGCTCGAACGCGGCGATCTCCGCCTCCGCGCGCGACACTTCCTCCTCGATCTCCGCGCAGCGATCCTCCAGATGCTTCCGCTTGATCGGGTTCAGGCGCTTCCGGGCGGCTTCCTGGATCGCCGGGGCGTCGCCGTTGCGAATCGCGGGAGCGTATTCCTCGATCACCGGATCGGCGATGCCCGCTTTGCGCCGCAGATACTCCTCATAGTTGCCGGGGTAGGCGGTCACCGTTCCGCCCTCAACTTCGAATACGCGGGTCGCCAGCTTGTCGATGAAGTAGCGGTCATGCGACACCAGCACCACCGTGCCGCCGAAATCGGCCAGCGATTCGAGCAGCACGTCCTTGGCTCGCATGTCCAGGTGATTCGTCGGTTCGTCCAGCAGCAGGAAGTTGGAGGGCTGCAACAGCAGCCTGGCGAGCGCGTAGCGGTTCCGCTCGCCGCCCGAAAGCACGCCGATCCGCTTGTACACGTCGTCTTCCGTGAACAGGAAGCAGCCGAGCAGGGAGCGCAGCTCGGTCTCCGAACGCCGCGGCGCCATCTCCCGGATGTCGTCCAGCAGGCGGGCGTCGGTGTCGAGCTCCTTGTACTGATCCTGCGCGAAGTAATCGGGCTCCACGTTATGCCCGATGCGGTAGTCGCCCGAGGTCAGCGGCTCCGTGCCCGCCAGCAGCTTGATCAAAGTGGATTTGCCGGCTCCGTTCACGCCCACCAGCGCGATGCGGTCCCCGCGCTCGATGACAAAGTTCACGTTCTCCAGAACCTTCTTCGCGCCGTAGCTCTTCGCTACTTTGGTGAACTCGGCCACGATCCGCCCGCTCGGCTTGGGCTGCGGGAACGAGAAGTGGATGGTCTTTTCCTCGTTGGGAAGCTCGATGCGCTCGATCTTCTCCAGCTCCTTGAGGCGGCTCTGCACCTGCTTGGCCTTACTCGCCTTGTAGCGGAACCGTTCGATGAACGCTTCCAGATGCTGGATGTGCTCCTGCTGATTCCGGAATTCGGCCTCCAACTGCTCGCGCCGTTGTTGCTTTTGCGCCAGGTACTTCTCGTAGTTTCCCGGATAAAACCAGACCTTCTTGTTCCAGATCTCCACGATGCGGTTTACGGTGACATCCAGGAAGTAGCGGTCGTGGGAGATCAGGACGAAAGCGTTGGGGTAGTTGGAGAGATAGCCCTCCAGCCAGTTGCGAGCCTCAAGGTCCAGGTGGTTGGTAGGCTCGTCGAGCAGCAGCAGGTTGGGCTTCTCCAGCAGAAGCTTCGCCAGCGCGATGCGCATCTGCCAGCCGCCCGAGAACTCGCTGGTGTCGCGTCCCCAGTCTTCCTTGCGGAAGCCGAGGCCGTTGAGCACCGCGCCCGCCTGGGCCTCGATCGAGTAGCCGTCGCGAGCCTGGAAATGCGTGTCGATATCGTGCAGGCGATCCGCCAGCTTGCGGTATTCCTCGCCGGCGGGGTCCAGGTCACCCAGACGGTGGCCGATGTCCTCGCGTTCGCGGTCCATGGCTTTCAGGTCGTCGAACACCGAAAGGCATTCGTCGAAAACGCTGCGTCCCTCCAGCGACAGGCCATCCTGAGCGAGATAGCCCATGGTGATCCCGCGCATGGAGGTGAGGGTTCCGGCGTCCAGTTGCTCCGCCCCGCTCAGGATCTTCAGCAGCGTGGACTTGCCGGTCCCGTTGCCGCCGACAATGCCGACGCGGTCCTTGGGCGTCAGCAGCCAGTCAAGGTTTTCGAAGAGGATTTTGTGGCCGAAGCGCTTGGCGGCGCCGGAGAGCTGGATCATTCCTACTTCATTGTGACCCGGATCGCCCGCGCCGTGCGCTATTCAGCCGTTACTGGCCCAGGATCTGGAACGTGGTGGTGCCGGGAACCCGGACCTTGGAGTACACCGCCTCCCACTCCTTGTGCCCCGGCGATCCGCCGTAAGCCTGGAAGGCAGCTTCGTCGGCGAACTGCATGCACGCTCCGTGCTTGCGCTGCAGCATCCGCGCGGTCACGGGTGTGTCCTCGCCCGCCATCAGCTTCTTGCGCGACTCGGCGTCCACGCCGCGGGGCTGAACCTGGTTTAGCGGATTGCGCAGCTTGCCGTGCCACACCTTCTCCAGGCCCTTCACCTTGCCGGGCAATTCGTCGGTCGCCTTGGCGAACGCAGCCCAATCGGCTTCGGTGGCCGTGTCCACGGTGGTGAACGCGAAGCAGTGCAGGAATTTCTTTTCGCCGGCCGACAGCAGAGCGGCGGAGGTCAACAGCAACAGGCAGAATTTCATGTTTTGATTTTCCTTTCGATCAAAGACTGAACAGCGCTCCAGACTTCTTCAGCCACTTCCTCGATGCCGCGCGATGCATCGATCACGTGGAAGCGGTTCGGCTCATCGGTGGCGATCCGGAGATATTCGGCTCGCGCCCTTTTGTGAAACGCGATGTCGCGGTTGTCGATACGCGCTTCCGCGCCGTCGCCGCGCTGGTTTCTTTGACGCGCGCGGGCAAGTCCGGTCTCGACATCGATATCGAAATACAGCGTCAGGTCCGGCACCAGGCCGCGGCAGGCGATGCGGTCCACCTCCAGCACGGTGTCGGCGCCCAGGCCGCAGGCCGCCCCCTGATAAGCCAGCGTGGAATCGGTGAAGCGGTCGGAAACCACCATGCGGCCCTGCCGCAGCGCAGGCAGGATCCTTTCATCGACGTTCTGCGCGCGCGCGGCGAACACCAGGAGAAGTTCGGTTACCGGACTGATTTCGTGATTGGCGGGGTCGAGGAAGATGCGGCGGATCTGCTGTCCGATCGGCGTTCCTCCAGGCTCGACATTGGCCAGCACATCCTGTCCGGCCGCCTCCAGCCGTTCCAGCAGTTTGCGAAACTGCGTCGACTTGCCGGAGCCGTCGCCGCCTTCCAGCGTGATGAACAGGCCCCGCTCAGTCATAGACGAAGTGGAGGACCTTCTTCAGATCTTCCCAGGCCTCGCGCTTGGCGTTCTGATTGTAGGGCCGCAACAGGTAGCTGGGGTGATACGTGACCATCACCGGGATGTCCCGCCACTTGTGCCAGTTCCCGCGCAGCTTGGTGACGCCTTCCTTGGCGCCGAGCAACGCCTTGGCGGCGGTGCCGCCAAGCGCGCAGATCGCCTTCGGCCGGATCGTCATCAACTGCCGGAACAGAAACTCGCCGCAGGTGGCCATCTCGTCCGGTTCGGGCGTGCGATTGCCCGGCGGGCGGCACTTCACCACGTTGCAGATGTAGACGTTCGCGCGCTGCAGCGGAATGCCTTCTTTCTTGGCCGTGCCTTCAATCATCTGCGTTAGCAACTGCCCGGCACGACCAACAAACGGGACGCCCTGTTCGTCTTCATCCGCACCCGGTCCTTCGCCCACGAACACCAGCTTGGCTTCCGGATCGCCGGAGCCGAACACGATCTTGTTCCGCTCCAGGCACAGCCGGCACCGCTTGCAGTCGCCGATATCTTCCAGGATGCGCGGCAGCGTATCGCCATCGGGAACGATGGACGGCAGAGGCGCGGCGTTGCGCGCGACCGCCGGAGTTTCCATCGCGGGAGCAGGGGCACGCGGACTGACGTACAGGTCCTTGATACCGAGATCGCGCAGGTAGGCAAGCCGCTCCTGAAGCTGGTCGCGATTCATCGGGCGGCATGCCGCGCCAGGCGGAGCTTCAGGATCTGATCGAAAATGCGGTCCGCGATCTCGCGCTTCGAGGCGCGCGGGACCTTGATCGTTTCCCCCGTGCGCAGGATCAGCACCACCTCGTTGTGATCGCTTTCAAAGCCGATGCCTTCCTGCGAGACCAGGTTCGCCACCAGCATGTCGCAATTCTTGCCGGTCAGCTTGCGCCGCCCCTCCTCCACCAGATTTTCGGTCTCGGCGGCGAAGCCCACCAGCAGGCGATCGCCTTTCTTTTGGCCCAGCTCGGCCAGGATGTCCGGCGTGGGGTCGAGGTCCAGCGACAGGCGCGCAGGAGTCTTCTTCACCTTCTGGGTCGGAACCGAGCTCAGATGATAGTCGGCCACGGCGGCGGACTTGATGATGATGCTCGCCTCCTCCAGGTTGGAGAGCACGGCTTCGCGCATCTCCTGCGCGGTTCGGACGCGAATCGTGCGGACGCCGAAGGGATCGGGAAGCTGCACGGGTCCGGAAACCAGCACCACCTTCGCGCCTCGTGAGGCGGCTGCTTCCGCCAGCGCGAATCCCATCTTCCCGCTGGAGCGGTTGGTGATGTAGCGAACCGGATCGAGCGGCTCCTGCGTGGGGCCGGCGGTGATCACGATCACCTCGCCGTCCAGGTCGCGCAGCGGATTGCGATACATCGCCACCGCGTCGGCAATGCGCTCGGGCTCGGCCATCCGTCCCGGGCCGAAAGTGCCGCAGGCTAGCAGCCCTTCCCCCGGCTCAATGATCACGTGGCCGCGCTCGCGCAGCGTTTGCAAATTGGCCCGCGTCGCTGGGTGATTCCACATGTTGGTGTTCATCGCGGGTGCGATCAGCACCGGACCCGTGAACGCGAGGTAAGTGGTGGTGAGGAAATCGTCCGCGTGCCCGTGCGCGAGTTTGGCCAGCAGATCCGCCGTTGCGGGAGCGATCAGCAGCAATTCGTTCTCCTGCGCCACGCGGATATGCTCCACGGAACTGGCCAGCGTGTCTTCGGCGCTGGCGGAGGAGAAGAGATCGGTGATCACTTTGCGCCCGGTGAGGGCTGCGAAGGTGAGCGGAGCGACGAACTTGCGGGCTGCCCGCGTCATCACCACCTGCACCGCGCAGTCGCGCTGCATCAGCGCTCGCGCGGTTTCGGCGGACTTATAAACTGCGATCCCCCCGCCGACGCCCAGGATCACGTTCATGGCGTTACGCTTCCTGCTCGATCGCCTCGGTCATGCGCAGCGGATCGTCGTACTTCACCAGACCGCGGCGAACCTCTTCCATGGCGGTTACCGTCGGCTTCTTGGAAGCGGTGGGAAGAAACGGACGAGCGCCGTTCTGCAGTTGGCGGGCGCGCTTGGCCGCCACGATGATGAAGCGATAGGCGCTGGTCTCGGGGTCGTCCGGAATCGCGAACGCCGCCGCCTGCCGTGCCAGTTTCTCAGCCATTCTGATGAACCTCTTTTTCGTGCTTCTCGAAGCTGTCCAATATCGGACGCACCTGCGCTTCCATCCGGTTGCGCCGCGCGCGTTCCGCCGTCACGATGGAAATCAGCCGCTGTGCCGACTTCTCCACCTGGTCATTCACCAGGACATAATCGTAGTGCGGATAGTTGCGGATTTCCTCGGCTGCATCCCGCAACCGCCTCTGAATCACCGCTTCGGAATCCTGAGAACGCGCTCGCAATCTCTGCTCCAACTCCGCTCTGGACGGAGCCAAAATAAAGATAGAAACCGCGTCCGGGATCTTCTCCCTCAATTGTCGCGCACCCTGAACGTCGATGTCGAGTACCAGGTCATAGCCGCCCTCGCGAGCCTTGGACAGCTCCCCCACATGAGTCCCGTAGTAGTGGCCAAATACATCAGCCCATTCGAGAAACTCCTCGTTGGCGATCATCCGTTCGAAGGTTTCCCGGCTGACAAAGTGGTACTGTTCGCCGTTTCTTTCCCCGTCCCGCGGCGGGCGCGTGCTGTAGGAGACCGAAAAGCGCAGGCCCGGGACTTTTTGCATGAGCTCGCCCACCAGGGTCGATTTCCCGGAGCCGGACGGCGCGCTGATAATAAAGACCATGCGGGTGTTATTCCAGGTTCAGGGCCTGCTCCCGGATCTTCTCGATGGCCGCCTTGGCGCCCAGCGCGAGCTCGGTAATCCGCAGCCCGCCCTCACCCACGCCGTTGGTTTTGGACAAAATGGTGTTCGTCTCCCGGTTCATCTCTTGTAGCAGGAAATCGAGCTTCTTGCCTACCTCCCCGCCGGCTTCGATGAGCTGATCCAATTGCGCCGAATGGATCTTCAACCGCGCGGTCTCCTCGCCGATATCGCTGCGGTCGGCGAGCATCGCCGCTTCCTGCACCAGGCGCTGCGGGTCCATGCCGGAGGATCCCAGCAGTTCCTTCAACCGGTCCGTCAGGCGCGCCTGAAAGCTCTCGAGGACGTTGCCGCGCAGCCGTTCGATCTCTGCCGCGGCTTTCTGAACGTCACGGTTATGCTCGCGAATGACGGCGGCCATATCCCCGCCCTCCCGCTCCCGGAAGCGGTTCAGCTCCGCCAGAGCCTCCTCGGCTGCCTCCTGCAACGCCGTTCCCAGCGCCGGGTCTGTTTCCGCGTCCCCGGCGTCCTCGATCATGCCGGGAATCCGGAACGCCGCATTCAAGTCGGGTTTGCCTTCCACGCCGAACTCGCGGCTGGCTTCCTGAAACGCCTCAACGAAGGCCGCCAGCATGGCCCGATTCCAGGTCAGCGCTCCGCCCGCCGCCGACTTGGGAACCGTCACCCGAATGTCGACATGCCCGCGGGCCACCCGCGCCTTGATTTGGTTGCGCAACGCCGCCTCAAACGGATCCACCGCCGCGGGTGTGTGAAAGTGCAGATCCAGGCCGCGGTGGTTTACCGTTTTCAGCGTCACCACCAGCTCTCCGTCCGCGCCGGCGGGCCTGCGTACGCGCGCAAAGCCGGTCATGCTTCGAACGGGCAAGGGCATCTGCTTATTCTAACTGCGCGATCACGCCTTCGGAATGCACGGACCGCTCATTTTCCACATTTCCCGTATTCAGCGTTCCGGCGGGTTCCAGGATCAGGGCGTGGGTTTCCTCGCCGGCCGCGGTGATGTGCTCCACCCCCCGGGGGATGATGTAGAACTCGCCCGGATGCACCGTTACTTCCCGGTCGCGGAAGCCGATCCGCAGCGCGCCGCGGGTCACCAGGAACATCTCGTCGGCGTCCTCGTGCCGGTGCCACACGAATTCGCCCTGCAGTTTCACCAGTTTCACAACCATGCCGTTGAACTCGCCGGCCAGCCGCGGCGACCAGTGCTCGGAAAAGGACGCGAACGCCCGGTCCAGATTCACCACGCGATCCTGCATCATGGTTCCAGTCTAGCGGCCCCGGTCGGGCGCACGCCCATGGGAGTGGCGCGAGGGGAGTGGCGCGAGATTTCCTCATTTTGCAGGGAACAAAACGCGGACCGGCGCGTATATGTTTGTATCGGGACCTCGATATATCGAATCCTGATATAGTGAACGGGATGGATATCGAGAGCTTGCTTCCGCTGCCCGCGCCGGTGTTCCACATTCTGATCGCGCTCGCCGAGGGCGACCGGCATGGGTACGCCATCATGCAGGACGTCGCTTCGCGAACGGACGGCAAGCTGCGGTTGGGTCCCGGCACGCTTTACGGGTCGATCAAGAAGCTGCTGGAGCAGGGCTTGATCGAGGAGATCACCAGGCGCCCGGCCGACGATGACGAACGGCGGCGTTATTACCGGTTGACCCGGCTGGGAAGGCGCGTGGCGGAAGCCGAAGCGTCCCGCTTGGCCGACATTCTGAAACAGGCGCGAGCAAATGGGCTGGTCCCGCAGCGGAGCTAGATCCTTCTATCAACGGTTGCTCGGCTTATACCCGGAGGACTTCCGGGATGAGTACGGCGTCGAGATGGAACAGTTGTTTGCCGACCGCGCCCGCAGCGAGTCCCTGGGCCTGCTGCTCTGGGAAACCATTGTCGATACCTTGCGCACCGCGCCGAAGGAGCACCTTTCCATGCTGATTCAGGACATTAAGTACGCCGCCAGAATGATGGCCAAAAACCCCGCGTTCACCGCCGCGGCCGCCTTGTCGCTCGCCCTGGGCATCGGCGCCAACACGGCGATCTTCAGCCTGGCCGACGCTCTGCTGCTTCGCCCCATCGGCGCGCCCGAAAGCAATCGCATCGTCACCATACGCGGCGCCCAGCAGATGTCGGACTTCACGTCACGGGGCATTTCCTACCGCGATTTCACCGAGTACAACAGCAAGAACCGCTCCTTCGACGGCCTGTTGGCGTTCGATATCGCTCCCTTCGGGCTCACCACCCGGCAGGAGGATCTGCCGGTGATGCAGATGGGCATGGTGGTGAGCGGCAATTTCTTCGACGTGCTCCGCGTTCAGCCCGCCATGGGCCGCGCCTTCCGGCCCGAGGAAGACCGGGTTCCCGGCCGCGACGCCGTCACCGTGATCTCGCACGACCTCTGGAAGTCCCAGTTCCATTCCGCTCCGGATGCCGTGGGCCGCAAAGTACGCTTGAACGGAATCGAGTTTACCGTTATCGGCGTGACTCCCGAGCAGTTCACCGGAATGCACCAGCTCATCCGGCCCGCCTTCTACGTTCCCGCTCACATGTTTCCGGCGCTGACCCCGGGTCGCGCGAACATACTCGAGGATCGCGCCATACGAGCCTTCGAGGTGAAGGGCCGGCTGAAGCCCGGTGTCACCATCGAAGCCGCGCAAGCCGACCTCCAGTCCATCGCCACCGGACTTTCCCAGCAGTTTCCGGACACCAACAAAGACGAAGCCATTCGGATCCGCACGGAACTGCAATACCGGATCGAGCAGTCGCCCCCCGACGCCCAGTTGGTGGCGCTGCTGATGGGCCTGGTCGCGGTGGTGCTTCTGATTGCCTGCGCGAACGTGGCCAACCTGCTGCTAAGCAGATCGCGAGCCCGTTCCCGCGAGATCGCGGTCCGGCTCGCCATCGGCGCCGGACGCGCCCGGCTGGTGCGGCAACTGCTCACCGAAAGCCTGCTGCTGTCGCTCGCGGGCGGCGCGATGGGGTTGGCGATCGCCTGGCTCGCCATGCGCTTCTTCGAACGAATTCGCGTCCCCTCCGACCTGCCCATCGTCTTCTCCTTCCGCATGGACGAACGGGTGCTCCTGTTCAGCCTCCTGGTAAGCGTCCTCAGCGCGGTGATCTTCGGCCTGGTCCCGGCGCTGCAAAGCGTCCGTTCCGATCTTGTCGGCCCGCTGAAGGCCGGCGACACTGGATCTTCGGCCCGCGGCCGTCTGGTGGGGCGCAACGCGCTCGTGGTTGCCCAGGTGGCGCTCTCCCTGGTCCTGCTCGTCAGCGCCACCATGTTCTACCGGGGATTCCAGCGCTATTTGAGCGCGAGCCCCGGATTTCGCACCGGCGGGCTGGTGATGATGGGCTTCGACCCGTCCCTGCTCCGCTACAACCAGGACCAGACCAAGACCTACTACCGGACGATGATGGAACGCGTGCGCTCCTCGCCCGGCGTGAAGTCGGCCGCGCTCGCCCAGGTGATCCCCATGGGCAACGAAGGCGATCAGCGAACGCTGGTCCCCGAAGGGTACCAGTTCAAGCAAGGCCAGACCGATATCACCGTTCCCGCCAACACCGTGGACGAGCAATACTTCGCCACCATGGGCGTGGAGGTGATCCGGGGCCGCGGTTTCCTCACCTCCGATCATGAAACGGCTCCTAAGGTCGCGGTCATCAACGAAGAGTTCGCCCGTCGGTATTTCCCCAATCAGGACCCCGTGGGCAAGCGCTTCCGGCTGGTGAACGCCAGCCAGGATTGGGTCCGCGTGGTGGGCCTCACCAGGACCGGCAAGTACTTCTGGATCGCGGAGCCGCCCACGCCCTTCGTTTACTTCCCTTACAGTCAGTTCCCCCGGTCCAGAATGCGCCTGTTCGCCGAAAGCGCCGGCCCGTCCTCCCAACTGATCCCCACCCTGCGCGAAGTCGTGCGATCCGTGGATCCGAACCAGCCCGTCTACGCCGTGCGCACCATGGAGGAGTTCTTCGACATGCGAGCCGTCAGCGTACCCAACATGATCGTGCAGATCGTAGGCGCCATGGGCATGATGGGACTCGGGCTGGCCATGGTCGGGCTCTACGGACTGGTCGCTTACTCCGTCAGCCGCCGCACCCGCGAGATCGGAATCCGCATGGCCATCGGCGCCGGCAAGGCCGACGTCCTGCGCATGGTGCTGAAGCAGGGACTGCTGCTTGGCGGCATCGGCGTCGCCTTCGGTCTGGTGATCAGCGTGTTCGTTTCCCGCATCATCGCCAGCGGAATGATCGGCATGGGACAAGTCGAGCCCGGCGTACTCCTGCTGCTGCCGCTGCTGCTGCTGGCGGTCACGATGTTCGCCACCTACATCCCCGCCCGCCGAGCCTCGCTCATCGATCCCACGCGAGCCCTGCGCTGGGAGTGATGCTAGCCTGAGTGGTTTGAGCCGCACAGCCCTGCTGTTCGCCATCGCCCTCAGTTTCAGAACCGGGTGGACGCTGCTCGCGCCCACCCTGGACCCGCTGCTCGCCGCCAATCCCCTTCTCGGCGACGCCGCCGGCTACGACCGCATGGCGCGCTACATCCTCGAGGGTCGCGGCTACGTCGAGATCAACGGCCGCGCCAGCGCCTTCTGGCCGCCCCTCTACCCCCTGTTCCTGGCCGCCGTCCACGGCCTGTTCGGCCATTCCCTGCTGATCCCCCGCCTGCTGCAAGCCCTGCTGGGATCGCTGCTGCCGGTCGCCGTATACCTCGCCGCGCGGCGCATCTCCGGCGACCGCGTGGCCTGGATCGCCGCCCTCGGGCTCGCTCTCTATCCCTACCTGATCTACTTCGGCGCGTGGCTCATCGCCGAAGCGCTGTTCTTCGCGCTCTTCGGATTGCTGCTGTGGATCGCCGTCCGCCTCCGCGACTCCGGCCGCGACCGCGAGGCGATCCTCTTCGGCGTTCTGCTCGGACTGTGCGCGCTCACCAAGCCGGCGATCCTCTTCCAGCTTCCCTTCCTCGCCTTGTGGTTCTTCCTGGGCCTGACCCGCCGTCGCGCGCGCGCCGCGGCCCTCGCTGCCCTGGCGCTCGCCGCCACCCTGACCCCCTGGACCATCCGCAACGCCCTGGTGTTCGAACGATTCGTTCCGATCTCCACCAACGCCGGATATACGCTGTACGGAGCCAACAACCCGGACGCCTTCGGAGGCCACGCCGAAGATTTCCCGCTCCGGCTGTGGGACCTCTCGGAAACCGCCGAGCAGGATGTCTACCTGCGCCAGGCCGCCGCCTGGATCCGTGCTCATCCGGACGCCTTCGCCCGGCTCGCGGTCCGCAAGGTGCGACGGCTGTTCCTGCCGCTTTCCATCGCCAGTTCCCCCGGCGCGTTCCCGATTCCCGGCGCCGCGCTGATCCACGTCCTGTACTTCGTTTTTCTCGCTCTGGCCGCCGCGGGCCTCTTTCTTTCACTCGCCCGCTGGCGCGACTACCTGCTGTTCTACGCTCCGGTAGCGGGCGTCCTCTCCAGCGCGATTGTGTTCTACGGCGATGCCCGTTACCTGCTCCCCGCCGCGCCTTCCCTGTGCCTCTTCGCCGCTCTCTCTGTCATCACGATTCATGACCGGGCCCGCGGCCGCGCTGTGATAGATTGATCCCAACTCATGAAGACCAAAAGCTTGGGATTCTCGATCGCGGTGTTGGTCGCGGTCAACATCATGAACTTCTACGACCGCAACGCTCCCGGCGCGCTGGTGGAGCCGATGCGCCGCGAGTTCAACCTGACCGACTCCCAGATCGGACTGATGGGCAGCGCGTTCATCTGGATTTACGCAATCGTCGGCGTTCCCCTGGGCAAGATCGCGGACACCTGGTCCCGGCGCAAGCTGCTCGCCTGGGGGCTCACCATCTGGAGCGCGTTGACGGCGATGGCCGGCCTCGCCGGCAGCTACGGATTCCTGCTGGCCACGCGCCTCGGAGTCGGCGTCGGAGAAGCGGTTTGCGCCCCCACCGCGACCAGTTGGATCGGCGATCTGTTCCCGCCTGAAAAGCGGGCCCGGGCGCTCGCCTTCTTCATGCTCGGCGTGCCGGTCGGCGGCGCGCTCAGTTACTTCTTCAGCGGTCCCATCGCGCAGGCGTTCGGCTGGCGTCCGGCCATGGTCATCGCCGCCGTGCCCGCGCTATTCCTGATTCCCGCGCTGCTGATGCTGCCCGAACCTGCCCGCGGGGCCAGTGAAAAAGTAGCCGCCCCCGCCGGACCCAAGGCCTCCATGTGGAGCGTTCTCCGCATCCCCACGCTGTGGTGGATCATCGCCTCCGGCGCGCTCCTGAACTTCAACATGTACGCCATTGGCACCTTCCTGCCGGCGTTCCTGGGCCGCGTCCACAAGTTGGATCTCGCGGGCGCGAACATCGCCACCGGCATCGCCTATCTCATCGGAGGCATCAGCGGCGGCTACCTCGCCGGGCAGATCGGCGATAAGATCATCCACCGCCGCAAGGACGGCCGCCTGCTGATGGCCGCCGTGATCGCCGCCGTCGTCGTGCCCATGGCGTATCTCGGCATTGTGCAGCCGGTGGGCCAGATGATGCTCGCGGTGGCCTTCCTCACCGTCGCCTATGGCTGCCTGAACACCTACTATGGCCTGGTTTACTCCTCAATTCAGGACATCGTGGCGCCCAACCTCCGCGGCTCCACCATGGCTATCTACTTCATGGCGATGTACATGCTCGGCGCGTCCTTCGGACCGCTATTCACGGGCGCCCTTTCCGACATGATGGCCCGCCGCGCCATGGAGGCCGCCGGCGCAACCGCGCTCAACGAAACGTTCCGCGCCATCGGCCTGCAGCAGGCCATGCTGGTGATCCCGGTGCTCTCCGCCGCGCTGGCCCTGGTCCTGTTCGCCGCGTCCCGCACCGTCATCGGCGACATGCAGCGGCGGGAGCGCGAAGCGGTCGCCGGAGCGGCGGCCTGACCGCCATGAAGCGTCGGGACCTGCTCCTCGCCGGCGCCGCTGCCTTGCTGCCGCCTGCGCGCGCCGCCTCCAGCAAGCTCCGCTACGCCGTCCTCGGCACCGGCGTACGCGGCTGCGGACTCTGGGGCGAGCAGATTCGCGCCCGCTATCCGGACCGGGTTGAGTTTGTCGCCCTTTGCGACTCCAACCCCAAACGCGTCGAAGTCGCCCGCCGCCGCATCGGCGTCGATTGCCCCATCTTCACCAACTTCGACGAAATGTGCGACCGGGCTAAGCCCGAGGCGCTGATGATCACCACCGTCGACTCCACCCACGCCGACTATATCGTGCGCGCTCTGCGCCGCGGCATCCGCGTGATCACCGAAAAGCCGATGGTCGTGGACGAACAGCAGTGCCGGGCGGTCCTGGACGCCGAAAGGAAAGCCGGCAAGGGTATCACCGTCACCTTCAACTACCGCTATGCGCCCAAGCACCAGAAGATCAAGGAGCTTCTGCTCGCAGGCGAGATCGGGCGCGTCCTCTCCGTCGACTTCTCTTGGTACCTGGATACCGGTCACGGCGCCGATTACTTCCGCCGCTGGCACCGGTTGAAGAAGAACTCCGGCTCGCTTTGGGTCCATAAGGCCACTCATCACTTCGACCTGATGAACTGGTGGCTGGCCGCGGACCCCGTTGATGTCACCGCGCAGGGCGGGCTGAAATACTATGGCCGCAGCGGGCCTTTCCGTCACACCCACTGTCGCACTTGCCCGCACAAGAGCCCGTGCAAGCACTACTGGGACATCACCAAAAGTGAGCGGCTCACCCAGCTCTACGTGAACTGCGAGTCCGCGGACGGCTACCTGCGGGACGGCTGCGTCGATCGCGAGGACATCGACATCTGGGATACGATGTCCGCCCTGGTGCGCTACTCGAACGGCGTAACCATGAACTACTCGGTGAACGCCTTCATGCCCATCGAGGGTTATCGCGTCGCTTTCAACGGCGATCGCGGGCGGCTCGAGATCCGCGACCACGAAGATCAGCCGTGGAAGCCGGAAAGCGAGACCGAGATTCACCTGATCCGCAATTTCGGGCAGCGCGAGATCATCCCCGTGCCGCGTTATGAAGGCGGCCATGGCGGCGGCGACCAGCGCCTGACCGATCTGATCTTCGCGAGCGCGGCGGCGCCCGAGTACATGAAGCTCCCCGATTCCCGCGCGGGCGCGATGTCCTGCCTCACCGGCATCGCCGCGCGGCGCAGCATCGAGCAGAGTCGAACCATTCGGATCAAAGAGCTGGTGGGTTCGCTTTAGCCGTGGCCTGGGAGAATCAACTGACGCTGCGCGAAACTGGCAGTGCCGCGTTTCTGGGCGACTTGAGCTGCGCGAAACAAGGATCGTAATGCCGCGTTTTTTGCGCCACGCCTTGGGCTTGACTGATGCCGGACGAAATCAGGATTGGCAGCGGCGCGCTTACGCGATTTGCGCTGAACTGCCTCCGCGCGAAACCAAGGACTTGTAGTGCCGCGTTCACGCGGCGCGCGCCTTCAGGTGTTCGTTGCCAGGACATACTTGACACTTCAGGACAAGACATCCTTGACACTCGGGGGGAGCAGGGTTGCCTCGGCAACGAATACCTGAACGCCCGCACCATGTAAACAAACTTAGAGATGCAGCCAAGTAGAACCGCCTTCAGGCTCGCCGAAGCCGCACATCATATCCCCCGCCGCCCTTCAACGGCCGTGACAACCGCGAATCGGACAAGACATCCTTGACACAACCGCGCGTCCGCGACAGCAGCACCTACGGCCGCTCGCCGCGACCTAACCGCTCCTCGATCTCATCCAGAATCGCATCGCACTCCGCCACCGAGTTCACCGCGTAATGCGCGCCCGCCGCCAGCAGCCGGGTCCTCGCCCCGCTAATCGCCGCCTCGCGATCGCCCGGCTCCAGCGCCGTTAACTCGATCTCCGTCAGCCCCGTCTCATTGCCCGTGCGGGCCACCGCGATGGTCCACATCCCCGCGTTCCGCCCTTCCTCGATGTCGCTGATGGTATCCCCGATCTTCACGCCTTGCCGCGCCGATCCGGCGCGCAGCTCCAGCAGATTCCGCCACGCCATCCACGGCCACGGACGTCCCCCGCCGGCTTCCTCAGGCGTTACCGTGAAATCCGGCCGGAAGTTCCGCGCCTCCGCGTGCCGCATCACCACCTCCAGCATTGGCCGCGTGTAGCCGGTGGTGGAGCCGATCTTCAGCCCCCGCGCCCGGAACCGCTCCACCGCCTCCGGCACGCCCGGAATCACGTCGGAATGCAGTTCCAGCAGCTCTGTCTGGATCGGCTCGAACTGCGCGTTCAGCGCGTCTACGTCCAGATCCAACCCCCGGCTCGCCGTGATCTCCCGCAGGTGCTCTTTCTTCGGCAACCCCATCGCGCGCCGGGCTTCGGCCGCCGCCACCGCGATCCCCTGCCGCGCGAAAACCTCCCGCAGCGCGGCCACCGGCGCCTGACATCCGTAATCCACCGTGGTTCCGGCCCAATCCAGAATGGCCACTTCGAGTTTCATACCGCCAGCGTCCTTTCGGCGAGTCCGAATGACAAGGTCATGCCCGCGCCACCCAAGGCCGTGATCACCTCCACGCCGGGCGCGGGGCTCATGCGCACGAACGGCAGCGCGGGATGTTTCGCGTACACCCCGTGCCACCGCCGCGCGATGCTGAATTCCGGCAAGCAAGCCAGCTTCCGCGCGTAGTCGAGGATCAGCTCATCGACCTCGGGCTTGTCCAGGAAATCCACGGCGAGTCCGTACTCGTGCGAATCGCCGATCGTCAGTTCGCCCGATGGCCGCTGCGAGATCATCACGTGAATCCCCCATCGGTCGTACTCGGGCATCTCCTCCGCCACGCGCTTTTCCAGCGCGGGCAGCGTCGAACACATCCGGAACGAAGGGTAGAAGCGCAGCGTCAAGCCTCCGGCTAAAGCCGGTCCGAGCTGCCAGGCGTCCGGCTGCCGCGGCGTCGACATCATCTGCAGCTTCACCCTTGTGATTCCGCTGTTCGCGAACAACTCCGGATACAGCGTGCCGAACTCATCGCCCACGCAGACGATCGCCATCTCCGCCTCCCAGCTTTCGCCGCCCGCTTCCACCCGCGGAAGTTCGATGCCGCGCACGCAGGTGGAGAAGCGGAACTCCACGCCATGGCGCTCCCGCAGGAAATCCGGGAACCTTCCGATCACCTCCGCCGGATCCACCGTCAGCTCCGTCGGACTCCACAGCGCGCCCAGCAAGCCATCCGGGTTCACTCCGCGGCTGACTTCCAGCGCCCGGTCCCGACTCAGCCACTCGCACTCGTAGCCCGCCCCCGGCGCGATCGCGGCGAACTCGCGCGCCACCTCCGCTTCATCTTCCCGATGCGCGGCGTGAATCGAACCGGTCAGGTGGTACGGGATCGCCGCCGCTTCCAACGCCTCCAGCCACAGTGCGCGGCTGCGCATCGCCGTCTCATGCATCTCGCCCGGAGGCTGCCCGATGGGCCAGATCAGGCCGAAGTTGCGAGGCGAAGCGCCCATCGCCGCCGGCGACTTCTCGAATACCACCACGCGCTTGCCTGCCTTGGCCGCGATGTAGGCGTGCGCCAGTCCCGCGATCCCCGCGCCCACCACCGCGATGTCCGCCGTCCGGTTCATTCGGCACGCGCCCGCATGAGGCTAGTGTATGTTGAGAAGCAATGCCAAGGAAGGTCGCGATCTTTATCTTTGACGAAGTGGAGGTGCTGGATTTCGCCGGCCCCTTTGAAGTCTTCGCCGTCACCGGCGCCCGCGTGCAGCCGCAGCCCTTCGAAGTCTTCACCGTCGGCCGAACGCATCAACCCATCAACGCCCGCAACGGCCTCAGCGTCAATCCGGCTTACGCTTTTTCCGACTGCCCCCAGCCCGACATCCTGCTGATCCCCGGCGGTTATGGAACGCGTCCCCTGATGGAGGACCGCGCGGTACTCGAATGGATCGAAGCTACCCAGCAGAAGGCGGAGTTGCTGCTGTCCGTTTGCACCGGATCGCTGCTGCTCGGGCGGGCCGGATTGCTCGACGGACTCGCAGCCACCACGCACCACCTGGCCATCGCCGAGCTGCGCAAGGCCGCGCCCAACACGACGATCCATGAGGACCGCCGCGTCGTCGACAACGGCCGCGTGGTCACCTCCGCCGGCGTCGCCAGCGGCATCGACATGTCCTTCCATATCGTCGCGCGGCTCCTCGGCCAGGACACCGCCGCCGCCATGGCCGGTTACATCGAGTATCCGTGGCCTCGCGCAAACAGTTAGAGTAACGGCAATGGAACATCGCTACGCGGAAGTGAACGGCGTCCGGCTGCACTACGCCGCCGAAGGTGACGGACCGCTGATCCTGTTTGTGCATGGCTTCCCCGAGTTCTGGTACGAGTGGCGCAGCCAGTTGCCCGAGTTCGGCAAGGATCACCTGGCGGTCGCGCCGGACACCCGCGGCTACAACCTGTCCTCCAAACCGGAAGCCGTGGAGCAGTACCGCGTGAAGCACCTGGTGGAGGATCTGCGGCAGCTTGCGGAACACCTGAAACCCGGCGAGAAGTTTGTGCTGGTGGCCCACGATTGGGGCGGCGCCACCGCCTGGGCCTACGCCATGCAGCATCCCGGCACTCTCAAAGGGCTGGTGATTATCAACGCGCCCCACCCCGGCATCTTCTCCCGTGAACTGCGCGACAACCCGGAGCAGCAGAAAGCCAGCGAGTACATGCTCATGTTCCGCACTCCGGAGGCGGAAAACATACTGTCGGCGAACAATTTCGAGATGCTGCGGAAAATGGTGCTAGGCTGGGGCCTGAAGAAAGGCATCCTGTCGGAAGCCGATCAGGACCAGTATCTGCAGGCCTGGGCGCAGCCCGGCGCTCTCACCGGCGGCCTCAACTACTATCGGGCGGCCCAGGCCGGCCCGGCGCGTGCCGGCGAGACTCTGCCTCCCTTCGACATCCCGCCCGAGAAACTTACCGTCCGTGTTCCTACACTGGTCATTTGGGGGGAGCGCGACAAAGCCTTGCTCACCGGCAATCTCGGCGGTCTGGAACAGTTCGTGCCCGACCTCACCCTGGAACGGATACCGGACGGCAGCCATTGGGTGGTCAACGAGCAACCGGATCGCGTGAATCATCTCATTCGCGGATTCATACAACGACTTTCGTAATATTAATATTTGTTCAGATTATTGAAACTCGGCGGGCGCAATCGGCATCGGTAAGGAGCGAGAATTGCTGCGCTTCCTCGCGCGTAAATCGCATATCGTTGATAATTGACCAGATCGCGCAAGACTCATGGCGACCCACGCTGACCTCCACTCCCGCAACGGCCACTCACCCCACGCCCCGCGCGGTCCTGGCGGCCATCACGATGACGAGGGCGGGCACGTATATCACGGCGTTTCCCCTTGGGAGCGCGTCAAGAGTCTGATCCGCGTCGAGCGTCACGACGTTTGGGTAGCGGTGATCTACTCCGTCGTCATCGCGCTGCTCTCCCTGGTTATCCCCATCGCCACCCAGACGCTGGTGAATACCGTTGCCTTTGGCAACCTTTTACAGCCGCTGGTGATTCTCTCGCTGGTGGTTTTGGCCGGTTTGGGGCTCTCCACGGTGTTCACCGCCTTGCGAACCTACGTCGTCGAACTGATCCAGCGGCGGATTTTCGTCAGGGTAGCCGCTAAGGTCATTCACCGCTTGGTCCGGGTCCGCGGCGAGGCGTTTCAGGAGCAGCACGGGCCGGAACTGGTCAACCGCTTCCTCGATGTCGTGACCTTGCAGAAGAACTGCGCCACGCTGATCGTCGACGGCTTGTCGATCTTCATGAGCACGGTTATCGCCATGATCCTCCTCGGGGTCTACCACCCGTGGCTGCTGGTCTTCGACATCCTGCTGCTCGCGTTTATTCTCCTGATCCTGTTCCCGCTCAGCTCCGGAGCGGTGGAAACGGCAATTAAGGAATCCAAAGCCAAATATGCCATAGTGGCTTGGTTTGAAGAGGTTGCGAAGAACCAGATCACTTTCAAGAACCCCCGCGGCATGGCCTACGCGCTGGAACGCACCGACGACCTGACGCAGACCTGGCTGGCCTACCGGGTCAACCACTTCCGGATTCTGATGCGGCAGATCGTAAGCTTCCTTACACTGCAGGCGATTGCCTCCGCGGCGCTGCTGGGCATCGGCGGCTGGCTGGTGATCCAGCGCCAGTTGACGCTTGGCCAACTGGTGGCCGCGGAGCTGGTGGTAACGGCCGTGATCAGCGGTATCTCAAAGTTTGGTAAGCAGTTAGAGCTTTTCTACGATCTCCAGGCATCGCTCGACAAGCTAGGCTACCTGATCGATCTGCCGCTGGAGCCGGCCGGCGGCGAGGTCATGCGCCAGCCCGACAGCCCCGCGGGGTTGGAATTGAAACAGGTCGCCTTCAGCTACGGCTCGCGGCAAGGCGTGCTGTCGGAGATCAACTGGTTTGTCGAGCCGGGCTCGCGCATCTGCCTCACCGGCAACTCCGGCGGCGGCAAGACCACGCTGCTCAATATTCTCTATGGCTTGAATGAGCCGGAGCACGGCGTGGTGGAGATCGACGGGCTCGACATGCGGGCCATTCGCCGCGACGCGCTGCGCAGCGGGATTTCGCTGGTTCGCGAGCCGGAGATTTTCAGCGCCAGCGTGTACGACAACGCCACCCTCGGCTGCCAGGACGTCAGCCTCGCGGAGGTGCAGGCGGCGCTGGCATCCGTCGGCTTGCTGGAAGAGATTCAGGCGCTGCCGGACGGGCTGAACACAATGCTCGCTCCCGAGGGCTATCCGCTTTCCGCGGGGCAAGCCATCCGGCTCCGTTTCGCCCGCGCCATTCTGAACCGGCCTCGTCTGCTGATCGCCGACGAGTCGCTCGACACGGTCCGGGACGCCCGCGAGCGCGATGTCCTGCTGGACACGCTGTTTTCCCGCGAGGCCCCGTGGACGCTGATTGTCGCTTCCGCCGAGGACGACGTGATGCGCCAGTGCGACCGCGTCTATGAGATAACCAGCGGACGGCTGGTGCTGCGCCGCCAGCGCCGCTAAACGAAACGAGAGAAGATCGCATGAAGACTACGCTGGAATCTCCCGTAACCCAAACCTCCCGCCGCGCCGACCGGCTGGTGGAGTTGGTGGGCATGGACCGCCTGCCGGCCCTGGATCGGGTACCCTCGCCGCCGGCCATCAGCCGGCTGGCATGGTCGCTGGCCGGACTCTTGACCGCCCTGATGATCGGGCTGGGGTTTGTGCCCTGGCAGCAGAGTGTCACCGGTGAAGGCCGGGTAATCGCGTATACGCCGGACGAACGCCACCAGTTGATCGCCGCCCCCGTGGAGGGCCGCGTCGTAAAGAGCTATGTCATTGAAGGCACTCATGTTCGGAAAGGCGACCCGCTGTTTGAAATCTCCGACAACGATCCCACCATTCTGGACAACCTGAAGCGTGATCAGCGCGCCGTTTTAGACCGCCTGAATGCCGCGCAAGGCCGCGTGGACGCCATTCGGAGCCAAATTCTGGCCACGGAAGGGTCAGGGCGCAACTCGCTCGAGTCCGCAGCGGCACGGATTCAGGCGGCTGTGGAGCAGGTGGCCGCGGCGGAGCGCTTCCAGGAGGCCGCGGAATCCAACCTGGTCACCGCCCAGCTCAACCTGGAGCGCACTAAGACTCTGAATCAAAAAGGGTTGCGCTCCACTCGTGACCTGGAACTGGCGCAGAATGACTTTGAACGCCACCGCGCCGAACTGGCCCGCGCCAAGAACAGTCTGAATGCCGCCCGCAATCATCAGCAGGCACTCGAAGCCGAGCGGCAGCGGATTGAGAACGATTTCAAGAGCTCCATTGAAAGCGCCCGGGCGCTGCTGAACGCCGCTCAAGGCGATGTCGCCAACGCGAAGTCGGCGGAAGCCCAGATCTCCATTCGAATCAATCGCCAGTTGACCCAGGAAGTGGTGGCTCCGCGCGACGGCACCGTATTCCGGCTGCTGGCGCAGCCGGGATCGCAGCTTCTGAAAGCCGGCGATCCAGTGGTGGAACTCGTGCCGGACTCCGACGCCCAGACGGTGGAGCTGAAGGTGAAGGGTAACGACATGCCGCTGATCGCCGTGGGTGAAAAGGTCCGGCTGCAATTCGAAGGCTGGCCCGCCGTGCAGTTCGTGGGCTGGCCCGCGGTGGCGGTGGGAACCTTCGGCGGCGTGGTGAAGCTGATCGACGCCACCGACGACGGGCGGGGCGACTTCCGCATTCTGGTGGGGCCGGACCCCGACGATAAACCCTGGCCGTCAAAGTTGTACCTGCGCCAGGGTGTTCGCGCGAATGGCTGGGTACTGTTGCGGGTGGTGCCGCTTGGATTCGAGCTGTGGCGGCAGTTTAACGGCTTCCCGCCCAGCATCGCCCCGGATGAGCCCGGCGCCACCGGCATCTCACGGGAGGAGAAGAAGAAGTGAGGCTGGCCAGTTGCTTGCTGCTGGCGGCGATTCTTCAGGCGCAGACGACGGAGTTCAGCCTCGGCCAGCCGCGCTTCCGGCTTCCGGACCGCTATCAGTCTACGCCGCGTCCCAACATCCAACCCGGGCAACTCGCCCCGCGCAGTGAGGCGATGCCGCCCTCGCGGGCCAGCAACCAGGCGCCCGGCGCGCGCACGGCGCTGACCCTGGAAGCCCTGCTCGAAAGCGTCCGCCGCAACTATCCGCCGCTGCTGGCGGCGCTTTTCGATCAGGATGTCGCCGACGCGGAACTGCTGGCGGCGCTGGGCAAGTTCGACCTGCGGCTCTCCGCGAATTTCGAAACGGACCAGTTCGGCTTCTACAACAACAATATCGCCGGCGCGTTCCTGGAGCAGGCGACCCCCTACCAGGGCTTGCGATACTACAGCGGTTATCGCGTGGGACGCGGCTCGTTTCCCAGCTATGAAGGAAAGCTGCAGACCCGGCAGGACGGCGAGTTCGAGACCGGCTTCAGGCTGCCGCTGTTCCGCGACCGGACCATCGACCAGCGCCGCGCCGACCTGCGCCGGGCGGAAATCGGACGCGCGGTGGCCAACCTCGGAATCCAGCAGCAGCAGTTGATCGTGAATCAGCTCGCCACGCGGCGCTACTGGTCCTGGGTGGCCGCGGGGCAGCGCTACCAGGTGGCCAAGTCCCTGCTGGACATCGCTCTGGCGCGCGATCAGATTCTGCGCGACAGCTTCGAGGCGGGGCAGATTCCAAGGGTCGAAGTGATCGACAACAATCGCGCCATTCTGCAGCGGCGCTCCTCGCTGGTGGAGGCGGAACGCCTGCTGCAGCTCACTGCCATCGATCTGTCGTTGTTTTATCGCGATGCCAACGGCCAGGCGCTGCTGCCGGAGGCGAATCAGTTGCCGGCGCTGTTTCCGGCTGTCGCCGAATTCCCGGAAGAGCGCCTGAGCGCCGATGTCACGCTCGCCCTGCGGCGGCGTCCGGAACTGCAACGCCTGATCAGCCAGGGCGATCAGCTCCGGGTGGAGGCGCAACTGTTCCGCAACCAGCGCCTGCCGGCCGTCGATCTGGGTGTCGGCTTCTACAACGGGTTCGGGGACGCCAACCGCGTTTTGCGCGGTCCGCAGGAAGTGCGGACCGGAGTCAACTTCGACCTGCCGCTGCAACGCCGCGAGGCTACCGGGAAGCTCGCCTCCACCGAGGCGAAGCTGATGCAACTGGAACAGCGCGAGCGCTTTCTGCGGGATCAGATTGTGGCCGAAGTCCAGGACGCCATGTCCGGCGTGCGCGCGGCGTTCCAGCGGGTGCAGCTCATCCGCCAGGAGATCGACGTAGCCCGGCAGCTCGAGGAACTGGAGCGTGACCGCTTTCAGCTCGGCGATTCGACGCTGTTTCTGGTGAACCTGCGGGAGCAGACCACGGCCGACGCCCAGAATCGTGAAGTATCCGCGATCGCGGACTATTTCCTGGCGCTGGCGCTATACGATCTGGCGATCGCCCGGCCGGTGCCATAAACCGGACATCGAAGCGGACATTCAACCGGCCTCAGGAAACTTAGCTTTCGCATAAGTATTCACATACCTAACATGTTACACTTGGTGGAGAACGGACATCGAAGCGGACATGGAAGTACAAGATCGAGGCGAACTCGTGCCGTTAATGGAACCGCTGCTGCTGGGCGAGCGGTTCCCGGGCCGGCCCCGGCTGAACGATTTGGCCTTCGAACTCGCCCGGAGTGCAGCCGGGTTCCGTCGCAGTCTTGCTCCGAGCGTTGTGCGCAGCCTCTCCGCCCTCGTGCGGGGCATGAACTGCTACTACTCCAATTTGATCGAGGGGCACAACACCCATCCGGTGGACATCGAACGTGCACTGAGGAACGACTACAGCGCGGAACCGGCAAAGCGCGACCTGCAAATCGAAGCGATTGCTCACATCGAGCTTCAGGAGTGGATTGACGGCGGGGCACTTCGCGGGGGAAGGGCGGTGACGTCGGAAGCGATCCTGGAAATGCACCGGCGTTTTTGCGCACGTTTGCCAGAAACGCTGCTGATGGTGGAAGACTCCGCCACCGGGGAGCGGCTTCGGGTGGAGCCTGGCCAGGTGCGGACGCGCGATGTGCAAGTAGGACGGCACATCCCCGTGAGCCCGGGAGCAGTTCCTCGCTTCCTGAGCCGTTTTGAGGCCGTCTATGCCCGCCTGGGACCTTCGGAAGCCCTGATTGCCACCGCCGCGGCGCACCACCGTCTTTTGTGGATCCACCCCTTTCTCGACGGAAACGGCCGCGTGGCGCGGCTGATGTCGCACGCCCAACTCCTGGATCTTCTGGACACAGGTGGCGTATGGTCCGTCGCGCGCGGGTTGGCTCGGAGTGTTCAGGAGTACAAGCGATTGCTCGCCGAATGCGATCGGACCCGGCGTAACGACCTGGACGGGCGGGGAACTCTGAGTGAAGAAGCGCTCGGGCGGTTCACGGAATTTTTCCTCGGAGTTTGCATCGACCAGGTGAAATTTATGGAAACCCTGGTTCAGCCGGATCGGCTGCGAACCCGCATCCTGTTGTGGGCGGAGGAGGAGAGCCGGCTTGGCCTGCTGCCGGCGTCGTCCGGCCTGCTGCTGGAGGCGCTGCTTTATCGCGGCGATCTACGGCGCGCGGATGCCGCCTCGGTCCTGGGCACAGGAGACCGCCAGGCAAGGCGGGTAGTCGCGGCGCTGCTGGAGAAGGGCATACTGGTCTCGGACAGCCCGCGCGATAGCCTGAGGCTCGCGTTCCCGGCGGCGCTCGCGTCCCGCTGGATGCCTGGTCTTTTTCCCGATCCGGACTGAAGGCTGCGTGTGTTTCCCCAGCGGTGACACAATAGTTGTTGTCCCCGTTCGACTTTTCCAGGCACGGGCGGCGTCTTCAACAGCGGAGCTGGATTAGCTTTGATTTTCCGGGAGGTCGAGGATCGCGACCTGATTCTGCAGGCCCGGCGCGGCGGCGTCGAGAGCTACAACCTCCTTGTCTCCCGGTGGGAAAAGCGAATCTTCAATTATTTGTTACGGTTAACAGCAAATCGGGAAGACGCCCTGGACTTGAGCCAGGATGTCTTCCTGAAGGCCTATCAGAACCTCTCCAAGCTGGACGACATTGCCCGTTTCGGACCCTGGCTGTTCCGGATCGCCCACAACGAAGCCTATTCGTTGTTGCGGAAGAACCGGCCCGACCGCGAGGAACTGGACGGCGATCCCCTTCCCAAGGATCCGAATCCGCGCCTGTTTCCCATTGAACTGAGCCTTGCCGTGGAGTCGGCGCTGAAGCAGTTGAGCGCGGATCAGCGCGAGGCGGTGGTTCTGAAGATCTACCAGGGGTTCAAGTTCGAAGAGATGGCCGAGATTCTGGGCTGCCCGGTTTCCACTGTGAAATCCAGGCTGTATACCGCAATGGACAATTTGAAGGCGACGCTGGCGCCGGTTGCTGTTCGGAGGGACGCATGAGCTGCGAAGTCGACATCAAAGGGTACGTACTGGGAGAAGCGAGCGCCGTAGAGCGGGAAGCTGTGGAGACGCACGCCGCCTCCTGCGAGAATTGCCGGACCGAAATTCAGAGGCTGCGGATCACGCAGGATGCGCTGCTCGCGCTGCGCGAAGAGGAAGTGCCGCGGCGCATCGCATTTGTTTCCGACAAGGTGTTCGAGCCTTCCTGGTGGCAGAGATTCTGGAACTCCGGCCCGCAGCTCGGATTCGCCTCTGCGGCAATGCTGGCAGCGGCGATTCTGGTTCACGGCTACACGCAGCCGGCTCCGCCCGCGCCGCCGCCGGCGAGTGTGGCGAAGTTGGAAGCGCTGGTGGAACAGGAAGTCGCACGGCGACTGGAGAGCACCGTTGCCAAAGCGGTAGCAGATGTCGAAGCCCGCAATCAGAAGAAGACCCTGGAACTGCTAGAGGCGGCGGAGAAGAAGTTCGAGTTCGACCGCCGCGCCGATCAACTGGCCAATGCCGCCAACATGGAGATCCTGATGAAGCAGGTGAACCGGATGTACGCGGTGAACAACGGGATGGAGGTGGGCCAGTGAAGCGCGCGGCTGTCTTCCTCACCGCGGTCCTGTTGACCGCCGCCGCGCCGAAGGTTGCGCGGCAATCGATCATCGACATGGAGCGTTCGCTGGACCGGCGGGTGCAGGACCTGTGGAACGACAATCCCTTCGTGCTGCTGGGCGCGACGCGCGGTTTGTACCTGGACGGCTACGGCGTCGCGTTCACGGCGGAGATCAACCTGGCCACCGGCCCCACCATGACGGTGCGATCGGCGGTGAATCCGCAGGTGATCGCCTCGCATCGCGCCAAGAAGCTGGAGCGGCTGCCGCAACTGGAGCGTTCGCTGCGGGAGCAGATGGTGAACATGGCCGCGCATTTCGACACGCTGCCCGCGGAAGAGCAGATCGTGATCGGCGTGGCATTGTCGCGCTACCCCTGGGAAGACGCCACGGGACTGCCCTCGCAACTGCTGATGCAAGCCACCAAGGCCAAGCTGACCGCTGCCGAAAAGCAAGGTCCGGCGGCGATTGAAGCGGCGATCCGGGTGCAAAAGTTCTGATGCACAGGCGTCTGGGCGAGATCCTCATCGGCAAGAAGCAGATCACACAGGAGGACCTCGACCGCGCGCTGGAGTTGCAGAAAGAGCGCGGCGAGAAGATCGGCAAAATTCTGGTGGATCTCGGCTTCATCGCCATGCGCGATGTGCAGGCCGCGCTCAGCGAGCAGCTCAGCGTCCCGCTGATGGCCATCGATTCGCCCCCCGTAATCTCGCCCGAAACGGAAACCCTGTCGCCGCGATTTCTGCGGCAGTTCCGTTGCCTGCCGATGGCGATGAACGGTGGCGGCGTCACCGTAGCCATGGCCGACCCGCTGGACATGGAGACGCGCAACACCATCGAGAGCTGCACCGGGCTCGCCGTGCATCCCGCGCTGGCCGGCGAAGCCGAAATCCTGGAAGCAATTGACCGCTATTTCGGGCAGGCGGAAAAGCGCGAAGGCGAAGCGGAGTTCGGCGGCGCGGAAGCCACCGAGGATCTCGAGCACCTGCGCGATATGGCCAGCGAAGCTCCCGTCATCCGCCTGGTGAACGCCATGATCGCCCAGGCCGTCGAAAGCCGCGCCTCCGACATTCACATCGAGCCCTTCGAGAAGGAATTCCGCATCCGCTACCGCATTGACGGTGTGCTGGTTTCGCAGGAGCCTCCGCCGAAGGAACTGAAAGCAGCCATCATCTCCCGCGTGAAGCTGATGGCGAAGCTGAATATCGCCGAGCGGCGGCTGCCGCAGGATGGACGCATCAAGGTGAAGACCGTGGGCCGCGAAGTGGACCTTCGAGTCTCCACTCTGCCCACCCTCTATGGGGAAAGCGTCGTGATGCGCCTTCTGGATCGCTCTGCCGGCGACTTCTACGACCTGCGCAGCCTGGGTTTCGATGAACACATGCTGTCGCGGATGGAGTATTACACGTCGCTCCCGCATGGCATCCTTTTGGTGACAGGTCCCACAGGATCGGGCAAGTCGACCACGCTCTACTCGGCGCTAAAGCGCATCAACCAGACCGACAAGAAGATCATCACCATCGAAGATCCGGTGGAGTATCAGATGGACGGGATCAACCAGATTCATGTGAATCCGGTGATCGGGCTGACCTTCGCCGCGGGATTGCGGCATATCGTCCGCCAGGACCCGGACGTGATCATGGTGGGCGAAATTCGCGACCGCGAAACCGCCGACATCGCCATCCGCGCCGCCTTAACCGGCCACTTCGTGTATTCGACGCTGCACACCAACGATGCGCCCAGCGCGATCACGCGCCTGACGGACATGGGCGTGGAGAATTATTTGATCACCTCCTCGGTGGTGGCGGTGCTCGCGCAGCGGCTGGTGCGCGTGATCTGCACCCGCTGCCGCCGTCCCGAGGGAACGGCCGTCACGCCGTTCGGTGAAGTGGTGGAGGTGTTTCGCGGCCCCGGCTGCGACCATTGCTACGGAACCGGCTACCGGGGACGCGTGGGCATTTTCGAGCTGATGGAGTTGAACGGCGAGATCCGCTCCATCATCATGCGCAATGAGGACGCGAGCATCATCACCGCCGCCGCCCGCCGCCACGGCATGCGCACCTTGCGCGAAGACGGTTGGGACAAGGTGAAACGAGGCGTCACCACGCCCGACGAAGTAATCCGCGTGACGCAGGAGTTCTAGGCCCGCCATGACCACGTTCTTCTTCCGCGCGGTGACTTCGGACGGCAAGGTCCGCACGGGTACACTGTCGGCGGAGAACGACAAGCTGGTGACGCGGGAGCTGCGGCGCCAGGGCCTGACGCCGGTGTATGTGGGGCTCGAACAGAAAAAGGGGTTTGAGCTGAAGCTGCCCGCGATGCAGCGGGGCAAGCGCCGCGATGTTCTGTTCTTCACGCAGGAGATGTCGACGCTCTTGAACGCCGGCGTCCCGCTGGATCGCGCCCTGGCGATCTCCGGCGAGCTGACCGAGCGCCCGCACTTCCGCTTCATCATCCTGGACATCCTGCGCGTGCTGAAAGGCGGGCGGAGCTTCGCCGATTCGCTGGCGACGCATCCCGAGTACTTCTCCGAGCTGTACATCAACATGGTTCGCGCCGGGGAAGCGTCGGGATCGATGTCGCAGGTCTTCGAGCGCCTGGCGGAGTTCGAGCGCACCCGGGACGACCTGCGCAATTACATCATTTCGTCCATGGTCTACCCGGCCCTGCTGGCGATTGTCGGCGTCGCCTCGATCGTGGTGCTGATGTACTTCGTGGTGCCGCGATTCGCGATGATCTTCCAGGATCCGCGGATGCAGATCCCGCTGCCCACCAAGATCATGATCGCGGCCAGCGACTTTCTGCGGGCCTACGGGTGGATCATCGGTTCGGTGCTGCTGGCGTCGACGGTGGTGTTCCTGTCCTACATCCGGACCGTCGCCGGGCGGATGTGGTGGGATACTTTCCGGCTGAAGATTCCTCTTCTCGGGGACGCGCTGCGCAAGGCGGAGACGGCGCGGTTCGCGCGCGCGATGTCGACGCTGGTGGCCAACGCCGTGCCGCTGGTGCAATCGCTGGGCATCGCCGGAGCGATTCTGAATAACCGCAAGATCGCCGGCACGCTGGAGGGGATCGCGCAGGGTGTGAAGCGAGGCGAAGGCATCGCGGCGCCACTGCGGCGCGCGGGCGAATTCCCGCCGCTGGCCGGACACCTGCTCATGGTTGGCGAGGAAACCGGACGCCTGGACGTGATGTTCGGGCGCATGGCCGACATCTACGAGACCGACACCAAGGATGCCATCCGACGGTTTACTTCGCTGTTTGAGCCGCTGATCATTCTGGTGATGGGCGTGATCATCGGCGTGCTGATCCTGAGTATTCTGCTGGCGATCACCAGCATCAATGAGGTGGCCGTATGATCCCGCGAAGATCGCGAGCCGAAGAATTCGCCGCGCCCGTGAAAGAGAATATATGGACATGAACCGAAAACGCAGAAATCGCCAGGCCGGTGTGACGCTGATCGAAATGCTGGTGGTGGTGACGATCATCGCGCTGTTCGCGGCGCTGGTCGCGCCGCGCATGTTGAACCGCACCGCCGAAGCCAAGCGGACATTCGCGCGCGCGCAGATCAACTCGTTCATGACCGCGCTTGGGGCCTACAAGCTCGATACGGGCACGTATCCGCCCACGGAAGTGGGGCTGCGCGCGCTGCGCTTCCGGCCGGAGAACATGCCGCAGTGGAACGGGCCGTACCTGCCGCAGGACATCCCCATGGACCCGTGGGGCCGGCCGTATCTGTACAAGTACCCCGGTGAGAATGGCGACGAGCCGGAGATCATCTCGCTGGCCGCGGACGGCAACCCCGGCGGCGAGGGCGATAACGCCGACGTTGTCAGTTGGAAAAGCAAGTAATGGTTTCTCCCGCGCCACACCGTCGCTTCCCGCAGCGCGGCGTCACGCTGATCGAGATGCTGATCGTGATGACGCTGCTGTCGCTGATGGTAGGCATCAGTTTTCCGGTGGCGGCGGCGGGCATCGACAACATCCGGCTGACTTCGGCGGCGGAGCAGACGGCTTCTTTTCTGAACCAGGCATTGACCCGCGCGGATCGCCGCCAGGAGGTGATCGAGTTGACCATCTCGCCGCGGGACAACCTGATCCAGGCTCGCTCCCTCGATCCGCGCTCGCTGCGCCGGCACGAGTACTCCGATGGAGTCTCCATCGCGCGCATCCTGCCTGAGTATCCGCAGGAGATTCCGGGCCAGCCCAAGCGTTTTCTGTTGTACCCGGGCGGAGCGATTCCGCGAATCGGGATCCAGCTTCGCAACCGGCGAGGCGGCGTCCGGGTGATCAGTATCGATCCGGTTTCGGGCGTCCCGTTGATTGAGAGGTCCGCGCCGCAATCATGAGACGAGGCTTCACTCTGCTGGAGGCGCTGGTGGCGACGGCGTTGATGGCAGTCGCCGTCACCGGGGTGCTCACCGCTCTCAGCACATCGCTGCGCAATGCCGCGCGGCTGGGTGACTACGATCGCGGCTCGCTTCTGGCGCGGCGAAAAATGACGGAGCTGATGACGGAGGCGCGGTTGCCGCGGAACGTTCCCCTGCAGGGCGGCTTCGATCGCGTGGTCGCCGCCGGGCTGGACGACGCGGGCTGGCGTGCCGTGGTCCGGCCCTTCGAGCATCCGCCCGGCGCGGGTCCCGGCACCCGGATTCTGGATCGCATCGAACTGGAAGTGTGGTGGGTGGCGCGGGGGCAGCGCCGGTCGTTCACGCTGGAAGCGTATCGCCCGGGCGTGCTGCTGCCGCAGGATGGAGTGCTGCCATGAGCGGGCGCCGCGGCGTCACGCTGCTGGAGATGCTGATCGCGGTGGTGCTGGTCAGCATGTTGTCCGTGGGCATGCTGATGGCCATGCGCACCGCCACGCAGGCGTATGAGCGCGCCAACGATCGTTTGATGTCCAACCGCCGCGTCGCGGCCGCGCAACTGATCCTGGAGCGGCAGATCGCGGGCGTGATCCCCACCACCACGGCGTGCCCCGGCACTCCGCTGCGGGTTCCCTTCTTTCAGGGCGAGCCCACCACGATGCGCCTGGTCACCTCCTATTCCATGGAGGAAGGCTCGCGCGGCCTGCCGCGGCTGGTCGAGTTCCAGGTGATTCCGGGGGAGCGCGGGGGTGTCCGGCTGATCTCGAATGAATATTTGTACTCGGGTCCGGCATCGCTGCTGGGCCTGTGCGTGGGCCTGGTCGCCGATCCGCTGTTGAATATGCAGCGGCCGTTGTTCCGCCCGGTGGGCGCGGGTCCGCGCTCCTTCGTGGTCGCCGACAACCTGATGTCCGCGCAGTTCTTCTATCGCCGGCTGTCGAACGACGGGACGGAGGCGAGGTGGCTTCCCAACTGGGCCGGCGACGTGCTCCCGACGGCGGTCCGGGTGCAACTGAATCCGGTCACGGTGGATGCGGCGCGGCTCCCGCTGACCAGTGTCACGGTGCCGATTCGCGTCACGCGCCAGCCCGCGGGGCCCTACCAGGATGTCCAACAATAGCGCTGGACAACGGGGCAGCGCCCTGCTGGCGGTGATGTGGCTGGCGGCGGCGCTGGCGGCGATCGCCTTCGCGGTGGCGAGCACGGTTCGCGCCGAGACCGATCGTGTCTCCACGGCGGCCGACGGCGTGCGCGCGCACTTCCTGGCCTCGGGTTCCGTGGATCGCGCGATCCTGTGGATCTGGTGGGGGTATCAGGGTCACGCCAACCCGGACGGCAGTCCCCGCTTCTACCGCGCGCCGATGCCCGTGCTGCGCTTTCCGTATCCTTCCGGCGAGGCGGTGGTGGAGATCATGCCGGAAACGGCCAAGTTGAACGTAAACGAGGCCAACGGGAACGACCTGATGCGCCTCCTGCGCGCTGTCGGCGCGACCCCGGAACGCGCGGCGGAGATCACCGGGGCGATCCTGGACTGGCGCACCCCCAGCCCCCTGCCCACGGTCTTCGATTCGTTTTATCTCTCGCGGAATCCGTCTTTTCGGGCCCGGCACGCGTCCCTGGAAGAGATCGAGGAGCTATTGCTGGTAAAAGGGATGACGCCGGAGCTGTTCCACGGCAGCTACCGCGAGGATGAGCAGGGCCGGCTGCTGCCGGCGGGCGGTCTGAAGGACTGCCTGTCGATCCATGGCTCCACCACCACCTTCGACATCAATACGGCGGACCCCGCGCTGCTCCTCTCGCTCGGGATTTCGCCCGGCTCGGTGAACGCGATCGTGCGCCGCCGGCTGGTTCTTCCGTTCCGCAATGATGGCGAGGCGCTGGCCGCCGCTGAAGGCATCCCGCGGGTTCGCGTGGGCGGGAACACCATCTGGACCTTGCGCGCCACCGCCCGCCTCAGGCTCGCCAACGGGCAGCTTTCCGACATCAGCCGCAGCGTCGCGGCGACGGTGAAGTTTCTCGATCCCAACGAATGGAATCCGCCGTATCACATCCTGCGCTGGTATGAGGACGGCTGGTCGCAATCGGCGCTGACACCGGTCGGACCTCCGCCACCGGCGGGAGGCGCGCGATGATCCCGTCCGGACTTCGCAAATGGGCCGCCTTCGGAACCGGCGTCGGCGTTGAGATCGACCGCCGCGACCTGATCGTCACCGTGGTTCGCGTCCGGCCGTCCGGCATTGCCGTGCTGGGGATGCTGACCATTCCCGGATTCGAGGATCGCCCCGCGGCGGAATGGGGCGCCGTTTACGCCGATTTCCTAAAGAAGACCGGGGCATCCCATGTAGCGGCATGGGTGGTGCCGCGGCGTCGCGATGTGATCGTTCGCCAAGTGGCGGTCCCGGGCGTGGCCGAACGCGACCTGGCTGGCGCGGTCGCGCTGCAGATGGATTCGCTGCACCCTTATCCCGAGGATGGCGTTCGCTCCGGCTGGGGACGCCTGGGCGACTCCGGCGCGGTGCTGGTGGCCATCGCCCGCGATGAGGTGGTGGATCGCTACGCCACCCTGTTCAGCGAGGCGGGGATCAAGCTCGCGTGTTTCACGGTGTCGGCGGCGGCGATCTACTCGGCGCTGCGCATCTACGGTGATCCCGAACCGGGATGGGCGGCTGTCGAGGAACGCGGCGCCGACATCGAAGTTTATGGCGAGAGCGCGTCCAAGCCAGTGTACTCGGCGGCATTCGCGGGATCGCCGGAACAAGCCGGTTCGGTCGCCCTGGCGGAGTTGCGGCTGCCCGCCGGAACCGGCGTGTTGACCCTGCCGGAAGCCCTGCCGAAACCGGTAGCGGCGCCGGAGGAAGGATCGCGGCTGCCGTTTTCCATCTCTTACGCCGCCGCCTTGGCGGGCGCATGCCCGCGGCTCAGCCTGCCGCTGAATCTGCTGCCGGAGGCGAGCCGGACCGCGAACTCGCGGGCCATGTGGATCCCCACTGTCGTGCTCGGATCGCTGTTGTTGCTGGTGGTGATCGCCCTGGCGATCTCCATCTCCCTCCAGCAGCGCAACTATCGCGAACGGCTGGCTGCCGAGGTGGCGCGGCTGGAGATCGAAGCGCGCAAGGTGGCGCAGGTGGATCGCGAGATTCAAGCCTCGCGCGCCCGCACGCTGCAGTTGGACGAGTTGCGCGCGACGCCGCGGCAGAGCCTGGACGCGATGAACGAGCTGACCGGGTTGCTGGCGCCACCGGCATGGTTGAATTCGCTGGATCTGACGCGCACCCAGGTGAGCGTGGCGGGGGAGGCCGAGCAGGCCGCCGGTCTGCTGAAGCTGATCGACGAATCTCCGTATTTCCGCGGATCCGAATTCCAACTTGCCCCGGCGCGCACGCCCGGCGGCGAAACGTTCCGCATCCGCGCGCAGCGCGAGTTCCCGGTGGGGCGTCCGGAACGGCCGGCGGCGGCTCCCGCCGCGCCCAAGGAGGCGCCGCGTGCAAATTAGTGATCGCGACCGCCGCGCGCTGCTTCTGCTGGGAGCCGCTGTCCTCGCCGTGCTGCTGTTCCTGTGGCTCAGCGGTGAACCCGAAGCCGCGCCGCGACTGGCCGAGCAGCCGGTGGAGTTGCTCGAGCAGAAGCTGGATCGCCTGCGGCAGGAAGTGGCGGCCGCGCCCGCCAAGAACGAGATCCTCAAGCAGGTGCGCGCCGAACTGGCGCTGCGGGAAAAAGGTCTGATCGCCGCCGACACCGCCGCCCAGGCGCAGGCGCAGTTGCTGCAGACCATGCGGCGCGTCGCCCGCGCGGAGAATCCGCCGGTGGAGATCGGCGCCACCGAAGTCGGACAGGTGAAGGCGTTCGGCGATGCCTACGGAGAAGTCGCCGTGGCGGTGAACCTGCAGTGCCGTATCGAGCAACTGGTGAACATCATCGCCGCGCTGTCGGCGCAACCGGAAATCATCGCGCTGAACGAGATGCGCGTGCTCTCGCCCGGCAACAAGGAGAAGACGCTGAACGTGCGCCTGAGCCTCTCCGGGGTTGTGGCGAAGAAGCTGGTTCCGGACAAGAAGAGCGGAGGTGAGTTGTGAAGCAGAGAATCCTCGCCTTGAATCTCGCGCTGCTGGCGCTGACCGGCGCGGCGGCGTGGCAATTGAAAGCGTCCTGGGATGAGGCCGCCGAACGCGAGCGCCGCGTCTTTGAGACCGCGATGCAGGCTCGCAACCGGGTGCTCGCGCCCCCGGCGATGGAGCCGGTGAAAGCCGCCTCCGCCGCGGGCTATGAGCAGGTCGCGCAGCAGATGTTGTTCTCGCGGGATCGCAACCCCAACGTGGTGATCGAGGTTGCGCCCCCGCCTCCGCCCAAGCCCGTTCCCGACCTTCCGGTGCTTTTCGGCGTCATGACCTTTGGAGACGACATTTCGCTGATCCTGGCGGAGCGCCAGAACGGAACCCAGAAGTCGTATCGCGCCGGCCAGGCTGTGGGTCCGTTCCAGCTCGCCTCCGTCAGCCGTGATAAGGCGGTTTTCAAGTGGGAGGACAAGACCATCGAGAAGACGCTGGACGAGCTGAAGCTGAAGCCCGGAGAGAAGATCCAGATGAGCGAAGCGCAGGCGCCCGAGCGCACCGGCCAGACTCCGGCGAACCTGAACGTGCTGGGCGCCAGCCGAGCCCAGATCGAGGCCCGGCAGCAGCAGGAAGCGGCCAGCCAGCAGCAATCCTCTTCGATGCAGAACAAAGCCGCCCCGGGGGCCGACATGGGCGCCGGATTCCGCACCTGCCAGGTGGGCGACACCTCTCCCGGCGGGACCGTAGCCGGGGGGTATCGCAAAGTGGTCACGCAGGGTCTGTTCGGCCCGCAGTGCCGCTGGGAACAGGTTCGATAAGAGAACGAAGGAAAACAGATATGAAACGAATCATCGGAGTGAGCCTGATCGCGCTGGCGTCGTTCGCCCAGCAATCGCCGGAGAAGAAACCGGACGCCTACCAGACCCTGACCGTGCCGGCCGACGCCAGGGAAGTCTCGCCGCAGACCTACAAGTACACCGATCCGGACGGCCGCAAGTGGATCTACAAGAAAACACCCTTCGGCGTCAGCCGTTTCGCCGACAACGGCGAGATCGACCGTCCGGTCCCCAAGGCCGAGCCCAACCCCAACATGACCGCCGCCGCCAAGGGGGACCTGATTTACTTCGAGAACCCCACGCTGTTCGGCAAGCAGAAATGGTCGAAGAAGAAGACCGAGTTGAACGAGATCGAGCAGGCCGTGGTGGATCGCGAAATGGCCAAGCGAGGCGGCACGCTTCCGGCTTTCGTCGAGCCCCCGGTGAAGAAGCCGAACCCCGCCCCCAAGGCGGCCGGCAAGCAGTCGAAGAGCAAGGGAGAAACCAACTAGATGAAATTCCGGCTTCTGGCGGTGGGAACGGTGCTGATCCTGATGGTTGTGCAGCTCGGCGTGGGGCAGACCCCTGCCCAACCCGCGCCGCAGCAACCCGCGCCGCCCAAGCCGGCGGCCGAGGTCCAGGAGCCTCCGGCGCGCACCGCCCCCGCGCAGGCCGAGACGCCCCGCGTGCCCATCGGCAGCCTGCAACTGCAGGGCGTCAACCTGACGGAAGTCGTGGACATGCTGGCCCGCCAGCTTCGCCTCAACTACATCATCGACCCTCGCGTGAAGGGCTCGGTCGTGCTCAACACCTACGGCGAGACCCGCAACATGGACGCCCGCAACCTGTTGGAGCTGATCCTCCGCATCAACGGCGCGGGCATGGTCCAGGTCGGCGACCTGTGGCGTATCGTGCCGCTGACCGATATCGCCCGGCTGCCGCTCGCCGCCGAAGTGACTTCCGGTTCGTCGCAGATCCCGGAAAACGAGCAGACCATGCTGAACCTGGTGTTCCTGAAGTATGCGACCGTAGCCGAGCTGAGCAAGGTGCTGCAGGAATTCATCGGCGAGAACGCCAAGCTCTATGCCTATGAGCCCGCCAACCTGCTGTTCATCCTGGACAGCCGCCGCAACATGCGCCGCACCATGGACATGATTTCGCTGTTCGACAGCGATGTCCTGGCCGGCCAGCGGGTGCGCCTGTTCGAGCTGAAGAACAGCCAGCCGTCCGATGTCGCCGAAGAGCTGCAGAACATCCTGAAGGGGATCTCGCTCACCGACAAGTTCTCCGCCGTGCGCTTCCTGCCGGTGGACCGCTTGAACCTGCTGATCGCCGTCGCGCCCAACCCCGGCGCATTCGAGCAGATCGAGGGCTGGTTGAAGCGCCTGGACGTCGCCGCGTCCGTCCCCGTCGGTTCGGTCGAGAATCACGTGTACCGCGTCCGCTACCAGCAGGCCGATTGCCTGGCGATGGCGATCAACGCCTTGCTGGGCATCCCTTCGTTTGGCGGTTTCGGAGGTGGTTTCGGCGGCGGTTTCGGCGGCGGCTTTGGCGGAGGTGGATTCGGAGGTGGCGGCTTCGGCCAGCAGGGCGGTGGCAACGGCTTCAACGGAGGCGGCAACGGCGGCCAATTCAACGGCCCCGGAGGCCTGAATCAGGGCTGCGGCGGCGGCATGGGAATGGGCATGCAAGGCGGATTCGGAGGTGGCGGGTTCGGCGGCTTCGGTGGCTTTGGCGGCTTTTCCCCGCAATTTCCGCAAGGCGGCTACAACCCGTCTGCTTTCGGCATTCCTCCGGTTGGCGCCGCGGGCGCCCAGCAAGCGGGCGCCGCGGGCGCCGCGGCGCCCCGGCCGCAGGACCTCACCGGAGGCTACCTCGGCTATCCCGGCATGAACCCCGCTGTCCGCGTGCCGCGCATCGTCCCCAACCCGCTCGACAATTCGCTGCTGATTCAGGCCACCCCGCAGGAGTACCAGAGCATCCTGAAGCTGCTGAAAAGCCTGGATATCGCCCCCCGCCAGATTCTGCTCGAAGCCCGCATTTACGAGGTCTCGCTGAATGGCGCCTTCGCCAGCGGCGTCACCTACCAGTTCCGCAACCGCCAGGAGAACCTGAGCTCTCGCTTCGTCGACAATGTCGCCGCCAGCCTGGTGGGCGCGAGCACCCTGGTCACCGCCGGCCTTCTGGTCGGCCAGAGCAAGGAACTGCTCGCGTTTCTGTCCTTGCAGGAGACCCAGGGCAAGGCCAAGGTCATTTCCGCCCCCAGTTTGATCGCCACCGACTCCATCCCCGCTTCCTTGAACGTCGGAACCCAGGTCCCGGTGCTCACGGCCACCGTCGGCACCGGCGTCCAGACCGGCGGCAACACGCAGTTCGCGCAGCAGATCTCCAGCCGCAACACCGGCGTCACGCTGAACGTCAATGCGCGGGTGAACCCCAGCGGCGTGGTCACCCTGATCATCAATCAGGAAGTGAGCGCGCCCGGCGCGCCGCCCGCAGGCACTAGCATCAACTCGCCATCCTTCTCGCAGCGCTCGCTGCAGACGCAGATCACGATGCAGGACGGCGATACCATCGCCATCGGCGGCATCATCAATGAAAGCACCACCTTCTCCACCGCCGGCATTCCGGTGCTGCACCGCATTCCCATTCTGGGCGCGGCTTTCGGCAGCCGCAGCATCAGCAAGGAGCGCACCGAGCTGATCGTTTTCATGACGCCTCGGATCATCTATGACAACTCCGACCTGCTGGACGCGAGCGACGAGTTGAAGACGCGGGTGCGCATGTTGAGAAAGACTTTGCGGGATCAGTAAACTGGTGGCCGCCTGGGAGTTGTCCGGTTCGCCCGTCAGGATGCGCCGTTTAGCCCGCCAATTCGTCCGTTCGATGAAATTTCCGGCCGCCTGGATGCAGTCCGGAAGGGTTTGCGCCGATGATCTTGACCGGGGGGTAGTGGCCGTGCTGCAATGAACGGCGGGCTGGCTCGCGTCTTTTTTGCGGGGCGCGGGTTGCAAGTCCTACTTTCCGCTTGACTTGTTTTGGCGGTCAGTGGTATTCATAGTTTGACTGCGTCCAGGGTTTTACCAAAGAGTTGTAGCAAGCCGGGCATTCAACAAGCGTGAATCCCGCGAGCACGATTGAAGAACTACATAGAGAAGTCAGCAAGCATGAGCTCAGTGGAAGCAAGTAGCCGTCCAGTCGCCGTGGTGGCGCGAATCGAATCCGCCGCCGGGTCCTTGGGGGAAACTCACGATCTTCGGTGTCTGACAGAATTTGCATTTTGAGGCTCAGGTTGAAAAGAACTTCCATCAATTCGATACCACAAACTTCACAAGGAGAAGGAAATGGCAGATTTTCGTAGAATGATCTTTGCGTTTGCCGTTGTGGCCCTTCTGCTGGGCCTCGTTCCCACGGCAAGCGCGCAGATTCAGGGCCAACCCACGCCATTCACTTGCGTGGCTAACGCCGGTACGCCCCCCACGGTGCGTTCCGAAGGCTTGACCGAACTGGTCGGCGACTTGGTGCTCACCTGCACCGGTGGCCAGCCCACTCCGGCCGGCCAGCGTGTCCCTCAGGTCAATATTCAGATCTTTCTGAATACCAACATCACCAGCCGTCTGGTTGGTGGCGAGAGCACGGCGAACCGCTTCAATGAGGCGATTCTGTTCATCGATGAGCCGAATTCGCCGGTGAATCCGAATACGCCGCTGCTGAACTGCGGCGCGACGGGCGCTCCGGACAACGACGTCATCCAGGGTCCCGGAGTGTGCGCGATCACCAGCACGGGTAACCCGGCTCAGACGTATGACGGTACCGTTGGTGGAAGCACTTTTGGTACCGGCCGTCCCAACGTGTTCCAGGCCCGCCAGGCTCCGTCGAGCATTCTGGGTTCGACCACTCAGAATTCGATCGCCTGGCTCGGTGTGCCGCTGGATCCCCCGGGAACCACGACCACCCGCATCCTGCGCATCGCCAACGTTCGCGCCAATGCGAACCAGCTCGGTGTGGCCAGCTCCCTGACGGGCTTCTCGGCCATCACCATGTCGGTCTCCATCTCCGGCGCGACCTCCGTTGCCATCAACAACCAGCAGCAGGTTGTGGCGTTCATTCTGCCGGGCCTCGCCGCCACGGCTGATTCGGTTCGCCGCCTGGTGCAGTGCAACGATGCCAACTGGAACGACAACACCGGCGCGTTCACGTCGACGTTCGTCAACGCCGACCTCGCTCCCGGCAGCACCACTTACCGCCGCTCCGACAATAACGGCGTAACGACATTTGTCCGCTACCGCGAAGGCTTCGCGGGCTCGTTCAAGGTCCGCAACTTCCGGCAGTACGCTGAGAACTTCAGCGCCTCCGGCGCCTTCGGGATCAGCACGGAAGTCTGGAATCAAAATGTTCCCGGCGCCATCTATCACTCGGAAGAAGGCTACGTCAGCAACAGCGGGCGCACCATTCCGACGCCGAACCCGAACAATGCGATTCCCGCAGCACCCTTCACCTTCTCGGGCGTGAACGTTCCCGCGACTTCGACTCGCGCGTTCTCGTCGGGTGTCACAGGCTTCAGTGCGGTTGGTATCGCCGGCCACGGCACCCGCCTGTTTGTTGCCTTCAGCAACATTGCGAACGGTCTCAGCATCCGGGTTCCGAACCGCCTGAACCTCCGCCGCGCCGGCACCGGCGTGGTGACCGGTATCGCGGCTCGCGTTACCTTGAATGACGCCGCTGGCGCGGGTGGTTCTCCCACGGGCGACACCGGCTTCTCCACCGTCGGCGTCAGCGCCGCCGGAACCGCAACGGTCGTGTACGAGTTGCTGTACACCGATCCGTTTACCCTCGAGGATGTCGATCTGCCGGTCATCGTTGCCTACAACGCCGATCCGGTGGCCGACCTGCCGACGCCGGGTCTCGTGACCCGCGCTCAGGCTGGCTTCGCGCCCTTCTACACGTCCGCCGCGGCTCGTGTCGCGCAGAGCGATGCTTCCGGTTTCGGAACGCCCCGCTTCGTGCCGTCCACGACCAACCTGGACCTGTTCACTGTCTCCAAGTGCTTCTGCAACATCCTGTTCCCGTTCGTCACGAACCAGCAGGGCTTTGACACGGGTATTGTGATCGCGAACACCTCTCGCGATCCGTTCGGAACTCCGATCCAGACCGGCCGTGTGACGTTGTTCTACTACGGCAGCGGTCCGGGCGGCGCGGCTGCTCCTGGCTCGCAGACCTCTACTGCGATCTCCGGCGGCCAGTACGTCGCCTTCACGCTGTCGGGTGGCGGTACCAACGGTATCGACAACCGCGCGGCTGGCTTCGAGGGCTACATCATTGCGCAGAACGAATTCCAGTACTGCCATGCCGTAGCCTACATCAGCGCGCTGGGCGCGACGGCGACCTCGCCGGGCGCGAACCAGATGTACGTCGCGCTGATCCTTGACGCGCCGGGTCTCTACCGCACCGGCATCGTTGGCGAGGCCTTGGGTCACTAAGGCGTCGTCCGGAACCAGCGGTTCTAACCAGACGGGGGAGCGAAAGCTCCCCCGTTTGCTTTTGGCTTCACTTTCCTCTCACTTTCCCCTCGCTCCCCGCAACATTTTCTGCTACTTTTGTACTGTTTAGATGCCCATTACTTGTGGTACAATCCTGCTTGTACCGCCCGCGTCCATCTCGCACCCGAGAGGTTTCTTTTCATGAGAACTCCCCAGTTCCGTATTTGGGCCGTGCTGTGTCTGCTGGCGATCGCCGCCGCGGGCCTGCAAGCGCAGCCAGGTAATAGCGTCCTCTTCCGCCTGCCCGGAGCCGGCGCCGGCCAGTCCTACGAAGTCTACTCCGCCTCGGCGGCCCAGGTGGCCCAGATCGGCAGTTTCGCGGGGCCCACGGGCGGCTATCGCGTGATCCCCAAGCCGGATGGCACCAAGTACTACATCATTGCCAGCAGCAGCCTCAGTCCGCTCTCCAGCATCCAGTCGAACCTGACCGGCCTCGAGAACTTCTCGACCATCGCCGGCTCGGGCGCCGCTGCGGCTGGTCTCAGCCCGGACGGCCGATTCCTGCTGATCGTAACCACGCGGTTGTACGTCATCGATATCTCGGGCGCCACCGAAACCCTGGTCAATTCCGGAGGCATCGGCATCACCGGCGCCGCGGTCGACATTACATTCAACCTGGACGGAACGCGCGCCTTTGTCCTTAGCCGCGCCAGCACGGTCAGCTACGTCACGGCGATCAACTTGACCGCCGCGATCCCCACTGTGATCGGTTCCGCCCTGGAGCTCCCTGGCGGCGTGACTGACATTTCCACGGGTCCCACTGGGAGTATCTACGTTCTCGCCACCAACCGCATGTTCGTTCTGGATCCTTCCACGAACAGCATCCAGCCCAACGGCGAGATCGCCTTTGTCGGCACGCCCCGCTCTCTCGCCTTCACCCCCGACGGCAAGTGGGGACTGACCATCAACACCACTCCGGTCATCGGCGGCAAGTCGATCATCGCCTTCGACCTCACCTCCAACGCGCCGCCTTCCACGTGGCCGGCCGGGCAGGTGGATGTCCCGCTGTTCGATAAGCTGCTGGTCGCCTCCAACTCTCTCGCCTTCCTTTGGGCGCGCGAGAATACCACGCTGTACGATCTGGACATCTCGCCCCTCAATGTCCGCGAGTCCAGCCTGCGCGTCGTCACCTCGATCAATCGCATTCTGGACGCCGAGGTCTCCAACGAGCTGCCGAACGCCAGGTTCGCCTATGTAATCGTGAATAACGGCGGCAGCCGAACGCTGCAGCGCATCGAGCTCACGGCGGAGCCCTCCGTCTCCAGCCAGACCACCGTGCCGCTCACCGACGGCAACTTGAGCCTTGTGAATGTGCCGCCTCAGACCGCCGGCGCCACCTTCCAGTTGTTCAACAACAATCAGGTGGTGAACCAGGGCGTCGCCGCGGGCTTGCCCCTCGTCTTCCGCCTGCTGGATGCGACCGGCCGTCCGGTTTTCAACGCGCCCGTCACTGTAACCACCACCAGCACCGCCACCGTCAGCCCGTCCACCGTGAACACGAACATCGATGGCATAGCGCAGGTGCGGGTTACCGCGGCCCCGGCGACACCTGGTGCGTTCCAGATCGTGCTGAATGCGCCCGGTCCGGTTACCGCCTCGTTCACTCTCACTGTTCCCGGCGATACCGGCGGCGGTGGCGGCCCAGGCAATCCCGGCGTCGCCAGCCTGTTTATCGTCCGCGGAAACGGTCAAATGCTTTCGGAAGGCGCCACCGTGGTTACCCCCCTCACGGTGGTTGCCCGTGACGCCGCCGGCAACCCGGTTGCCGGCCTGACCGTGAGCTTCGAGGGCGCGAGCATCGGCGGTTCCATCACCGCCAACGCCGCCGTCACCGACGCCAACGGCGAAGCGGCCGTCACCTTCATTGGGGGCTTCCTGAACGGGGGCTTCTCGACCGGCAGCTCGTTCGTGCAGACCACGGTGACCGCCTCCGCGCCCGGCTACGGCGCCGCGCAGTTCGTCGTCACCACGACACTCTCGCGAACCGGCAACGGCTTTGACGCCCCGCGGCCTCTCTTTGAGATCTTGAAGCCGGAAGGCGACTTCGCCGTGACCCTCCGCGCCGGGGAAGTCACCACGGACGCCGTGGTGTACCGCGTGATCGCGCAGGCGATCCCCAGCACCAACGTGCCGATCCCAAACGTCAGCATGCGTTTCGTCGACCTGAACAACATCACAGGTCCCGCGCCGGCGGTCTGCTCCAATCGCGCGCTCTCCAACGAGGAGGGCATCGGAAGGTGCGACCTGCAAGCGTCCTGCACCGTAGGCGACCGCACTGTCGCGCTGGTCTTCGGCGATTACCAGATTTTCCAGCCGTTCACCTTGCGCATCACCCCCGGCGGCGGATCGCGAGCCGCCATCGCCAGCGGGAACAACCAAACCGGGCGCGCGGGCACCGCCCTGCCGCTGCCGCTGCAGGTATCGGTGGAGAACAATTGCGGCCAGTCCGTGGGCGGCCAGACCGTCGCGTGGCGCATCACCCAGGGCGGCGGCACCTTGACCAACGTCGAGAACGTCACCAACGCGAATGGGCGCGCCAGTGCGCGGCTCACGCTCGGCAACACCGCCGGTAACGTGGTGATCACGGCGACCGTCGGAACCACCACCCTGACCTTCAATGCCGTTTCCACTGTTGCCGTCAGCGGCATCTCCGTCGTCTCCGGGAACAACCAGACCGCCAATACCGGCCAGGCCTTTGCCCAGCCGCTGGTGGTCCAGATCCGCGACGGCTCGAATAACCCCGTGCAGAACTTCCCGGTGACCTTCGCGGTCAGCAGCGGATCGGCGACGGTGAGCCCCGCTTCGGGCAACTCCGATGCCCAGGGCCGAGCGCAAACCATCGTGACCGCCGGCAGCACCGCCGGTCCGATCGTGATTACCGCTTCGGCGGGCACCTTCACGGCCACGTTTAATCTGACCAGCCGGCCTCCGGGTCCCGCCATCACGGCGAACAGCTTCGTGAACGGGGCCAGCTTCCAGCCGGGCTTGTCTCCGTGCGCGCTCGGTTCCGTGAGCGGCGCCGGACTCGCGCCGGGCGTGAACGGCGCGGTCATCGCGCCCGGGCCGTTCGGTGGCTACCCCACTACACTCGCCGGCATCTCCATCACTATCGGCGCGTTCGCCGCTCCCATCTCCGCGGTCATCAATCAGGGTGGCCGGGAGCAGGTGAACTTCCAGGTTCCCTGCGATGTGCAGCCTGGAATCGTGAACGCGACCATCACCATCAACGGCAACTCCACGGTGATCCCGGGCCTGCCCGTAACTCAATACCAGCCCGGTATCTTTGAGTTCACCGGCACGGACGGCCGCCGCTACGCGACCCTGATCCGCCCCGACGGCTCTTATGTGACACCGCAGAACCCCGCCCGCCGGGGCGAGCTGCTCTACCTGTTCGCCACCGGTATGGGTCAGACCACGCCTCGGACCGGCACCAACGTCATCGGATTGCCGGGCCAGCGCCTGGCCGTTCCCGTGGTCGTTGGGGTCAATAATGCCGGCGTCCGCGTGGTCTCCGCCGACTATCTCGTGGGCCAGATCGGGACTTACATCGTGCAGTTTGAAGTTCCGGCCGACACCCAACCGGGACCGTATCAGCCCCTGGGGCTGGCGGTATCTCCGGACAACAACACGCTCATCTTCGGTGGCGGAAGCTTCTTCCCCATCCAATAGCCTGATCAACCTGACGGAAAGGGCGGACCGGACTTCCGGTCCGCCCTTTCTGCTTCAAGCCTTAACGATTCTCTCCAACAGCTCGCGGCACTGCCGCAACGTCTCGCGATCCTGCGTCGTGAACCAGCCGCTCTGCTCCTGAACTTGGTTCCGCTTGTCCGTCCGGATCACCACCGGCGCGAAGCGGCCGCTGCCCAATACCTCGTTCGGCAGAAGCTCGCGGACCGGAACCTCGCGCGGAGGCCGTCCGTCGACGGGACCGGTGGGCGCCGCCGCGGCGGGAATCCAATCGATCCGGCCGCCTTCCCGCTTCCACGCGCCAGGCGAGTTGTGTCCTTGCCGGTGCCGGTCCGCCAGCAACGCGCCGACATTGTGCGACACCCCGTCCACCACCAGCGCCCACATGCGCCTCGCTTCGGCCGCCGGATACAGCACGCCGAAAGCGTGCGACTCTCCTTCGTCCACCAGAATGCCCGCGCCGATCGCCGCCTGAAGCTCACGAGCCTCGGCCGCGAGGCTCAGATACTCAGGATTCAGCGGCACTCCACCCCGACTCGCGCCCGTTGGTGCGACCTCGCGGGCGGGATACTGCACCGCTCCGGGCAGGTTCACCGTGCCTGCCTCCAACGCCGTCAGCACCACGCTGCGGATCGCGGGAGCACCCGCGCCGTCCACGCCGATGATCTTGTAGACTACCGGCGCATCCCCGTCCCACGCATCGACGCTCGAATCAAACCAGGTCTTCACCCGTCGGGCCGGATCGAACGGGGGCGCCTGCCTGCCGAACGCCGCTTGATAGGATTCGCGGTCATATCGCCGGAACAAATAAAGCTGCTCGACCCCAAACTGCACGGCATCGGGCTGGTCCGGCACACGCGGATAACTGGTTGGCTTCATTCACTGCCTCCTCGAGCAAAGGATTTGCATCGGAGGCCGCCGCCATGCAGCCGCGCGACGGTCAACTCTTTGAGCCGGTTAGCGATCGGCTTACAATTCCGGCGTGACTCAGGATTCTTCGAGGAAATCCAGTGACACGCGAACCGACCCTGGCGGGATCTGGTCCGGCCGGTAGCTCGCCGCGCCTGGGAACGACAGCCCCGGCGCCACCGGGATCTGCGGCTGGTAAGCGGACGGAACCCAGGTGTAGCCATATTCCTGGCGCAGCCGCATCGTTTGCTCCGGATCCCAGCCCCAGATCATGATGGGTGCGTCGATTACAAAGCCCTTGCGGGAAAGCTCCTCCGCCATCGGCTCGCGATCCGCCGCCGCGGCATAGCGCAGCATCTGAACTTCCGGCGGCTGCTTCGCCCAATATCGATCCGCCGATGTGTTCTGCTGAGTTTCATCCAGCCAGGCGTGCGACGCAGCCAGTTCACCGCGAGGAGGCGCCTGGGCGCGCAACGGTGGACGGAAGTCCTGAGGCGTGATCGAGACGGAAACTTGTCTCTGTGGCAGGCTTTCGTCGCCGGTCTTCACGTCCACACGCACTTCCGCGGCCGAAAAACCCGACTTCTCCAGATAGCGTTCCAGGAGCTGTTCTAAGTCTCTCTGAAAATTCGAATCAAACGTGATCTGCTTGCGCTCCGATGGACCCGGATCCACGGATGCCGCACTCGCCGGAAGAACCTTCATTCTGCCTCCGGGGCACCCTATTGCAAATCACTGTCCAAAGGGATCGCTACTTGGCGAACTTCACCTGAATGGTATAGACCTTCAGGAACGGCAGGACTTCAACATACACTTGCGTTTCCGTCAACTCCGGTGCTTTCTCCGAGGCTTTATACTCCACCGTCAGCACGGCGCCCTCGCCGGTCTTCGCCCGGTTGCGGTCGAGCTTCGCCGTCAGCCCGTCGATGTCGCCGCGCGTCTGGGAGCGCAGTTGCACTTCACCCGGCGATCCATTGTAAACGTCGATGTTCACCGAACCCCCGGTTTTCGGGTCGAACGTCACCGAATCCTTGGACAGCGTCACCTGCGCGGTGATCTTGCTGGCTGCCTTCTGCATGTCCGCGGGCATTCCCGGCGGGGGACCCACCGGCGTCACCGCGTTCTTTTCCGGGCCTGGAGCCATCACTCCGAAAGGTGTTTTCGTGCCCGTCCCCGGCGTCTGATCGACATACCAGAACCACTGCTTGCCGACCACCTTCCAACTGCTGGTCATCGGGATCACTACCGGCTGCTTGGTGTTGTGAAACTGCCATTCGCCCTTGCAGGTCACCGTGACCCTTGCTTCCTTGAATCCAGGCTGGTACTGCGTCTTGATCACTTCGCAGTTCTGGTAGCGGCTCTTCTGCATGGCGAAGAAGAAGTCCTTGGTGTCTTCGGCGACCATCGCGTCCGCCTCGCGCCACTTGCCGTCCACGTGAGCCTGATAGAACCGGTTCACCCGCTCGCGCAGCGCCTTATCGACGGCGGGCGGCGCTTGTTCCAAACGCTCCTTGGCCGATTGCGCCTCCAGCCCGGCGGCAAACAGGCCGGCAAGCCCGCACACGAACATTAGTTTACGCATGGTTCTACTTTCGAAAGACGCGCGCCCCCGCCGGAAAGTTTGGTCCCGCTCGGAACACCCGCATCTTCCCTATTATCTATCAAGTAGCTGTGTAATCGGAAGGCGGCGACTGGTCCGGCAGGCGGAACCGGAAGCGGGAGCCGCTGCCCGGCTCGGACTCCACCCAGATCCGGCCGCCATGCCGCTCGATCACCCGCTTCGCCAGCGCCAATCCCAGGCCGTAGCCCGATCGTTCGCGTCCGTGCAGCCTGGTGAACACGTCGAAAATCTTCTCGGAATGCTCCGGCTCAATGCCGATCCCGTTGTCCTCCACGGTGAAAATCCAGCCGTCTTCCTCCTTGGCCACCGAGACGTGAATCGACGGCGCATCCTCTGACCGGTATTTCAGTGCGTTCGAAATCAGATTGTGAAACACGCGTCCCAGCAGGATCGGGCTGCCGGGAACCTGCGGCAGGGCGTCCCAAGTGATCGACGCGCCCGCGGCGGAAATCCCCAACTGCAGGTCGCGCAGCGTGTCCTGCAGAACCGCTTCCATGTCGGCGACCCCCGAGGGCGGCTCGGCATGGCTCGACTTGGCATATTCCAGCAGCCCCCGGACCAGCCCGCTCATGCGCAACGCTCCCTCGGTTGCCACGCCGATCAGGCGGTCCGCCTCCTCGTCCAGCTTCCCCTTGTAACGTCGTGCAAGCAACTGCGCGGAAAGAGAAACGGAGCGGATTGGTTCCTGCAAGTCATGGCTGGCCGCGTAGGCGAACCGCTCTAAATCCTCATTGGCTTCCTTCAGCTTCTTTTCTGCCTCGCGCCTCTCATGAACCTCCCCCTCCAAAGCCTTGGTTCGCTCCGCAACCAGCAATTCCAAATGCGCGTTCAGGCGGCGGACCTCCTGCTCGGCGGTCTCCCGTTCACGAACCTGCCGATGCAACTCCTCGTTCATCATCCGGAGTTCCTCGGTGCTTGGAATGGTCACCAGCTTCGGCACCAGCCGCAGCAGCAGGAAGGCGGTGGGCAGGGATGCCGCCGCCGTCAGGGCTTTCACCGCGCCATCCAGGCGGTACACCGGGCTCCACAGGGTGTAAATCGCCATCAGGTGCGTCGTTCCGCACGCCAGGATGAACACCGCGAACAGGATGATCATCCAGGGGTACATGATGTTCGGGCGCAGCCGTACGAAGCGAAACAAGGATAGCGGGATCAGAAAGTACGCGAGCGCGGTCAGCGCGTCGGAAACCACATGAACGCCCACCACGCCGGAGGACCATCTCATGCAATAGCCGTGCGGAACAAAGTCCGTTCCGAAGAGCTGCGCGAAGAACTCTACCATCGGAGCACTCCTCCAATACAACAAGAATGACGCAGCCGCGTGCTACGTTCGGAGAATGTTGGGCTTGCCAGACGGGAATGGCTGGGAGGCAGGGATTCGAACCCCGATACGCAGATCCAGAGTCTGCAGTCTTACCGTTAGACGACCTCCCAACGTGACTGATTTCATTCTAGCATCGCGTTCCCGCGCCGCCGCAAGGGTCCTTCGCCAGACCTGACCAGAGCGTACCCCCAGAGTCGTCCCGCAGCTTGGATCGTGCTACTGTAAACCCAGTACCAATAGAACTATTAGAACTTGACTGGTCCTGCTGGTAGAATCCTTGATACGCCGTAACCGGAGAGGAGGCACGGTCCGGAATGGGAATGACAGCTTCGGATCGCACGGCGCCCTCCGCAATTACGCGGTATTTCAGCGCCGCTGCGCTGGCATTGCTCGCTTTCCTGGTCCGGCTAGCGCTGATTCCGGTGGCCGGGGCCGGCGGTCCGCTGATCCTCTTCTTCCCCGTCATTCTGATAAGCGCCTGGTATTTCGGCCTCGGTCCGGGTCTGCTCACCACCGCCCTGAGCGCGTTTTTGTCGTGGCTGCTGTGGCAGCGCTGGATGCTGGCTTCCGAGGTATTCGCGGAGCTGAACAGCGCCATCGTGATTTTCAGCGTCGTCGGCTTCATTATCGCGTGGATTGTGTCCCGATATCGCAATGCGCTGCTGCGCGCCGAGGAACTGCGGCGCGTCGCCGAGACTTCGGAAAGGCGGCTGGCGGCGGTTCTCGAAGGCAGCCTGGACAATTTCTACGAACTGGACGACAATTTTCGAGTAACGCAGATCAACCAGCAGGCGCTGCGCGCCTTCGACCTGAACGCGCAAGCGGCGCAGGGGGCCGATTGGCGGTCCCTCGGCGCGCTGGACGCGGTCACGCGGACGAACATCGAGAAGGCGGTCCGGCAGCAAGCGCCGGTTCACTTCGAAACGCGGCGTCACTCGCCCGCCGGCCCCCTCTATTGGGAAGTGCATGCGTACCCGTCGGCGGCGGGCGTATCCGTTTTCGAACGTGATATCACCCAGCGCACGCGAGCGGAGGAACGCCTGCGCGAGAGCGAACAGAATTATTTCGATCTTTACGAGAACGCTCCGGACATGTATTGCTCGGTGGACGCCGCCACCGGCGTGGTGCTGCAGTGCAACGAAACGCTGATCCGCCAAACGGGCTTTTACCGCGAGGAACTGGTGGGACGCCCGGTGCTGGAATTTTATGAAGAACCATCGCGCGAAAAAGCACGCTCGATTCTCGATCAATGCAGCCAAGGCAGTGAAATTCGCGACCAGGAATTGTGCCTGATTCGCAAGAATGCTACGCCCCTGGACGTCAGCCTCAGCGTCACCGCGGTTCGGGACGAAACCGGCCGGGTGGTTCGCAGCCGCTCGGTCTGGCGGGACATCTCGGATCGGGTCCGCACCCGCCAGGAGCTGCGCCGTTCGGAGGAGCGATTCCGGCAGGCCATTCTGAACGCGCCGATTCCAATCATGATCCTGGCTGAGGACGGCGAAGTGCTGCACCTGAGCCGCGCCTGGACCGACCTGACCGGATTCCGCGCGGATGAGCTCCGCACCACCGCCGATTGGACCCGCCGCGCCTTCGGCGAGCGCTGCGACGAGGTTCGGCAGATCATCCGTGAGAGTTTCGCCCAGCCGGACGCCATCCTGAACGGCTGGGAACTGCCGGTGCGCGTCGCCTCCGGCCAGGTCCTGGTGTGGCTGTTCTCGTCCGCTCCGCTGGGGGAGCTGCCGGATGGCCGCAAGCTGCAGGTGATGGCCGCCGTGGACATCACCGCGCAGAAGCGGACCGAACACGAACTCCGCCGCACCAACGCAGAACTGGAGCAGTTCGCCTATGCGGCCAGTCACGATCTTCAGGAACCGCTGAGAACTATCTCCGTCTTCACGCAACTGCTCGAGGAACGGCACGGCGAGAGTCTCTCGCCCGAGGCGCGCGAGCACCTGAGATTCGTCCTGCAGGGCGCCGATCGCATGGCCGCGCTGATCCGCGATCTGCTGGCGTACTCGCGCCTGGGGGGTGGCGAAGGCCTGCGGCTGGTCCCGGTCGACACGAACCGGGTTCTGGAGGCGACTCGCGCCTCAATGACGGCCGCGCTCGCCGATGCCGGCGCCACGCTCACCGCCGGGGACCTGCCGTGCGTGTTGGGCCACGAGGATTCCCTGCAGCGCCTGTTCCAGAATCTGATCTCCAATTCCCTCAAGTATGCGCGCCCCGGAGTTTCCCCGGCGATCGAGGTGACCGCCGCGCTTGTGGCGGCGCACTGGATCTTCCGCTTCGCCGATAACGGAATCGGCATCGCGCCCGAGCATCACGAAGCGATTTTCGGCATCTTTAAGCGGCTGCACGGCGTCGCGGTGCCCGGCACCGGAGTCGGCCTGGCGCTGTGCCGCAAGATCGTGGAGCATTGCGGCGGCCGCATCTGGGTGGAATCGCGGGCGGGGGAAGGAGCGACGTTCTGCTTCACCTTGTCCTCCGTGGATCCGCCGGGGAGCGATGGCGCCTAACCCGCCTCCTGGCATCCCCCGTATGAGCCTCGTTTGACTCCGTCCCCGTGGTCTCATAAGATCCTGAATAAGCTATGAAAATCCGAGCCTTGCTGCTTTGCCTCGTTGCTTTCGCCCTGGCGGCGGAAACGACGTACCAGAAACCCCCTCAAGCCATTCAGGACATCCTCAACGCTCCCGCGCCGCCTTCGCTGGTGGTGAGTCCCACGAAGAAGCACGCTCTGGTGACGCAGCCCGTGCGCTACCCCTCTATCGCCGAGGTTTCCGCGCCCATGCTGCGCCTGGCTGGAATCCGCATCGACCCGCGCACGAACGGGGTGCACCTGGCGGGCAACATCATCGGGCTCAGCCTGATGACGCTTCCCGACGGCAAAACCATTCCGGTGCAGCTTCCGGCGAAAGCCCGGATCGGGCGGCCCGCATTCTCGCCCGACGGCAGGATGATCGCTTTTCCGAACTACACCGACCAGGGAATCGAGTTGTGGGTGGCGGAGACCGCCACCGGCAAAGCACGGGTGATCTCCGGGCTGAAGCTGAACCTGGTGATGTCGCGATCGAATCCGTTCGACGACCGGTCCGACCTGGACTGGCTGGGTGATTCGAAGACGCTGCTCGTTCCGGCGGTTCCTGCCGGCAGGGGGCCCGCACCGGTGTCCGCGGGGGCTCCCAAAGGTCCTGCGATCCAGGAGTCCTATGGCAGGGGCGGCGCGGTGCCGACCTTCCAGGACATGCTGAAGAATCCGCACGATGAGGCGCTGTTCACCTACTACGCCACTGCACAGCTGACCTTCGTGGATGTGCTGAGCGGCAAGATGACCGCGGTGGGCAAGCCCGCGATCATCCTGGGAGCGCAGCCGTCCCCGAGCGGGAAGTTCGTGCTGGTGACGCATGCTCACGCGCCGTTCTCTTATCTCCACCCGGCGACGATGTTCCCGCAGGAGATCGAGGTCTGGAGCGACACCGGCGCCGCGGCGCGCAAGATCGCGAGCAGGCCACTGCAGGAGCGCGCGAGCCTGGGCGGCGAGTACGTTCCCCCGGGGCCGAGGTCGCCGGAGTGGATTCCCACTGAGCCCAGCACGGTGGTTTGGGTGGAAGCGATGGACGGCGGCAACCTGAAGGAGAAAGTGCCGCATCGCGACCGCGTCATGATGTCCCGCCTGCCTGCGCAAGCGGAGCCGGTGGAACTGGTGAAGACCGAGCATCGCTTCCAGGGAATCGAGTTCGGCGAGAAAGGCGACCTCGCGTTCATCAGGGACTTCGAACGCGACCGCCGTTGGGTCCGCACCTTCCGCATCAATCCCAAGAACCCTTCCGCGCCTCCGGTATTGGTGTGGAGCCGCAACAATCAGGATCGGTATAAGGATCCCGGCAACCCGGTGACGAAGATGCTTGCCAGCGGACACCGCGCCATCGCGCAGGACGGCGACTCGATCTACCTGGCCGGAAACGGCGCTTCATCCAAGGGTGATTATCCGTTTCTGGACCGCTTCAACGTGACCACAGCGAAGTCGGATCGCGTGTTCCAAAGCGATCCGGAGCGCTATGAGACATTCGTTTCGCTGCTCGCCGACGACGCTTCCAGCATGGTGATCAAGCGCGAATCCCCCACCGAACCGCCCAACTATTACCTGAAGACCTGCTGCAGCGGCGAGAAGATGCTGACCTCGTACAAGGATCCCGCCCCGGCGATGCGCGGCGTGAAGAAGCAATTGGTGACCTACAAGCGCGCCGACGGCGTGCCTCTGTCGTTCACCTTGTACCTGCCGCCCGACTACAAGGCGGGCACGCGGCTGCCGGCGATGATGTGGTCCTATCCGCGCGAGTTCAACGACGCCAGTACGGCCGGCCAGATCAGCGGATCGCAGAAGAAGTTCAACTATCCCGGCGGCGCTTCGCACCTGTTCTATCTGCTGGCGGGATACGCCATTCTGGACGACGCCACCATCCCCATCATCGGCACGCCGGAAACGGTGAACGATACGTACGTGGAGCAGTTGGTGGCGGGCGCGAAGGCGGCGATCGACAAGGGCGCGGAGATGGGCGTCATCGATCCCGAGCGCGTCGGAGTCGGCGGCCACAGCTACGGCGGCTTTATGACCGCCAACCTGCTGGCGCATTCGGACTTGTTCCGCGCCGGCGTTGCACGCTCCGGCGCGTACAACCGCACCCTGACCCCCTTCGGTTTCCAGACCGAGCGCCGCACCTTCTGGGAAGCCCGCGACACCTACCTGCGGATGTCGCCGTTCCTGGTCGCCGACAAGATCAAGGAGCCCATCCTGTTCATCCACGGCGAAGCGGACAACAACACGGGCACCTTCCCCATCCAGAGTGAACGCATGTACGCGGCGGTTCGCGGCAACGGCGGATTTACCCGGCTGGTGATGCTGCCGCACGAATCGCACGGATACCAGGCGAAGGAATCCGTGGAGCACGCGCTCTACGAGATGATCGCCTGGTTCGACAAGTACGTGAAGAACGCCCCCGCTCGCGGCGCGGTCAGCGGGCAGTAGAAAGGCGGAGGGGAGGGCCTACCTGGCCGGCCCTCCCACCCCCTGCTCCACCCGCATTCCCGTGATGTCCCTGAAGTAATTCATGTCCCGCGGGATGTCTCTCCGGTCCTTGAGCTTGAACAGCATCTGATCCTCGTCGCCGCGCGCGGTGCGGAACCGCAAGCGGAAGTAGACGTCCTTGCCGTCCTTCCCGCCCGATTCGGTGGAGGCGGAAATCAGATCCGCGAAGGGAATTGTGCGCTCTCCGAAGTCCTCCGAATCGACGCGCAGCAGCGCCTTCTTACGATCCAGCTTGATTTTGGCGAATTCATCCCGCTGTTTGCCCGAGATCGTGCTGATCTGCCGTACGCCGAAGTCATACTTGTCCTTGGCGGAAACGGGCAGAGCAATCGCCAGCAATGCCATTGCGCAAAGCAATTGACGCATTGCGATATTTTAGCCCGCGAACTTGTACCCCAGCCCGCGCAGCGTCAGAAAGTACTGCGGCTGCTTGGCATTGGGCTCCAGCTTTTGGCGCAGCCAGGCCATGTGAACATCCACGGTGCGGGTCAGCGGCAGCGCCTGATAACCCCACACCTCGCGCAGCAGTTGATCCCGGGAAAGGATCTTGCCGCGATGCTCCACCAGGAACCGAAGCAATTGAAACTCGCGCGCGGACAACTCCACCGGCTTGCCGTCGCGCGCCACCTCGCCCGACCGGAAGTCGATCCGCACGGTCCCGAACTCGAAACGCTCCACCGGCTGATCCCGCTTCGGCGACCGCCGCAGCAGCGCTTCCACCCGCGCCAGAAGCTCCATCATATCGAACGGCTTGGTCAGGTAATCGTCCGCGCCGATCTGCAGCCCCACCACCTTGTCCACCACCTGCGCGCGCGCCGTCAGCATCAGCACCGGGACGCTGTTGCCGGCGGAGCGCAGCTTGCGGCAGATGTCCAGTCCGTTGCGGCTGGGCAGCGTGATATCGAGCAGCAGCAGATCGAAGGGCTCGGCCAGCGCGCGTTCCAGGCCTTTATCGCCGTCCGCTTCGCTCGATACCGTGAATCCCTCGGCCTCCAGCCGGTCCGTGAGCGTCAGCACGACGCCCGGCTCGTCCTCGACAATCAGAATGCGCGCGCTCATGCCGGCAGCGGCAGGTGCAGCGTGAATCGCGTACCGGCGCCGGGATCGCTTTTCACCTCCACCCTTCCTCCATGTGCTTCAATCATGTCTCTCACCAGGCTCAAGCCGAGTCCCGCGCCGTGATGTCCGTTCGAACTCTTCCCACGATAGAACGGGTCGAACACGCGAGGCAGGTCCGAAGGGTCGATGCCCGGTCCGCGATCCTCCACCTGTACGATCACCTCCCCGCCGCGCTGCTCCGCGCGAACGCCGATCCACTGCCCGCCCGAAGCATACTTGCCTGCGTTGCTGATCAGGTTGCGGACGGATTGCGTCAGCGCGGTGATGTCGCCCTGCAGCGGCGGCAGCCCTTCCGCCACGGATTTCTCCACCTGGCAAGCAGCGATATCCGGAGCGGCCGCTTCGATCGCGCGATCAATCACGCCGGCGATATCCACCGCCTGGAAATCGAGCTTGCGGCGTCCCGCCTGCGCGCCCGCGAAGGTCAGGATCTGCTCCACCTGATCCGTCAGCGATCGCGCCTGATCGCGCATCAGCGCGCCGTACTTGCGCACCTGCTCCGGCTTCGCCACCACGCCGTCGGCGAGATTGGACGCCGCCGAGCCGATCACCGTCAGCGGTGTCCGCAATTCATGCGAAACGCCCGCGACAAATTCCATCTGCAGCCGGGCGAGCTTCTGCGCCCGCCGCGCCGACACAATCAGCATCGCGATCGCGGAACCCGTCAGCAGCAGCGCCGCCAGCGCGATCATCTGGTTGCGGCGGCGGTGGCTCTCCACCGCGGCTTCCAGCGATCCCGACGCGTGCGTCGCCTGCAGCAGCCAAAATCCGGTCGCCGGACGGGGCCCCGGCCGCGCTGGACCTCCAACATTATCCGGCCCTGGACCTCCGCCCGGCCCGCGGCGGAAAGGCTGCAGGTCTAGAAAACGGATCTGCCCGTCCGCTTTCGCCGCTTCCGCCTCGCCGCTGGAAGGAAAGAGCGTCGCGCCGCGGGCGTTGGTCACGCGGAACCGGTACTCCGGACGCTCTCCGAAGTGGCGCGTCAACAGATCGGGAAGCAACTGCTTCTCCATCGCCGCTTTGTTCAGTTGCACCACCCACACGGCGCCGGGTCCGTTCGGCGGTCCTCCCGGTCCCCCAGGACCGCGTCCGAATCCGCGCTCCGGCGGCCGGAAACCGGGCTCCGCCCAGGGCGGACGTCCGAACTCGCGACCCCGGCCGAATCCAGGACCGCCCTCCCGCCCTGGCTCGCGGCGGAATCGCGGAATCAGCAAAGCGGGCCAGTCGAGCTGCTCCAGCAGCGCGCCGTCGGGAATCTCCGGCAGGCGCCGGCGTATCTGCTCCAGTTCCGCCGGAGCTTCCGCGGCCTGCGTCTCGTAAGTCTTCGGATCCATGCGCCGGACCTCCGGATCGCGAACAATCCAGATTGCCTGCACCAGTTCGGGATACACGGTGGAGGACTGCCAGGTGGCCAGCCGCTCCGCCAGCAAAGGGAGCTCGGATTCCGGATCCCCCGGCGGACCCGCGCCCAGCGCCGGCGCGATCCGCACCAGCTCGTATTGGAAGTCCTGCCGGAAGTTGTTCAGGGAAGTGTCCAGCAGCCGCTGCCGCCGCTCGCGATCCGCGTCGCGCAATTGGTCGATCCAGCGCGACTGCAGCCAGGCCACGGAGCCCAGCAGCGCCAGCACCAGCCCGATCCCGCCCCAGAACAGCCTCATCCGGTACTCAGCTTAGCCGATTCGCCGATAACCTCGGGCAAACTGTTTGTTAAGAATGTAAAGGCAGTCTTTTCCGAGCTTTAACGCCCGCCGCGCCGGTTTCGCCGCATACTGGGATTGGGCACACGACCCCAAACGAGAAGGAGAAAGAAAATGAAACGTTCCCTGTTGGTATTGCTCTCCGCGGCGGCTTTATTCGCACAGCCTGGCCCCGGTGGTCCCGGTGGTCCGGGTCGCTTTGGACCGGGAGAGGGCATGCAGCCTCCGGCGGACGCGATCAAGGCGTATCTGAACCTCACCGACAGTCAGGTGACCTCGCTGCGGACACTGCAGACGAACCAGCGCAACGCGATGCAGACCGCGATGAACGAGATCGGCACGAAGGAGCGCGCCCTGCGCGAAAGGCTGCAAGCCGGCAGCACCGATGCGCCGGCGCTGGGCGCCGCGCTGATCGAGATCGAGAACCTGCGCAAACGGCTGCAGACTCTGCGGGACGGCTTCGAGGCGCAGGCCCTGGCCGTTTTGTCGGCGGAACAGCGGTCGCGTTTGAAGAATCTTTCCGATGCCGCTGCCCTGCAGGATGAAATCCGCCAGGCGACCATGCTGAACCTGCTGGATCCCCCGGCCGGTCCTGGCTTCGGCGGTCCCGGCGGTCCCGGATTGCAGCGCATGCCCGGCCCGTTCGGCCGCTAACCACTTTCCCACAACAGCCAACTTGGGCGGCGAGCAATCGCCGCCCCTTTTTTGTTTGTGGGTGGTATTGTTGGGGGAGCTACGGTGAATTTAAGGGCGAGTGTCCCGGCAAGCAGCAGAAGAAATGGCAGGATCATCTTTGGCTGGGCGACAAGCAAGCACGCGAGCTAGTGCGCTGGCGATGGCCATCCTTGGTAGTACGTTCAGCTTGGAATTATGGGGCTGGCAGCAGCCGGTCCCCTTCGTTGCCGACGCTTTGAACTGGTATCACCTTTGGGGCACTGATCAGGAGCGACCTCTCACGGCGCAGCGCTGCTCAGGGGAGTTTCGCAACCCACATTACGTCCTTCGGTGCGATCCGCTCGGTGTCGTAGCAGAGGTACTCATCGAGAAATCAGGCTGTTCTATCATCTTCATGGGGCCCCCTCGAACACCCTGGGATGGCACACGGGCTTCCGTTTCCGACGAGCGGAGTTCTTCGAAGTTTACGTGCGGTGAATTACCAACAACCGACGGTGCATTTCGCTTTACTGTCACTCCGCGGACGCGTCCGGTGGATGAAGAACTGTCAAGAGCCGCCCGCAAGGCAGCGGTCAGATTTCTTGCGGGCTCCGAGGGCGACCTGTATTTTCCACGAGTTCGGCGGGGAGATCCGTTCTTTCACGTGTACCTGGCACAACGGGGCGTTGTCTCTGAAGTCCTGGAATTTCGTATCGCAGGCAGCGCGGTTGCGGAGTTCCCGCACTGGACGTGCACTTCTCGCAAAAAAGACCTTCCGAGAGGTTCGGACCGGCGATTGCGTGACAGCAGTTATTGGTTCGACAAGCAGGAGCAGCGGCCCCGGTAAATTGTCGATAACTACCTTGTTGAGTGATATGGTGGCGAACACCAGGACTTAGGAAGGAGAATGAGGTGACCGTCCGCAAAGGAATAAAATTAAGTTTCCGTGTCCTCGCCGTCACCCTCCTTCCGCTGCTCCTCGCAGGCCAGGAGGGCGCACTGGAATGGGAATTGGAGCGCAGCCTGCTCGGCACGCTCCAGTGGGAGATCCTCTGGTACAACCTTCCTGCTTACCAAGTCCCCGCTAAGGTGAGTCGCCACGTTACTCTGCAGATCGCATTCCGGCCTGGTACGCGCACCAGGGTTGAAGAAAACCTATTCTTCTGCAGCCGGGACCTGGGTGTTTGCAAAACTTATTTTCGAGGCCCCGTGAGAAACCTGGAGGGCGTTTTCACAGCGCCGTACCCCCGGTCCGCGCAACCTGAGGAAGCAATCCGGGCCTTCGTCCAACATCGCCTCACCGTTGAAAGAGAGATGTGGCCTACCCTGGTCTCACGCGCCGCGCCCGTCTTATGGGAATTTGAGGCGAAGTTGCCCAGTCGGGCGGAAATCCTTCGTGAGTACTCCGGCGGTCCATCCGAGCAGTCCCGATCCTTACGGGACGTATTAGCTGTAACGACGCGGGACAGCGGCTATTCCACCCTTCGGGTTGCTTGCTCCAAACCCACGGACCCGGCGATTCCCGTGTACGGAATCCGGCGCAAGGGACCGCCCATCGTTTTCTGGGAGATCTTTCAGCGCGACGCAGGGGGTTGTACCTACGCATATATGACCGAACGCGCGCACAATCCTCGAATGTTCGATCGTTTGAAGGCCACCATCGAGCAGGTTACCTGTGAAGCAGTGCGCTTCCCGTGAAGCGCGAATAATCAATGAAGACTCAGGTCCGGGAAATGCCGCGGTTCGTGACCCTCTCATCCTCCAATGTGATCGGCAGCGTTCTGCTGCAGACCATCGTAGCCGCGGTACTGCTACCTCTCATCTGTTTTCCCATCGCTCTACCCGTGGGCGTTGTGGGGCACTTCGGCGGACTGCCAGCCTTGGGAGTGGCGGTTCTGCATTGGTGCATTCAGGTTGTGTGCTCCTGGTTTGTTGGGCGGCATGCCGGCAAAGCCTGGCCCGAGTCCGCCGGGCGAGTCTGGGTTATACCCGCCTTCTTCTGGACTCTGGCATGTGGGTTGACCGTTGTAAGCTTCGGGTTCCGGGAAGGAGTTCTGGCGATGTTCACAGACCAATGGCGCTTTACGTATCTGCCCGTTCTGGTGACGCTGCCTGCAATCTCCGCATGTGCGTACTCGGTAGGCGCGATGTCGCGGCGGACTTAAGCAGCGCTCAGCGTGCATGACCAACGAGTACAGCCGCATCCATGGGCGCACGGGACATATCCGAGCCGTATCAGGTCTCGGCCGCCGATTTCCGATACTATCAGAGTGAATCGAACAGCCTTATGAGCATTCCTGCGGCGCTTTTGTTGCTGAGTTGCCTCCAAACCCCGGGAGTGGATTCGTCACGAGCGGTCCAGGCGGTTCAAGCGACGGCCCATGACTGGAAGTGGTGGGAGGTGTGGGGCGGAAGTGGATTCAAAATGCCTGCCGAAGGCGGGGAGATTTCCGCTTGGGTTTACTTTGAGAACGACCGGATGTCCATGTGTTCCCCGAATCTGACATTCTGCACAAGCTACATAGTCAACCAAGACCATGACTGGGTTGGCGGCTCCAACCGCAAAACACCGGTTGCCGGTACGCTTGACGATTTGAAGAGCTACCTTCAGGCTTTCGACGATTCCGCCGCTCGCGCCGGCGGAGTGTTGCGGTTGCCGCCCGCCGGGCAGTCGCCCGGGGCGGGAGGGAGCCCAGCTCTGAGCAATCATGTGCGTCTTGATCCACCCGCGCGAAAAGGTTCCTTCCACAACGTGCGCGTGAAAGTGCCCGCCGTGGAGAGGAAGCCGGCTGAGACGCACGCCTGGGCGTCGGAGACGCTGCAGTCAGCTGCCATCGCTGCGGTTAAGCATGTCCAAACGCCCGCTACGGTGGTGATTCCTCGGATGGACTGGCGCGATCAGGAGGCTTTCGTGCTCGTCGAGAGTCAAGAGGCGAAGCAGGTGGTGCGGATTGTTCGCCATGGTCCCATGCCGTGGGAGTGGAGATTTGGGGGGACCATCACGTATGATCCGCAATTGGCTGAGTTCTTGCGGTCGCAAATCACACGGCTCCAGTGGGCGCGCGTTCCGATTCCATAAGCTCACCACCATGCCCTTGGTGTTCGGTGCCCCACCTGCTCCATGCTTACTTCGACTCGCTCGGGATTCCGAGATTGACTGTCGGCCGATAGCTCAACCCGCCGGACCGCCGGATGCGGACCCGCATGTCCGGTGGTGTGGGAGGGGCGGAGTTGTGAGACTCCCCCCTATTCCGATTGTTTGCATGGGGTCCGAAATTGGTTTACCCATGCGGACTGCCCGTTTCCAGCGCCACGCGCGTCCCGGCTGGCTGCGCCGTCAAATACTTGTACAAAGCCGCGCGCTCCATGGGCAATACGCCTTCGGCGAGGATCTCGCCGGCCTCGTCGAGTTCGCAATAGCGCAGCGTGCGGTCACTCAGGTCAAGCCCGATGGTCCGGGCCGGTAGCGGGCAGACGGTAATGGTATGCTTCGGCATGGCTGGTCTCTTTCTGCACTCCCAGGGAGTGCATTCGTCTTCTTTCACCAGCGAGCTTACCGCCGCTGGAGAGAGGCTAGCCCGCTCCTCCTATCTGTCCCCCTGTTCCAATATCGGGATCCGTCTCAAGGCGAATGGCGGCTAAGATGCTTTGAGTATAGAGATTCAGTTGAGCTTCGCGCCATTCCCGCGTAAAGGGACCGGCGAAAGCCTTCGTGGACCTCTCTGAATGAAAGGAGCAACCTATGTCCAACCGCGACGCGATTTTCCCTGCAAACCTGCACCCGTTGTACGATCAGCACTCCTACTCACCCGCGGTTCGATCTGGTGACCTGCTGTTCGTCTCAGGTCAGGTGGGGAGTCGTCAAGACGGCTCTCCCGAGCCGGTGTTCGCCGACCAAGTCCGCCTAGCCTTTGCTAATTTGAGAGCCGTACTGGAGGCAGCCGGCTGTACCTTCGACGACGTCGTCGACGTCACTAGCTTCCACACCGACCCGGCTGCGCAGTGGGAGACGGTAATGGACGTGCGCACGGTGGAGATCGGTCATCCGCCTTACCCGAGTTGGACTGCGGTGGGTGTAACTTGGCTGGCCGGCTTCGATTTCGAGATCAAGGTTATCGCCCGAATCCCCACTGTGGAGTAAGCGCGGGTGCGGGCGCAGACTCATCCGAGACATCTCGGATCTGAGGGACGGCTGCTGCGAAAAGCGCTAGCCGAGTTACGCCTTCATCGAGGACGATCGTCAAGTCCGTCCCCAGAACTTGGCGGCATCGATCCACCCCACCTGATAGATTTGAGGATGATGCATTCGGGGACTGTCCCCCGAACCGCCAGAGCTAAGGATGCGCGCGGCATGCCAGAAACTGCGAGCCACGGGATATTCCTCTCAGGGGAAATGAGTTGACCGTCCCCCGGATGCCATCCCCTGAAGGGCTGAACGCGTTTGCACGCATATCGAGGTCAACGATGCGAGCACTCGAGTGGGCGGCGTTCGGGTCGTCGTTGGCTGCCGCAGTGGCTGCGGTCGCTCTGCATTTTGCCGGTTTCTTCAGCCTCGGGTTCAGCAGAATCTGGGCCATTCCCGCCGTCATGTTAGCTTTTCCAGGGGCCCTGCTGCTCGTTCGGTCCAGAGGGGGCATAGCTGTCACCCGCCGGTTCTCAACAGTCCTACTCGCCGTGCATAATTTCGCCGGTGTGGCCGTGGTCGTGTACGTGATTTCGGGTGCTGCAGTTGCCTGGTTCTGGCAGCCTCAGGGTGACTTCTTCAAGGGCCAAATTATTTCGGGTGGGCTTACCGCGCTCGCGTGTCAGGTGAATGCACGCCTTAGTTCGGGAGCGAGCCGCTCGCAGGGGGACTCAGGTGACCGGTCCCCCGGATGCGGATGAGGAGCAATGCAAATAATCACGCGACTACGCTTCCACGTCCTTGCTCTGCTATGCGTAGGCAGTCTCTCGGCTGAGGTGCTGCGGGAGGTGAGGTTTGGCGCAAAGCTGCTGACCCGCGCATTACTCTTGCCAGCGGAAGCGCTCCGGTCGGATGAGTTCGTCGGCCAGATTCGGGATATGATCCGCAAGGAACCTGCATGTGCGGCCATTTGCCAGATTGATGTGTTTACAACCAAGGAAGACTTTCACGCGGGTAAACGTTTACATCTGAATTATCACGAGTGGCTACAGAGTCGTGAGGTAGAGCGGAAACGGGATTATACGGGCGCCCGTGCTATCTCCTATTTTGGACACGTTACCCTAACTGTCCGAATTGGACAGGACCTAAGGAAGATCAACTTAGCGACCTCGCCGGAGGGCGGGGCCTCAAGCGCCGAGATGATTCACATAGCTGCATACCACGTCTACTTCGGTGGCAGGCCAACGCCCGTTGTGGATGCCTTTGCTATAGCATCTGACCCAAGCGAGGAGACAGCGCGCGATCTCCTCAAATTGATCAGTGGGAGGACGGGTGTCGCCCGCGCTTCGGTGGAGTTGGAGCAGAAGCCATTCTTTTTCGAATCAACCACGTTCCCAATGGTTTACTGGTTTTCGCAGTTGATCCCGGACACGCCCGCGACGTACGAAGGATACCGGGCCTTTCGATGGGTGAGGTGCGCGTCTGTTGTACCGCCCGAGACATGCCGGTCAAAGTGACTGGGGAACCTACGACCGCCTCAACGCCCGCCACCGGGCTAGTGAATCCCGCTACTCCCTTCAGTTCGTCCGGGCCAGCCTGAAGACGCGTGGGAAACTGACTGTCACCGCGCCTGATTCCGCACGATCTCCCGAACGCGCTTCTTCAACTCCATGTACTGCGGCATGATTTCCGCATAGCGGCTGACGGTCGCGAACACGCCGGCGATGCCTGCTTCGCGATCCACCCAGGGGCTGAAACCCCAGGCCCCCTGCGATCCGATCACCACGCCGCGCCCGTCCGCATCCATCTCCTCCAGCCACACACCGAGTCCGTAGCGCGTGCCAGGCAGTGCGGGGCTGACGTTTGCCAGGCGCGTGTACGGGCTAAAGACGATCTTTA
>CAYOQB010000005.1:0-75593 GCA_964406035.1 uncultured Solibacteraceae bacterium | reverse complement strand
CTGCTGCTGGTGGCGATCGTCGGCGCGATCGTGATGGCGCAGCGGGAGGACGCACGCTGATGCACCCGGTGACGCTCTATCACTACGTTGCGCTGAGCGCGATCCTGCTGCTGATCGGCGTTTTCGGCGTGCTGACGCGCCGCAACCTGGTGGTGATCCTGATGTCCATTGAGATTATTCTCAACGCGGTGAACATCAACCTGGTGACGTTCTCCAGGCATTACCAGCACGTCACCGGGCAGATCTTCGCGATCTTCATCATCGCGGTCGCTGTCGCGGAGGCGGCGGTGGGGCTGGGCATCCTGATCGCGCTGTTCCGGAATCAGGAGACAGTGCAGGCGGACGAGGTGAACCTGCTGAAATGGTGAGCTTCCTCGGGCAGTTGCACTGGATTCCGCTGTTTCCGCTGGCGGGAGCGACGCTGCTGATGGTGTTCGGTCCGCTGCTGGAGAAGCGCGCCCGGGCAGTGATCGGACTGATCGCGTGCACCGCGATTCTGTTGTCCCTGGTGTGGTCAGCGGGCGCGGTGTTCGAGCTCGGGCAGCGGGTGGAGCGCTCCGTCGAGGTGGTGAAGTTCCAATGGGAGCCGGGATTGCAGTTCCGCCTGGCGGGCGGCGGCCTGGGCGAGTTGCGGGCTGACTGGGGCTTCCTGCTGGATCCGCTGTCCGCGGTGATGATCCTGGTGGTGACCGGGATCGGCTTCCTGATCCACGTCTACGCCACCGGGTACATGGCGCGCGCGGGCGGCTACTACCGGTTCTTTGGCTACTTGAACCTGTTCGTCTTCTTCATGCTGCTGCTGGTGATGGCCAACAACTACCTGCTGATGTTCGCGGGCTGGGAGGGCGTGGGCCTCGCCAGCTATCTTCTGATCGGCTTCTTTTTCGATCGCAAGGCGGCGGGGGACGCCGCCAATAAGGCGTTCCTGACCAATCGCATCGCGGACGCGGCGCTGATCCTGGGCATCCTGGCGATCTTCTTCACGCGCGGCAGCGTGCGCTTTCTGGATCTCGCGGCGGGGCCCTGGGCCGGGACCATCGCCTTGCTGCTGCTGATCGGCGCGATGGGCAAATCGGCGCAATTTCCGTTCCACGTCTGGCTGCCGGACGCGATGGAAGGTCCGACGCCGGTGTCGGCGCTGATTCACGCGGCGACGATGGTGACCGCGGGCGTGTACCTGATTGCGCGCTCCAACCTGTTGTTCACGGCATCGCCGGAGGTGGCGAACATTGTTGCTTTCGTCGGCGCGATTTCGGCAATTTTCGCGGCTTCGGTGGCGCTGGCGCAGGACGATATCAAGCGCGTGCTCGCGTACTCCACCATCAGCCAGCTCGGGTTCATGTTCCTGGCGCTGGGGGTGGGCGCCTACTGGGTGGCGATTTTCCACCTGTTCACGCACGCCTTCTTCAAGGCTCTGCTGTTCCTGGGGGCGGGCAGCATCATCCACGCGCTGCATGGGGAGCACGATTTGCATCGCATGGGCGGCCTGTATCGCAAGATGCCGGTGACCCACGCCACGATGCTGATCGGCGCGCTGGCGATCGCGGGCGCGCCGGGAATGGCCGGGTTCTTTTCAAAGGATGAAATTCTGGCGCAGCTTTACGGAACGGGATCGCCGGCGTTGTACCTGATCGGCATCCTGACTTCGCTGATGACGGCGTTTTACATGTGGCGGCTGATGCAGCTCGCGTTTTATGCCAAGCCGAGTCACGAGCACGATGTTCACGAATCGCCGCTGTCGATGACCGGTCCGCTGATCGTGCTAGCCGCCGGCAGCATCATCGTGGGGTGGCTGGGGCTGCCGGAAGCCTGGGCGGCGGGGCCGATCTTTCAAACGTTCCAGCACTGGCTGGAGCCGGCCTTGGGTCCGCATCAGGAAGTGAAGGCGGGGTGGCTGGCGGGGATCGCGGTGCTGGTGGCGGTGACGGGCATCTGGCTGGCGTGGCGTTTTCACGATCGCCGGTGGCACGGGCCCGTGGCCAACCTGCTGCGCAATCACTGGTACGTGGATCAGCTTTACCACGCGGTGATTGTGCGCGGCGTGGCGCATCGCGGAGGCCGCTTCCTGGGCCAGTTCGATCGCCTGGTGGTGGACGGTGGAGTGAATGGAGCGGCGGCATTCACGCGCGGGCTGTCGCGGCTGTCGATGCTGTGGGATCGCTGGGTGATCGACGGCGCGGTGCGTGCGGTGGGCGCGCTGGCCAAGCTCGCTTCCTTCCCGGTTCGCTTCGCACAGAACGGCCTGGTTCAATCGTACGCGCTGGTGCTGATCGCCGGGCTGGCGGCGCTGCTGTGGTTCACCTTCGGAGGTCCGCGGTGAGCCATCTGCTGACGTGGGTGCTGTTCACGCCGCTTGCCGGCGCCGCGGTGCTGGTGCTGATCCCGGGCCGCGCGCACACGGCGCTGAAGTTATGGGCGAATCTGATCGCGCTGGCGGGATTCCTGATTTCACTGCCACTGGCGATGCGCTTTGACCGCGGCGCGACCGGCTTTCAGTTCGTCGAGCGCGCGGATTGGATTCCGGCCATCGGCGCTTCTTATCACGTGGGCATCGACGGCATCAGCCTGCTGCTGGTGCTGCTGACCACGCTGATCGGATTCCTGGCCGTTCTGTCGTCCTGGAATTCCGTTCGCGACAAGCTGAAGGAATATTACGTCCTGCTGCTGGTGCTGCAGACGGCGATGATCGGCGTCTTCATCGCGCTGGACTTTTTCCTCTTCTACGTGTTCTGGGAAGTGGTGCTGGTGCCGATGTACTTCCTGATCGGCATCTGGGGCGGGCCCCGGCGGCTGTACGCCGCGCTGAAGCTGTTCCTGTACACCCTGGCGGGCAGCGTCCTGATGCTGCTGGGACTGCTGACCCTGTACTTCCAGCATCAGCTGCAGTTCGGGTTCTACACCTTCGACATCGGCGCGCTGATGGCGGTGCGGATGACGCCGGGCATGGAGCAGTGGGTGTTCTGGGCCCTGTTCCTGGGATTCGCGATTAAGGTTCCGATGTTCCCGTTCCACACCTGGCTGCCGGATGCCCACGTGGAGGCGCCCACCGCCGGCTCCGTGATTCTGGCGGCGGTGATGCTCAAGATGGGCACCTATGGGTTCATCCGTTTTTCTCTGCCGCTGCTGCCGAAAGCGTCCGTGGACCCCTGGATCGCCCAGACGCTGGCGGTGCTTTCCATCATCGCCATTCTGTACGGCGCGTTCGTCAGCCTGATGCAGCATGACTGGAAGAAGCTGGTGGCGTACTCGTCGGTGAGTCATCTGGGCTTCTGCACGCTGGGGATCTTCTCCCTGAACCCCAACGGCATCGCGGGCAGCGTGCTGCAGCAGGTGAATCACGGGATCTCCACCGGGCTGTTGTTTCTGCTGGTGGGACTGATTTATGAGCGGCGGCACACGCGGCAGATCGAGGATTTCGGCGGCGTCGCCTCCGTGATGCCGCGCTACGCGACGGTGTTCGCGATCGCGATGCTGAGCTCCGCCGGACTGCCGCTGCTGAACGGATTCATCGGCGAGTTCACCATTCTGGCGGGCGCGTTCGAGGCCAACCGGATGTGGGCCGCGTTCGCCGTGTTCGGCATCGTGCTGGGCGCGGCGTACCTGCTGTGGCTCTATCAGCGCACCATGCTGGGCAAGCTGGTGCACGAGGAGAACCGCAATCTGCCGGATCTGACGGCTCGCGAAGTGCTGGTGATGGCCCCGCTGCTGGCGCTGGTGTTTGGCATCGGCGTGTATCCCAAGCCGCTGTTCGAGATTCTGGAGCGGCCCGTGAATCAGATTGTGGAGCGCGTGAAGCCCGGCTACTTCGCGGACCGGCAGGCGGAGCTGCGATGAGCGGATACTACACCGCCGCGGACCACTTCGCGCTGCTGCCCGCGCTGATGCTGGTGCTGTTCGGCTCGGCGATCCTGCTGCTGGAGTTCCTGCTGCCCAAGGGGGCGGCGCGAACGCGCTGGCTGGTCGGCTTCACTCTGCTGGGGCTGGCTTCCGCGGCGGTGGCGCTGCTGCGGCAGCAACAGGCGCTGGCCGCCCCGGGCAGCCGGATCGTGGCGTTCTCCGGCTCGCTGACCGTGGACAGCTTCTCGATGTACTTCGATTGGATGTTCCTGGCGGCCGCGGCCATTGTGACCCTGATCTCCTACCGCTACCTGGAGATTGAAGGCGAGCATCGCGCCGAATACTACGGCCTGATCCTGTTGGCGTGCTCCGGCATGTTCTTTCTGGCCTCCGGCTCGGACCTGATCACGCTGTTCCTGGGGCTGGAGCTGATGGCCCTGAGCTTTTACGTGCTGGTGGGATTTCTCAAGCGGGAACGGCGGTCCAACGAAGCGGCGATCAAGTATTTCCTTTTGGGCAGTTTTTCGAGCGGCCTGCTGGCGTATGGTTTTTCGCTTCTATATGGGTTGAGCGGATCCACCAACCTGGAAGAGATCCGGCGGGCGATCTTCGCGCGCGGCTCCGTGGACGCGATCACCGCGCTGGCGATCGCCACGATCCTGGCCGGCCTGCTGTTCAAGATATCGGCTGCTCCGTTCCACATGTGGGCGCCGGACGCGTACGCGGGGGCGCCCACCGCCGTGACCGCGTACCTCTCGGTTGCGTCGCAGGCGGCATCGTTCGCGCTGCTGCTGCGCATATTCAACGGGCCGCTGTCGCCGCTGGACCAGGCATGGCGTCCGGCGATCGCCGGAATCGCCGTGCTGACCCTGGTGATCGGCAACTTCGCCGCGCTGACACAGGAGAATGTCAAACGCCTGATCGCCTACAGCTCCGTTTCTCACGCGGGATATCTGCTGCTTGGCCTGGTAGCGGGCAACGCCACCGGCCTGCGCGGCATCGCGGTATATCTGGCGGTGTACACGTTCGCGAACCTGGGCGTGCTGATGGTGCTGATCGCGATCCGCACACGCACCTCGGGGCTGCCGGAGGAAGACGTGTCCGATCTGAACGGGCTGGCCGCGCGGCATCCGTTGTACGCGGCAGCGATGCTCGTCTTCCTGCTGTCGCTGGCGGGCATCCCGCCGACAGGCGGATTTCTGGGCAAGTACTACATCTTTCTCTCGCTGCTGGAGACTGGGCACGCCGTTTTGGCGGTGATCGCGGCGCTGTACGTGGCAGTCAGCCTCTATTATTACTTCCGTATCGTGCGCGGGATGTACATGCTGCCGGGCGATTCGAAGCCGCTGGCCTCCAGCGCGGGCATGAATCTGGCAGTGGCGATCTCCGGCCTGGCGACGCTGCTGCTGGGCTTGTTTCCGGAGCCGTTCCTGAAGTTCGCGGCGGGGGCGCTGCTGCGATAGCCATGCAGGGTCTGATTTCGCATCCGCTGTTCACGCCGCTGCTGCTGACCGCGCTGATCGTGCTGGGCTTTCCGCTGCTGACGGGATACCTGGTGCATGTCGAGCGCAAGATCCTGGCCGACATGCAGGCGCGCCTGGGACCGATGCGCGCCGGACCGCATGGCCTGCTGCAACCCCTGGCCGACGCGCTGAAGCTGCTGCTGAAGGAGGACGTGGTGCCGGCGGGCGCGGACAAGGCCCTGTTCTGGATGGCGCCGCTGATCGCCGCCTTCACCGGCCTTACCGCGATCGCGCTGCTGCCGTTTGGCGAGCGGCTGTACGTCGCCGACATGAACGTCGGACTGCTGATCATCAGCGCGCTGGGCGCCGTCGGCGTCCTCGGCATGACGCTCGGCGGCTGGGCGTCAAACAGCCACTACTCGCTGCTGGGGTCACTGCGCGGCGCGGCGCAACTGGTGAGTTACGAAGTCGCGGTGACGCTGGCGATGCTCGCACCGGTGATGTCGGCAAGCTCGCTGAGCCTGGTCGAGATCGTACAGGCGCAGCAGCGGCGCGGCATCTGGTTCGTGTTCGACAACTTCGGCCTGATGATCGTGACTTTCGGCATCTTCCTGATCGCGGCGGTAGCAGAGACCAATCGCGCCCCGTTCGACCTTCCGGAAGCAGAGTCCGAACTGGTTGCAGGCTTCCACACGGAATACAGCGGATTCCGCTGGGCGCTCTTTATGCTGGGCGAATACGCGCATGCGTTCGTGATCTGTGGTGTCACGGTGGTGCTGTTCTTCGGCGGATGGCTGCGCCCGTTGCCCGGCGTCGCCTGGTTGGAGGTTCCGCTGAACTTCGCGTTCCCGGTCCTGCTGATCAGCGGCTCCGGCGCGAGTTCGCTGCTGCTGGTAAAGAAGGTCCGCAGGCGCTGGCAGCGCGTTTTGCTGCTCCTGATCGCGGGGGCATTGATTAGCGCGGGGCTTGTGTTTCTCATCCCCGCTGTGAACGCGATTCTGATTGGCCCCTTCTGGTTCTTCCTCAAGCTCGCGCTGGTTCTTTATCTTCTATTCTGGTTACGCGGCACGTTACCACGATTGCGCTACGACCAACTGATGAATCTGGGATGGAAGTATCTGATCCCGCTGGCGCTGCTGATGCTTCTTCTCAACGCTGTAGTTGGGCTGTTGGGCGCCTGAGCAATTCCACTTTCCAGAAACCATTTCCAAAATCGAGAACGCGCCGGCATTTCGCGCCTCAAAACAGCAACTTGCCCCGGAAAACCGCGCCTCGCCACTGGTCCTCAACGTGCCTGAGACTCCCGAAGGTTCGATCAGGATTGTGATGTGCAAATCCGGTACGGACTATCGCTTTTGGGAGATTACATATGGCTCGAAAAACAATTTGGATTCTGGCAATCCTGGCTTGTCTGAGCACAAGCCTGTTTGCTCAGATCACCGGCGACATTTTCGTGACCGTGACGGATCGCAGCGGCGCTGTGATTCCGAACGCGACAATCACGCTGAAAAATCTTGAGACAGGCGCGGTACGAACCGCGACCACGGCCGGCGACGGCTCGGTCCGCTTCACCCTGCTGAACACGGGACGCTACGAAGTGCAGGCGGAAGCCGGCGGCTTCGGCGGCGCGAAGTCGCAGACCACCGTCAGCTCAGGCCAGGTGCAGGAACTGAAGTTCGGCCTGGAAGTGGCGACGACGCGGCAGGAAGTGGTGGTTACGGACTCCGCGGTCCAGATCAACACCGTGAACGCGCAGTTGGCGACCACGACGACGACGAAGGAAGTCGCGAATCTGCCGCTGAATACTTCGACGGCAGGCATTCTGGGCCTGGCGCAGACCGCGCCCGGCGTTTCGCCGTTCCCGCCGCAGGACAACAACGGCTTCCAGGGCTTCGGCAACTTCAACGTGAATGGCGGCCGGGGTCGCGGCAACAACATCACGCTGGATAACGCCACCGCGACCGACGTCAGCATCAGCGGCTCGGTAGGTCTGGGCACGGTGCCGCTCGACGGTATTCAGGAAGTGAACTTCATCACCAACAACTTCTCGGCGGAGTTCGGGCGTAATGCGAACTCGCAGTTCCAGATCATCACCAAGAGCGGCAGCAATGATTTTCACGGCTCCGTGTTCGAGTTCTTCCGCAACGACAAGCTGAACGCGCGCGACTACTTCGATCGCACCGGGAAGGCGACCATCACGCGCGACAACCGCTTCGGCACCGCCGCGGGTGGACGCATCATTAAGGACAAGCTGTTCTGGTTCGGAACCGGCGAGTGGAACTTAATCCGCGGAGCGGGCGGGACACGCATTGCCACGGTGCCCACGCCGGCGCAGGTGGCCACCATCACGGATCCGACGTCGCGCCGGCTGTGGGAAGCCTCCAACGGCGTGTCTTCGCCGAGCGGAACGGTCAGCAACCAGGCGCCGAACTTCACCGACTCCTGGGCGTATTCGGCCAAGATCAACTGGAACATCTCCGAGAAGGACAGCTTCTTCGGTCGCATCGGCCAGAACGACACGGCTGGCACCAACACCGGCCTGACGTTCGTCAGCTCCAACCTGCTGGGCAACGGCGCGCTTCTGGCGGGCCGCGACACCAACGCGACGGCATCCTATACGCGCACCTTCACTCCGCGCATGGTGTACAACTTCCTGGCATCGTACGGCCGCAGCACGCCGGATTTCGCCGCTGCCGCGACCAATCTGCAGCCCTACATCAACTTCCTGGACGCCACCGCCGACCTGAACACCTGGACGGGCGGTCCGCAGGGGCGCACGCAGAATACCTATCAGTACTTGAACACGGTCACCTACACGCTGGGGACGCACACATTCAAGGGCGGTTATGAGTTCAATCGGATTCAGTCCAACAGCTACTTTGAATCGGTCGTCCGCGGCCAGTATAACTTCGCGAATTTCGCGGCCTTCGCCGCCGGCACGCCGACCAGTTACTCGCAGCGCTTCGGCAACTCAGTTCGCGGCACTCGCGTTTCCAGTCACTTCGCTTTCTTCCAGGATGACTGGCGGGTGAGCCGCACCCTGACCTTGAACCTCGGCCTGCGCTTCGAGGGCAATCTGGGCGCCACCGAAGTCAACGGTATTCTGTCCAATCTGAATCTCAACAGCACCGCCGCTATGGGCGGCGCTGGCACCGGCCCCCTGGGAGCTTTCGAGGTGGTCGACAAGGCTTCCCAGAATCAGTACAACTGGGCGCCCCGCGTCGGTTTGTCGTGGAATCCCGGCGGCGGCAAGTGGGCCATTCGCACCGGTTACGGCCTGGCCTACGATTTCGCCTTCCTGAATCCGATCACCAACCTGCGTTTCGCGCCTCCGTTCATGTATCTGCTGACGGAAAGCGCGTTCCAGGGCGGAAACTCGTACGCGGCGCTGGCGAATTACTCTGCTCCGTTCCAAGCTTCGGGTCAGGCGCTGGTGGGCAGCTTCGGCACCACCATCCGCAACTTCGGCTCCGTAGCCGCGGTGGACCAGAACCTGCGCAATCCCCAGATCCACCAGTGGAACTTCACCGTGGAGCGGGACCTGGCAGGCATCGTGATGCGTGCGGGTTACGTCGGCACCAAGTCGAACTATCTGCAGCTTACGCGGACGCCCAACACCGTCCCCGCCAGCCAGATTCCCGTGTCCAATTCCCCGGCTGAGGAACAGGCGAATTTGGCGCGCTACCTGGCCATCCAGGCCGGCGCCAACCCGGGTCCGACTCAGCCCACCAATCGCCTCGATCCGCGATTCGGCTACCTGACGCTGGTGGAATCCGGCGGTAACGCCAACTTCCACTCCTTCCAGTTCAGCGCCCAGAAGCGCTTCGCGAAGGGCTTCACCTTCAACGCGGCGTACACCTGGTCCAAATCCATCGACAACGCGTCGGACGCGCTGGGCATCCTGATCAACGACGTTCAGGTGGCCCAGAACCCCGACAACTGGCGCGAGAATCGCGCGGTTTCGGCGCATGACATGCCGCACCGCTTCGTGCTCAGCCATGTTTGGGATCTGCCGTGGTTCAAGAACAGCGACAACGGCTTCCTGAAGCACACCCTCGGCGGCTGGCAGTTCTCTGGAATCTTCCAGGTGAACTCCGGCTTGCCGCAGAACATCATTACCGGGCAGCGGCTCGGGCTGCTCGACACTTCGCTCCGCGTCAACAACCCGGTTGCGAACCATACCATCCGCCCGAACATCAGCGGACCTCTGAACTTTGAGTTCCGCCCCGATCCGGGCGCGGGCGCCAACAATCCGAACCTGGCCGCGAACTCGGGAATGACCTTCCCGCTCCTGGGCCAGACCGGCAACATGGGGCGCAACGTTCTCCGCCAGAACGGAATGACCTTGTTCGACTGGACCGTCGGCAAGGAGTTCCGCATCACGGAGCGCTACCGCTTCCAGCTCCAGGGCCAGATCTTCAACGTGTTCAACAACACGTCGTTCACTCTGCCCGGCGCGCTGCTGAACACGCCGGCGAACTTCGGCTACTACCAGGCCACCAACACGTTATCGCGCAACATCCAAATCAATGCGCGATTCCTGTGGTAAGGGTCTGATTCACTAACCTCAACCGTCGGAACGGCCGGGCCTCACCGCCCGGCCGTTCTCTTTTTCCCGTCCACCGCGAACTTAACAGTTGCACTACGCAGCGGGCCGGGTGCCGCCGGAACTGATGCTACTCTAGCCGGAAAGGACCTATAGACCACCCATGCGAGAAGCTGTTGTCGTCACCAGCGCGCGAACTGCGCTCACCAAGTCCCACCGCGGATCGTTCAACATGACGCGCCCCGACGATCTGGCCGCGCACTGTATTCGCGAAGTGATGCGGCGCACCCCACAATTGGACCCCGCAGAGATGCACGACGTGATCCTGGGCTGCGGGCAGCCGCATGGCGCGCAGGGCAGCAATGTCGCGCGCGTGGCGGCGATGCTCGCCGGACTGCCGACATCGGTTCCAGGAACCACGGTGAATCGCTTCTGTTCCTCGGGCCTGCAGGCAGTCGCCATGGCGGCGCATCACATCATGGTGGAGGGCGCCGATGCCGCTATCGGCGGGGGCGTCGAAAGCATCACCATGATGGTGCGCGACTCCGATCCAAATCCGATCTTGAAGGAAAAGCTTCCCGGCATCTACATGGCCATGGGGGACACGGCTGAGGTGGTAGCCAAGCGCTACAACGTGTCCCGCGAGGCCCAGGACGAGTATTCGCTGGAGAGCCAGAAGCGCACCGCTCGCGCCCAGCAGGAGGGCTTCTTCGGAGACGAGATCGCTCCGCTAAAGGTGACACGCGCGATCCTGGACAAGAAGACCGGGGAGAAGATCGGCACGGAAGAAGTTTGCGCGGACAAGGATGAATGCAACCGCACCGATACCACGCTGGAAGGTCTGCTGGGGCTCCCCGCCGTTTTCGACAAGACCAGCGGCAAGGGCAGCGTGACCGCCGGCAATTCGTCGCAGCTTTCCGATGGCGCATCAGCCACGCTCCTGATGTCGCGCGAGCGAGCCGAAAAGCTCGGAGTTCCGTACAAGCTGGTCTTCCGCGGTTTCACCGTGGCCGGCTGCGATCCCGACGAAATGGGCATCGGGCCGGTGTTCGCCGTGCCCAAGCTGCTCGAGCGGTTCAACATGAAAGCCGGCGACATCGACGTTTGGGAGCTGAACGAAGCCTTTGCGGTGCAGGTGGTGTACTGCCGCGACCGGCTGGGCATCCCCATGGAGAAGCTCAACGTGAACGGCGGCTCCATCTCAATTGGTCACCCGTTCGGCATGACCGGATCGCGGATGGTGGGCACCATCGCAAACGAGATGCAACGCCGCAAGGCCCGTTACGGCGTGGTCACCATGTGCATCGGCGGGGGGCAGGGCGCGGCTGGTCTGTTCGAACTCGCGAATTAGCCCCTGACTGTCAAGCGCCGATAGCTAACGCCCGGGCAGCGATTCCGGTATAACAGGGCATCATGCAAGCCCACTCGGTCCGCTTGACGGCGGCGATCGCGGCCTTCGCGCTGGCGGCGGCGTACCTGCACCAGACCTCGATCTCTCCGTCTGCTGCGTCCGACTACCTGGAAAAGGACCTGCGGGCGCGGGTTGAGAAGCTGAAGAGCGAGGCCGCGCAGCCGTCCGCCATCGCGCCTGTACTCGCTGCCCGGCTGGAAACGCTCTGGCTTTGGAGCAACGCGTATGCGCTGACCGGCAAACAGATCCCGGTGGATTACCCGCTGAATGTGTTCGCGCACTCGCGAAGCATCCGCGCGGCCAACTCAGGGCAACAGGTGGACCTGCGCGCCGCCGCAAATTTCATCCGCCGGTACGCGGCGGAGTTCCGCACGCTGGAAGAGATCCCCGATGCGGCGGGATCACTGAAGCTGTCCAAACCCGGCCCGTTTCGCGCCGGCGATTATCTGACAATCGAACAGACGTTCACGGTCGGCGGCAAGCCGATGGAGCCGGGCGGCGGGTTGATCCTGACGCTCGGGCGCGGCGCGTCGCCGCAGATGGCGGACGCTACAGCGGACGATTTCATCAGCGTCCGGGTATCGCGTCCCGGCGCGAGCTTCGCCGCGGTCGCGCCGTGGGGCCAGTTCACCAGCTTCATCACCCGTGACACGCTGAATCTGCGCCTGAGCGGCACGCGCCTGGAGAAGGGCGACACGGTGACCATCACCTACGGCGACACCTCCAAGGGGTCCAAAGGCGTCAGGCTGCAGAATTTTTCCAATGACCGAGTCATCCTTCCGATCCATGTGGACCTGGAAGGCAGGGGCGAGCCTCTTACGCCATCCTGGCCCTCGTTCGAGGTTCTGGGCGCGAGCGATGTGCGTTATGTCAGCGTGATCGCGCCTTCCGTCGTCAAGGCCGGCGAGAACATCTCTCTGGCCGTCCGCAGTGAGGACGCGACCAAGAACCTGGCAAGCGGCGGGGCGCCGGCTTATGAGCTATCGCGCAATGGAGAGGTCATCCGCACGCTCGCCGAGGGCAGCCCCGCGATGAACGTGATCACCGGGATCAAAGCCGGAGCGCCGGGGGTGTATCGATTCACGGTCCGCACCCCGGACGGATCGCGGGAAGGCGTCAGTAATCCGGTATGGGTGCAGACGAATCCCGCGACGCGCATCTACTGGGGAGATACGCACGGGCACACCGGATTCGCCGAGGGCACCGGATCGCCCGATGGCTACTTCCGGTTCGGCCGCGATGTCGCGCGGCTCGATTTCCTCACGCTCTCCGAACACGACTTGTGGATGGATGATTGGGAGTGGCGCAATCTGCAGGAGACCACTGGCAAGTACGACAAGCCCGGCGCCTTCACGACGATCCTCGGCTATGAGTGGACAGCCTTGAATCCCCTGGGCGGGCACCACAATGTGTTTTTCGCGACCCCCAAGGGTCGGCGGCGCGCCCCCGTTCAGGAGGCGCAGAACCTGGATGAGTTGTACACGCGGCTCCGGTCCTTGCATAAACCCAGCGAGGTGCTGATCATTCCCCACGCGCACCAGACCGGCGACTGGAATCGCAATGACGCGGAGATGGAGCGGCTGGCGGAGATCACCTCCGGCCACGGCACGTTCGAGTACTTCGGCAACAAGTACCTGCAGAACGGTTTTGAGGTCGGGTTTGTCGGAGCTTCCGACAATCACTCGGGGCATCCGGGTTACTCGCCCGCCACCAACCGGCAATTAGGAGGGCTCGCCGCCGTGTTCGCGCAGCGGAATCGCGCCTCCGACATCTTTCAGTCGCTGCGGAACCGGTCCACGTATGCGACGACAGGAGAACGCATCCTGATGGATGTCACGTTGAACGGGGCGGGGATGGGAGAACGCACGCCCGAGTCGCCCCAGCGCAAGATCCAAGCCAAGGTGATGGGCACGGCGCCCATTGACACCGTCGACGTCATCCGGAATGGCAAGGTGATTTACAGCCAGCGTGGCCTCGAGGCGGATCTGCAGCCGGAAATCGAAGTGCAGGTGAAGGTGGAGTCCTCCACCGAGGTGTTCACGGGACGCAAGAACCCGCGCGGCGCGCGCATCTGGCGCGGCAGCGTCGAAGTGAACGGGGCGGAGATTCGGGAGATCCGCGAGCCCTGGTTCCTGAACCCCACGTCCTGGCGAACCTCGCGCGCGGCCGGAAATCCAAACCGGATTCTGTGGAACAGCAACACGCGCGGGCGCGGCCAGTCGCTGCTGCTAAAGCTAAATGGCGTGACCCCCGACACCACGGTTCGCGTCCGCCTCGCCGCCGTACGGGAGGTGGTGGCGCAGGACGGCACTACCCCCGAAATGATGGACCGGCCCGCCGCGGACCTGCCCGCCGAAGATATTGTGTTCCGCATCGGCGATCTGCGCCAGGGACTCGGCCGCCGCGAGCTGAAGACCGGCAACAATATCGACATCGTGCAGGTGCAACTCGTCCCGGCCAGGGCGCCGCTCGATCGCGAATTCAGCTTCGCCGATACCGACGGAACGCAACCCGGTGACTACTATTACGTCCGCGTCGTGCAAGTGGACGGCGCAATGGCCTGGTCGAGTCCCATCTGGGTGGGCCGGCGGCCGAGGTAGCTTACGGCAGCTTTTCCCACACGATCCTCGCCCGCCCCAGCGACGAATCCGAAATCAGCACCAGACGACCTTTCTCAAATGAGAACGGGCGTCTCTGCTCCGACCCGACCCAGTTGGGATACAGGCTGCCTTCGATCCGGTGCAGAATCACTTTCTCCGTGCTGTTGACCGTGAACGTGCCCCAATACGCCAGATACCCGCGATACGCGGCTTCGATCTCCGCCGGAGTCCCGTTGCGCAACTGCGGTTCCGAAAACGACGGGCGTCCGGGCCGCATCATGTGCGTCGACATGCGGCCCTTCGCATCGTAGATCAGGCGCCCGGCCGGGGTCTTCCCAAACGGCGACTCCGTAATCCCGGCAGGGGTCGTTCGTTCGTAGGAAACCAGCCTCCAGGTTCCGATCAACTGCTTCCGCGGATCGGCCCCCAGCAGGGGAAGAGTGAGGAACAGCACCAAAAGGGCGCGCATTCACTCATTGTATGTTGCGCGGCCCGGCGCCCGGCGTTACCAGTGATACCCGAAGCCCACGGCGAAGCGCACGTTCACGATCGGCGGCTCGATCCCGCCCGCGGCGCCTCGCCCTCCGGCATACACCCGCACTTCCGGGCGAATGGAGAACCTCTCCGAAACGAACGCCTTTGCGCCTGCTCCGAAAGTAATGGCGAAACCGCCCGTGCTGGTGTCGCGCGGAAGGTTGATGCCGCGGTCCACTTGGTAGGCGATACCACCAGCCCCGCCAAGAATGTACGGCTGGAATCGCGAACCGGAGAAGTGATAGAGCAGGTTACCCGTGTAGTATTGCCCGTTGCCCGCGAACTCCGCGCGGCCCAGGGCGCCCTCGCGGCGATGACGGAACGCGTTGATGTCGAAGACCGCCTCCAGGCGGCGGTTGAAGCGGTAACCCACGCCACCGCCGCCCGCGAACCCATTGCCGACGGAGCCTTCATCGTCGGACGTCCACCCGTAGCCCGCCGCGCCATACACGTTCCACTTGCGCAGGTAGTCCTGTGCCTGGCAAACGTTGGCGGCTGCAAGGACCACCAGGAGGGCCGAAAGCTTCATCGTATTTTTGGTCTTAAGCCGGGTGCGGGACCCGGCGTAAGGCAAGCGCCGTGAGATCGTCGTTGCGAGGGGTGGAACGGAGAAACGCCCGCAGGTGATCGAGCGCCCCTGACACCAATTGTCGCGGCGGCGCGCCGCGCAGCAGCGTGGCGGCGTGTATCAGGCGATCCAGGCCGAAATCGTCGCCTTCCTCGTTCATGGCCTCGATCACGCCGTCGGTATAAAGGAACAGGCTTTCTCCCGGCTGTATTTCGACGTGTTGCACCGCGTGCGCAGCCTCGTCCAGGTCCAGCAGGCCCACCGGCGGTCCGGATGCCGCCAGCGGCGTCACGCCGGATTCCTGAAGCAGCAGCGGCGGGCAGTGCCCCGCGTTCAGCATCTCCACCTCACCGCCCGGACTCAGCTTTCCCACCACAATAGTGGCGTAATGCGAATCGAAGGCGCTCTCGCGCAGGATGCCGTTGGCGCGGGCGAGCTGCTCCGGCACGGAGGCGCCGGCGCGTATCATCGCCCGCAGTGTCGCACTCAGGTGGGACATCACGATAGCCGCCGCCACACCCTTCCCCGACACGTCCGCGACCACGAAGTGAAGGTCGTCGCCCCGCGGAATCAGATCGCAATAATCGCCGCTCACCGCGCCGTGCGGCTGATAGCGGTAATGCGATTCCCAGTAGGCCGTGGCCAGATCCGGACAAGGCAGCAGCGCCGCCTGAATCCGCCATGCCGCTCCTAAGTCCTGTCCCAGCAACGTTTGCTGTGCGTCATCCAGGTGGCACAGGCAGTATTCCGCGAGAGGATTGTCTTCCAACTGTTCGTCGTCGATGGAAGTGTGGCAAACCGAACACTCTCCGTACGTCCCGGTCTTGATGCGGTCGAGAACCGCGTCCACCTGCTCCAGAACGCGCAGAATATCGTGAGGGTCGTCCACGCTACGGACCAGCGACTCCAGTTGGTTCTTCCGGTTCCGCAACTGCAACATAACACTATGGTTGCTGTGAATTGACATGCCGCTTCCGGCCATTTTCAACTCTCCTTGAATCACACATCCATGGAAGTCTAATAGATGTGCGCGGCGGAGGGAAGTTGCACGCCGATCGCGGAGGACTGGCTCATTTCGGCCATGGTTCTCCCGGCCATTCGGCGCCGGACGGCAAAAGGGGTCCTGGCCCCTGGTGAATCGGGATGCCGCGGGCAGCAAGTTCGGCAAGCAGGATTTCCACCGCCCCGGAGTGAGCTTCGCCGTTGTTGAGAACCACGGCCCATTCGATGTTCTCGCGGAACTCGCGGGTGGAGATCCGCCACACCGGCGGAACAGTCGCCGGACGCGTAAGATCCTGGACGAATTCCCAGCGCTTGACCAGTTCGCGCGCGGCGGCCGCGTCCGGCAGGGGTCCACGGACCATGAAGTGATTGGATCCGTGGACCAGGATTCCCAGGCTCATCGGCGCGCCGGTGCTACCGGTATTTCTTCATGAACTCTTCCTCGTGCTGATCGAAGAGAATCGGATTGCCGTCAGGATCCTGCAAAGTGGCGTGTGCCGGTCCTGTCGTGTTTTCATCGGCTTCAACATCCAGCTTGACGCCCTGCGCCTTCAGGTGTTTCTGGATCGCGCGCACGTCAACGGGGTTGAATGTGAGCATGTTCCGGTCGAACATGCCTTGGAAAAGACCGATGTTGATCTTGCCGTTGCGCAAGATCAGCCATAGCTGTTCCTGGTTGCCGTCGATCACTTCGAAACCGAGCTTCTCATAGAACGCCCGCGACGCCGCGATATCCTTCACCGTCAGGCTGACGGAAAATATTCCTAAATCCATTTTTCCTCCTGTCCTCATAGGCTCCTCACCGGCAAGCACTCCTCGACATCGAACTCCTCCCATCCCAGCAGCGGCGATCTGCGAAAGACCTCCATGGAGGCCTGGGGCGCAGGCTGGAAACCCGATCGCGGCAGCCAGGTCTTGAACAGATGATGCCAGCCCCGGTCAGCCAGGTCGAGATCGCCGCGTATTCCCAGCACGCCGTAAAGGCTCGACGGAATGCGTCTCACTTCCACTCTTCCCTCCGCCTGCGTGCCCCTCGGAACGGTCAGGCAGACATCATAGCTGCACTTGACCAGCGGCACGATCTCCGGATCGTCTTTCGACATCCCGATCCACCGCGCTTCCGGCGTCAGCAATCCACGGCGGCCGGCCCATTCCTCCAAAGCGCGAAACGCCGCCTGCACACGTCCCTCCTCGTAGGACCGGAACACCCGCAAATAGGCAATATCGAGGTCCGGCAGCCGCCGGGTCTCCACCTGGAATCCCGAAACATCCGCCTGCAGAGTTCTCTTGCAATAGTAGAGCGACTCGATCGCGTCGTCTTTCCCGATCTTGCGATCCTGCCAGTATCGCTCCAGATCGAAAGCCCGCGGCGCGACGCCCATCCGCTTGCGAAACACCCTGGTGAAGTTCGCGGCTGTGTTAAACCCGCATTCCAGCGCGATGTCCGTCAGCGTCCTGCGCGGCGAGTGGCGCATGAGAAACAGCGCCTTCTCCACGCGCATCCGGGCGATGAACTCGTTCACCGTCTCGCCGATCTGCATCCGGAAGAGCTTGTGGAAGTGGAACTCGGAGAAGCAGGCCACCCGCGCCAACCGGGATAGCGTCAGCGTCTCATCCAGGTGCCCGGCAATGTAATCGATGACGCGGTTGATACGCCGCTCATACTCGGCCGCGCTTTGGTCCGGCGTCATGAAGTAAGTTCCGTCGCTTCCAGTGGGCTATTTTAGTACGCTGACGGCGAGCGGCGAAGCCGGAAACGCGATTCACCGGCTATTGCGGGAGCTCGCGACCGCCGATTTCGAACTTGGAGCTTCGCGATGGATCAGATTCCCTGCCCCGACGGTTACCTCCTGGACGCCCACTCGCCCCTTGCTGAAGGGCATCACGCCCTGAATCAGTATCTTGTGCGCGTGGAAGAGGCCGGCTGGCAGACCGCGATCAAGGAGATCAACGGGCTCCGGAACAAGCCGCGCAAACTGCTGGCCTGGCGGGCGCTGCTTGAAAGAATGCGGTGGCTAAAGGAGCACAGTCCGTTCAACCGCCACGACAGCCCCTTACGCGGGCTCGCGGAACGCATCGAGAAATGGTCCCTGGACCTGACCGAAGCCGACCTGATCCTCCTGCTGGAGGAAACCGCGGCGACTTCTCATGCCCTCGCCCCCTACCCGCCCGTCGTTCACGTGATGGCTTACGTCGAGGAGCACGGCCTCACCCGCGAGTTATCGGCCGCCATCGCCCGCTTCCGAGACCGCGTCTATCAACTGGATTACGCGGTGAACCAGGTGAGCCTGCAACTGTTCCGGTCTCGCCTCGACATGCTGGCTTGGCGCGACGAATGGAACGGGATCGACGCGAAACGGTGCTGGAGCGAGCAGGTCCGCGCCGCGTATCGCGCCATGCAGGGCGACGAACGCGAGAACTGGCGCCGCCTGCTGTACAGCATCCATGGCGACGAAAGCGGCCGCCCGCCTGGAAAATGGGTGGAGCGCGCCACCGCAATCACCGCCTCGATCGGCCGTGACTCGTTCCGCGATCGATTGCTCGGCTGGTTTCAGTCTCTGCAGCCCGGCGTCAAGCAAAAGCTGTCACGCGAAGGCAGCTTTATTCTGCGATCGTTCCTGTGGCTGATCGAAGCCAACCGCGATCCGCAACTGCTTGACAGGGCACGCGACATCGCCCTGGTGGAATTCACGCCGAAGGCGAACGGCCAAAAGGTGATCCGCGCCGCCGCCGAGGCGTTGGGCAATCCCGACCCCACCGTGAAACCGCCCGTTCCCGCTCCGAGCTTCCATTCGCTGGTGGGCCGGGCGCTGAGTTCCGTGTTGTCGCCGGGGGCGATGATGATGCCGCCCGGCTTGTCCGGAAGGATCGAGATTTCCGGAGAAACCGCCTTCGTGCGGGGCGATCTCGACTCTTACCAAATGGATCTGGTCACCGGGACCATCGTCCGCGGCAGCGACGGCAAGCGAGTGCGCATCCGGACCGGCGTCCTGAACCCCGCGCCCGCGGATATGCCGGATTTCGGAGGCGTCACCGATCGCTTCCGGCACCTGATGATTCTGGCGCAGGACGCGGAGCACGCCGGATCCTTGCTTGCCGAAAATGACGGGTAAGCCCCGCTAGCTGACCTCGGAGTGCGCCACCGGCAGCGTAAAGCAGAATCGCGCGCCACCTTCCGGCGACGCCTCCACCCAGATCCTGCCGCCGTGACCTTCCACGATCCGCCTGGCGATCGCCAACCCCAATCCGGTGCCCGAAACGTCGCGGCCATGCAGGCGCGTGAACGGCTGAAACACCCGCTCGGCCTGCTCCGGCGGGACGCCGGGGCCGTTATCGTCGACGCAGATGGTCCACTTCAACCCCGCGCTTCTCGCCCAAACGCGGATCTCCGGCGGACCCTGATCGCGGGAATACTTGATCGCGTTCGCCAGCAGATTCTGCAGCAGTTGCGTCAGGCGGTGCTGATCTCCGCGCAGCACCGGCAGATCCTCCGCCGCGATGCGCGCTTCCGATTCCTCGATCGCCACATTCAGATTGGCCATCGCCTCGGCGACCACCCGATTCAGGTCCACATCCTGGACAAGGCGTCCGCTCTCGGGAAGCACCTGCGAATAGGCCAGCAGATCGCGAATCAGGTGCTGCATGCGTGCCGCGGCGGCCGACATCTCGCGGATCAGAAAATCGCCTTCACCGCCGACCGCATCCAGGTGCCGGCGGCGCAGCAGTTCGCTGAACGTGGTCACCGTCCGCAGCGGCTCCTGGAGATCGTGCGATACCGAGAAAACGAACTGCTGCAGCTCCTCGTTGCTCTGCTGCAGGGCGCGCTCTCGTCTCTTCCGGTCGGTGATGTCGCGCCAGGCGATCACGCCGCCCGTAATCACCCCGGATCGGTCGCGAATCGGTCCGGCGTTGCACAGGCAGCAGATCCGGGATCCGTCGGGCCGCCGCAGGATCCACTCTTCCCCCTCCACCACCTCGCCCAGCCTCCCGGCGCGTGTCAGCGGCAGTTCCTGGTTTTCAGCCGGCGTGGTTCCGTCAGAATGAAAAATGCCCCAGGTCTGCGCGTGGTGGCGACCCGGCAGATTGTGGAGCAGCTCCGCCGGACGCCCGGTCAATTCGATGCCGTGCTTGCTTATCCAGGTGATCGTCAGCTCGGGCATTTCCGCGATGGTGATCCCCTCGGGAACGTACTCCATTAGAGCTTCCAGCGTGCGGCGATACCGCTCGTTCTGCTCGGCGGCGCGGCGGGTTTCCTCCAACTGCTTTTCCAGCCCGGCGGTGGCGATGCGCAACTCGCGCTGCGTCCGCTTGCGGTGCAACGCCGCCGCCATGGTGATGGCCAGCAGTTGCGGCGGTACCGGCTCCACCAGGAACCCGTCGATCGCCTCTTCGTTCGCGGCGATCTCGCTGATCTCGGTTACGGCCCCCGAGGTGATCAGGACGATCGCCACATCCAGCAGCCGGGGATTTTGACGCAGCGCTCGCGCCGTCGCGAAGCCATCCATCCCGGGCAGGCGGACGTCGAGCAGGATGCCCTCCGGCGCGGAAGCTGTCGCGACGTCCAGCGCCTCCTCGCCTGTTTCCAGGTCGATGACAGTGTAACCAGCGGAACTTAACGTGCGGGACCGGGCGTATCGAATTGAGGCGTTATCGTCGACATGCAAAAGCACCGGCATCAAGCTGCTCCCCGGCGTACTCGATCGAACTGTAGCACACTTGGTACGACTTCGTACAAGTTGTACGAATCCGTACAAAGCTGAGGGATCTAGCAGGCCGACCTACCAGTTACGCTTTAGCTATGGAGGGACGATACATCGGTGTTCGCCGTGGCCGTACCCCCGCCTGAGAGGAACAAAGCTCTTGCCGCACTCGTGGAAGCGCACGGCGAGCAGGTGCGGGCAAGCGTGCAGCCAGTCGTCTTCTCGTATCCCGATGTGCTCTTCGACATCGACGATCATGTGGATTGCCTTTTCTTCCCGGCGAGCGCAATTATCTCTCTGCTCGCCACCGGCCTGGATGGACGCGAGGTGGAAGTAGCGATGGTGGGACGTGAAGGCTTTGCCGGGGTACCCGCGTACCTCGGGCAGGCGCGAGCGCCGCTGCGGGCGCGCGTACAGCATCCGGGAACGATCTACTCCCTTCCTCTTGCTGCGCTGGAAAAAGCGTTGGGCTCGCCCGCGCCCTGCTCGGCGCCCCTGAATTCCTACGTGCGGTTGCTGATCCGGACGCTGGCTCAGGCCGGCTACTGCCGCGCGGTGCACAGCAGCGAGCAGCAGGTGGCGCGCTGGCTGCTCAGCTTCCTGGACCGCCTGGACGGCAACTCGTTCAACATCACCCATGAATCGCTGGCGCGGATGCTGGGCGTGCGCCGCGCGACCATCACCCACACCGCGCTCAATCTCCAGTCCCGCGGAGCCATCAACTACGATCATGGCCACGTGACCGTCACCAGCCGCCAGGAACTGGAAGCGGCGGTGTGTGAGTGTTACGAGATCATCCGCCGCGACGAGTACTAGCCGGCCGTTTCGCTGCAAATAAAGAAAGTTAGCCGTCTTGCCGATGATAGCGGTGATGGACGCAACGGCCCTGGCCCGGCGAAAGGAGTTCCTGCGCGGATCGCAGAACGCCGACGGCGGCTGGGGATATTTCCCACGCAAGCGATCGTGGCTGGAGCCGACATATTACGCGGCGCTGGCCTTGGGCGGGCCGGAGGAGGCTCGCGCCTGGGAGTGCGTCCGGCACTGGCGGGGTTCCGACAAGGGTTGGCGTCCCAGCGCGGCAGTAGCGATCTCCAACTGGACCACCGCGCTGGCCGTCGCCTGGGCTTGCGCCCGGGGGGAAACGGGCGAGCCCTTCGCGAGCGGAGTCGAGTGGCTGCTGGGAACTCGCGGCGAGGAGAACGCCTTCCGCAACCGGCTGGCTGCGCGAACCGGCCTGGTTGACCCCGGCCGTAACGTGGAACTTACCGGCTGGCCGTGGCTGCGCGGAACCACCAGTTGGGTGGAGCCGACGGCGCACGCGTTGATCGCGCTGAAACGCGCCGCGGCGAAGGTCCCGTCGCCAACCTTGAAGTCCCGCATCGAAACCGGCGAGAAGCAACTGCTCGACGTCCGCTGCAGCGACGGCGGCTGGAACTACGGCGGGCCTCGGGCGCTGAAGATCGACTTGCCTTCCTATCCCGAAACCACCGCGCTTGCGCTGCTCGGACTGCAAGGGCACAATCGCGCGGCGATGCAGCCGGCCTTGGACTTTGCCAGAGGCTACCAGGAACGCTCCCGCATGGCCGCCGCCTGGCTGACCATCGCCCTCCGCAACTGGGGCATGGAGTCGCAGGCGGAAATCGCGCCGGAACTGCCGGCGGGAGGCGACATCCTGGTGACTGCCCTCGAAGTGATTGCGCTCACCAAACCGGAGGTCCTGAAGGCCGCATGAAACTGAAGCGCCGCGATTGGATGCTGGTGGCGGGAGCGGGCGCGCTCGCCGGAACCGCGGGGTACGAGAAGCTCACCGAACGGCGTCCCACCCCGCGAGCGAAATCGCCCGTGGCGATCGTCAAGGCCTCGTCTTATTCCGTTGAACTCGCGGCGAAGATCCTGGAAGGCGTGCAGGCCTGCGGCCTGGATGTTCGCGGAAAACGTATCCTGCTGAAGCCCAACATGGTGGAGTTCGATCGCTCCACCGCGATCAACACGGACGTATCGGTTCTCGCAGCCGCATTGGAAGTGTTTCAGAAACTCGGCGCGGCTGAGGTCACCATTGGCGAAGGGCCGGGACACCGCCGCGACACCTGGGATCTGGCGGAGCTCACCCGCTACCGTCGCGAAATCCCCAAGTTCGACTCCCGCTTCACGGACCTGAATCGCGACGACGTCACCGCCGTGCAGGGCTTTGCGGACGAGGGCGAGATCTGGCTGCCCAACACCGCCTTACGCGCGGATCTGATCGTGTCGGTTGCCAAGATGAAAACGCACCACTGGGCCGGCGCAACGCTCAGCATGAAGAACTACTTCGGCCTGGTTCCCGGATGCGTCTACGGCTGGCCAAAGAACAAGCTGCACCACGTTGGCATCCCCCGCTCGATTGTCGAATTGAACCGCATCTTCCATCGCAGCTTTGCCATCGTGGACGGAATCACCGGCATGGAAGGCAACGGCCCGATTCAAGGGACTCCCAAGCACGCCGGGGTGCTGGTGATGGGCTCGGACCTCCGCGCGGTGGATTCCACTTGCTGCCGCATCATGGGCCTGAATCCTGCGCGGGTTGAGTACCTGGCCATGTCCGAACACCTCGGGGCGAGCCTCGAATCCGATATCGAGCAGCGCGGCGAACGCATCGGCTCGGTCCGAACGAATTTCCAGGTGGTCGGCGAGTTCAGCCACCTGCGCCTGGAGTCCTGACCGTCGTGTCCCGGCGCCGCAGGACGATCCTGCGGGCTTCCCCTCCGCGCCAGTCCTCCAGCCAGATCTCGGCTTCGGAAACGCGATAACCGCTGGCCATCCGATCCAGGCAGGTGAACGACACGCGAGGCATTCGCTTCTCCTGCAAACCTGCCTCAGCAAACCAGGCTCGCGTCCCGGGCGCCTCCATCGCATACTCCGGCGGCCCGGTGAGCGTGCAACCCGGCGCCTCGACCGCATCCGCCTGAAAACGATAGACGGCGCCGTCCTCCGCGACCCACGCACCCGCAAACTCCGAGGAGATCGCCGCTTCGGCCGTCCGCCGCGCCGCGCGCGCGCGACTCTCCTGGAACCATCGCCACAATGTCAGGTCGCCCGACAGCAATGGGAAGCCGGCGATGAGCTCAAAACCGCACAGCAGCGCCGCCAGAATGAATCCCGCCGACCGCAGGCTGCGCATCCCGAACGCAACCAGGCTCCCCACCGCCAGCGCGAGGATGACCCAGTGTCCGGCGCGGAACAGGTCGCGGAAGGATAGGAATCCTCCCGAGTATGTAGGCCCGAAGAACACGCGGGGGTGGAAGGCCAGGGCCAGCACGAAGGCCAGTCCCAGCGCGATCCACGCCAGTACGGACGACATCTAGAAAATGTAGCGCAGCGAAAGCTGAACGACGCGATTCAGATCGTCCGTGCGGCTGGCGCCAACGAAGTTCTGCGGGTTGTACGTTCCAGCAATCACCCCGAAGGATACGGCGTTCAGGCTGCGGCCGGGGAACGCCCAGCGCGGCGTATTCGTCACGTTGTACATCTCCGCCCGGAACGTCAGGTTGTGGCCCTCGCGCACGGCAAACTTCTTGGTCACGCCCAGATCCCAGAAGGTAATGCCCTGCCCGAAGAAAGTGTTGCGGCCCAGGCTGCCGGCGCCGGTGCCGCCCGGATCGAAGAACCGCGCAGCCGGGGGCAGAAAGGCCGTCGCGGGAAGCTGCAGGGTGCTGATCACGCGGCCCGTTGCCGGGTCCACGCGGCCGTTGTCCACGCTGGTGCCGAAGAACGAGTTGTTGATCAGCACCCCGCGATCGTTGTTGATGCCGTCGCCGTTCACATCCGTTCCCGCGAGCACCGTGAAGGGGTTTCCGGTAGCGAACGTGTTGTTCCCCGAGATTTGCCAGCCGCCGAGAACCTGCCGCTTCCATCCGAGTCCTCGCTTGAACCACGGCAGCTCATAGCTGTAGTTCAGATTGAGGCGATGCAACTGGTGCAGGGAGCTCAGACCGCGATTGCTCGCCGGCCCGTCGAACTCGGTGATGGGATCGCCTTCGAAGGCGTCCGATCCGGTGTCGATGGACTTGGACAGCGTGTAGGCCACGGACCAGTGGAAGCCCGCCCGATTGCGTTTGCGGATCTCCGCGCGCAGGCTGTGATAGTAGGTCCAGATGTTGTTGGTGATGAAGTTGACGTTCAGATAGCGCGGATCGGGGCGGCGATTGTTCACGCGCGGCTGCGCCTGCGAAATCACCCCCGGCGCTGGCGCCGTGTTGGCCGGATTCGGATCTACGCGATCGTACCGAATCCCGGTGATCGGGTCCGTGAACGGGAACTGCGCCCGGTTCAGGGAATTGAATCCGAGCAGCCCGATTCCGCGAGTCCCGTTATAGCCGAGCGACATGGTCACTGCTTTCCCGAACTGCCGGTCGAAGGTGAAGTTCCACTGATAGACCCAGGGAAGGCGCAGGCTCGGGTCCACGCGCGCGATATCGATGCGTCCCACCGGCTGGTCCGGGCGGAACACGAAGCCGTTCGACGGATCGGCTACGTTGAAAGTCGGATCGAAGCTGCGCACCGCGCCATAGGGCGGAAGCGCGCGCAAATTGGCGCGCTGCGAGAAGATCGACCCGAAGATCCGGTTGTTGAACATGCCAAACCCGCCTCGAATGGCGCTCTGCTGCGACCCGCCGGTGATCAGGTTCAGGATGCGGTTAGACTTCACCGGCACCCAGGCGAATCCAAACCGCGGTTGGAAAGCGCCGTAATTGCCGTAGCCGTAGTTGATAAAGCCATCCACTTCCTTAGGCGCCAGCACGTACTCATACCGCAGGCCGAGGTTCAGCGTCAGATTGGGAGTCAGCTTGAAATCGTCCTGGATGTACTGGTTGAACTCCGCGCTGCGGTTCCGGGTGAAGAAGTTGCCGTAGCCCCGCTGGAAACTGGTCGCGAAGCCGCGCAGGAAGTTCTCGTAACCTTCGTAGCGTCCCGCTGTCCCGAGTACTCCGGTCGCCGCGAAGTTCCAGAAGCCGCGCGACGCCTGATCCGCGCGATCATCCAGCCACTGGCGGCGGTAATCAACTCCGGCGCGGATCACGTGCTTGCCGGCAATCCACGAAAGGTTGTACACGTACTGGAAATCCGTTTGGTAGCGCAGGATCGGGAACTGGTTCGCGTTCCCCAGCAGGGTGGTCGAATAGGCCGCCGGTCCCGGATTGCTAATTCGCACCACGGGCGTATCGTTGCCGCCGGAGATGTTCACTGTGGTGGTGCGTAAGCCCAGCCCAAAGCGGAACTCGCCCCACAACGTCGGCGTAAACAGTTGCGTCGCGGTCAGCCCCAGGTTCTGCTGCTTGTTGTTCTGCCGGGCCACCTCACCGGGAATCAGCTCGCCGGGATCGCGGCGCTGCCGCGAATACTGGTAGCGCAGAGCGACTGTGTTCTTAGCGGAAGCGATCCAATCCAGCTTGGCCGAGTAGTCGCGATCCGGAAAATCGGACGGGCGCTGCCCCACGAAGCACTGCGGACAGACGTTCGTCGCGTTGGGCGCCACGCGGGGAAAGCGGTCCAGGATGCTCTGCAGGAAGCGGCGATCGGCATCCAGATTTGGATGCTCCGCCGGATTCAGGCAGAGCCGGCATTCGCCCACCTGGAGCTGCTGTGCGGGGATCAGCCAGCGGCGGATTGTAGTGTACTGCCGGAGCTGCGTCGCTTCACCGCTCAGGAAGAAGAACAGCTTGTTCCGAAGAATCGGTCCGCCCACGGTCCCGCCGAATTGATTGCGACGGATCGGCGGACGCGGGGCGACCTCCTGCCCGGCGGCGTTCCGCCCCAGCGCATTGTTCACAAAACTGTTCGAATTCAGCTTGTCATTCTGCAGGAACTCATAGAGATCGCCATGCCAGCGGTTGGTGCCGGACTTGGTCTGCACCAGGACCACCGCGCCCCCGGCACGTCCGAACTCGGCCGAGTATGCGTTTGTCAGCACCTGGAATTCCTTGATCGACGAAATGTTGACGTTCTGGCGATTGGTGCCTTCCGAGTTGTCGTCGTTGTTGACGCCGTCCACCTGGAAGCTCGCCGAGCGGGTGCCGGTTCCGTTGAAGGAAACATAGGACCCCGAGGACAGCGTGGGGTTGTTCACGCCGCCGAACGAGCCCGAGCTCTGAAATCCCGCCATCTGCTCCACCAGCGACAAAATGTTGCGCGACGGCAGGGGCCGGTCCTCGATCGTCTTTTCATCGAGCGAGTTGCGGACCTCCCCGCGCGCCGTGTCGATTAGCGCGGCGTCCGCGGAGACCGTCACCTCCGCCGCCACACTGGAGAGCTGCAACTGGAAGTCTGCCGCGCGCACCGTGGCCAATTCCACGATCGCGTTGCGCGTCGTGCGCGCGAATCCTTGGGCCTCCGCCACCACCGTGTACTCGCCCAGCGGAAGGAACGTGAGCTGATAATAGCCCTGGCTGTTGGTGACCGCCTCCCGGGTCAGGTTCGTATCCTTGTTTTTCACCGTGATTTTGGCCCCGGGCAGCACGCTGCCGCTCGGGTCGGTCACGCGGCCCTCCAGCGAACCGGTGACGGTCTGCGCCGCCAGCAATCCCGCCATCAGGCTGATCCACAAACACTTCAGAAATGTATTCATCGACACCCCCGTCAAGCTGGGTTGAGTATAACTCCTGGCCGAATATGAGGGCAATCGATTTCGTCTCCGGCAGCCGCGCCCGGCACTTATGCGAGACTGAGATTCTGACCCATGCCCGACAATAGTTTTGACATTGTTTCCAAGATCGAGCTCCCCGAAGTGGTGAATGCCATCCAGCAGGCGATGAAGGAGATCACCACCCGCTACGACCTGAAGGACTCGCATTCCACCATCGAGCTGAACGAGAAGGACAGCAAGATCACGCTGCATTCCAAGGACGATTTCAAGCTGAAAGCGGTGAAGGACATCCTGGAGTCGAAGCTGGTGAAGCGCCAGGTTCCGCTGAAGGGGCTTACCTACGGCAAGATCGAGACCGCCGCTTCCTCCACCGTCCGCCAGGAGATTACCTTGCAGCAGGGAATCTCCACGGAGAAAGCCCGCGAGATCGTGAAGCTGATCAAGGACGCGAAAAAGAAGGTGCAGGCGTCCATCCAAGGCGACTTCGTGCGTGTCGCCGGCAAGGATCGCGACACGCTGCAGGACGTTATCGCGCTGCTGCGCGGGCACGACTTCGGCATCGACATGCAGTTCACCAACTACCGTTCCAACTAGATGATTCGCAAGATCGAAACGTTGTTTGTCGCGGGACCCGCCGGTCGCCTGGAGGCGCTGCTGGAGGAACCCGAGGACGCCGAGCCTCGCGAAGCCGCGCTCGTCTGCCATCCGCATCCGCAACACGGCGGCACCATGCACAACAAAGTGGTGCATCGCGTGGCGCGCGGCCTTCGGCACGCCGGCTGCGTGGTGCTTCGCTTCAACTACCGCGGCGTGAACCTCAGCGAAGGCGTCTACGATCGCGGCGACGGAGAAGTGGAAGATGCTCGCGCGGCGCTGGACGAGTTGCGCCGCCGCTACCCCGATCTGCCCTTCACGCTCGCCGGGTTTAGCTTCGGCAGCCGCGTAATCTGCCGCCTCGGCTGCCCCGGCATCGGCGCCCGCCGCCTGATCCCGGTCGGCTTCCCCACCATCTATCCCGACCGGCAGTTCCTCGCGAACTGCACCGTTCCGCGCTACTTCATCCAAAGCTCGCACGACGAATACGGGCCTTTGGAAGATCTGCGCAAAGTCGTGGATGCGCTGCCCGACCCCAAGCAACTGATCGCTATTCCGGCGCGGGATCACTTCTTCGCGGGCGGGCTGGAAGAGCTCGAATACGCGGTTTTCAAGCTGCCTTAGGGCCGAACCTTAGCTGTTTTGTGTTTTGTTCTCAGGCACCTGCGAGCCGGAGCTCGCGTTCCACCCGACGCGCGGTGCGGCGTCCGATCAGGTCCGCCACTTTTCCAAGCAGGTTTGGCAGATCTTCGCTGCTGATGAGCAGCTTGCTCTTGTGGTTTTGCGACCTCGGACTATTCTGATACGTGGTGACCAGCGCGGTGGCAGGCTTGTAGTCCATCATGCGGGCGTGGGCCAGCACCTTCAACCCAGCCTCCGGGGACTCCATCTGCAAGTCGCTGATTACTAAAGAGTATTCTTTCTTGTCCAGCTTGTCGACCGCCTCCGCGGCGGAAGCTGCGGAGTCCACGTTGTAACCCCCTGCCTGCAACAGGGTCTTCAAAGTGAGGCGCGATGTGGGGTCATCGTCGACCACCAGCACCCGCGATACTTCGACACCGGAGCTACGAGCTTGAAGTGACATTGCCTGACGAACCCAAAGCCCTTAGGACTTCGCTTCCTAGTGTACTGCAGAACTGATTTTTTCTATCTAGGATTTTTGATGGAGAGAGGCCGGAGCGGAAGCGTTACGTCTATTACGATCCCTTCGCTCAATCTTCGTCTCCAAATACCCGAAGGAAGATCTTGTCGACGTTCTTCAACTGCCGGTCGAGCGAAAAACTGGCGTCTATCTGCTCTGCAGTCAGGTAGTTAGCGATTTCGGGATCGCTCCGGATCGCATCCCGGAAGTTGCCTTCCTCCTGCCACGCCTTCATCGCATGATTCTGCACCACGCGATACGCCGTCTCCCGCAACATCCCCGCAGCCGCTAGATCCAGAAGGAGTTGCCCGGAAAACACCAACCCGTGCGTGGATTCCAGGTTGCGCTTCATCCGCTCCGGATAAACCGCCAGATCCTCCACCAGCCAGCAGGTTTTCGCCAGCAGATAGTCGGTCAGCGTAGTCGAATCGGGCAGGATCACACGCTCCACCGACGAATGCGAGATGTCGCGTTCGTGCCATAAAGCGACGTTTTCGAACCCCGCAAGGGCGTTGGAGCGCACCACGCGGGCCAGTCCGCAGATCTGCTCGCTAGTCACCGGATTGCGCTTATGCGGCATCGCCGACGATCCCTTTTGCCCTTCGGCGAACGGCTCCTCCGCCTCGCGCACCTCGGTTCGCTGCAAGTGTCTGACTTCCAAGGCGATCTTCTCGCACAACGCGGCGATCAGAGCCAGGTCAGAGAGGTATGCCGCGTGGCGGTCGCGCGAGATCACCTGGCTGGCGATCGGCGCCGGGCGCAGCCCCAGTTTTTCGCAAATCCGTTCCTCGGCTTCCGGTCCGATATGACCGAAGGTGCCTACCGCGCCCGAAATCTTGCCGACGCGCATATCGTCGGCCGAGGCTCGAAAACGGTCCGTGTTGCGGCGGACCTCGTCGTACCACAACGCGAGCTTCAGCCCGAAGGTGATCGGCTCGGCATGAACTCCATGGGTCCGCCCGATCTGCACCGCATAACGGAACTCCTGGGCGCGCCGCCGCAGAATCTGCGAGAGCTTGCGCAAGCCCCCGATGATCACTCCCGATGCCTGCCGCACCAGTAGCGCGTTCGCGGTGTCAACCACATCGTTGGACGTAAGCCCGTAGTGCAGCCAGCGCGACGCTTCCCCGTGACCCGCGGCCTTCATGTTCTCGGCGATCGCGGTAGTGAAGGCGATTACGTCGTGCTTCACTTCCTTTTCGATGTCGAGGATGCGCTGGACCTTAAAGCCGGAGTACTGGCGGATCTTGCGGGCGGCGTCGGCGGGGATCTCATTTAGCTCGGCCAGCGCTTCCGACGCCGCCACTTCCACGTCGCGCCACGCGCGGTAACGGTTCTCGTCGCTCCAGATGAGCGCCATCTCCGGGCGTGTGTAGCGGGGGATCATCGCAGAAGGGAATCATAGCGAAAAGCCCGCCCTCCCTGCTGCGGCTTCACTGCTTCCGTGGGATCTGGATTACGGCTCCACCGCTGGTCCAGTCCATTCCCACCGGCTTGCCTGCATCATCCATCCGGAACTGAATCGTTCCGTAATCCTGGGGACAGAAGAACGAACCGGGCCCGGAGGGCACCAGCAACCGGTCATTGACGCGGAGAAAACCGTGGTCCTCACGAACGTTCAATAGGGATCCGTTCATGTCGTACCCGCCCTCCAGGGAACGCAACTGGCTGACCGGCACCGGCGTGGGCTGCATGCGAATCTCGGTCGCGGGAGGAACGGTTTCGCCGCGAAGCACCTTGGGCAGGTCCTGACGCATGCGATCGGCAGCGCCGGAGAAGAGATTCGATGTGTACACGATATAGAAGTCGCCTGCTTTCTCGTATCGGGCGAACGCGCGGAACTGGTTCACGAGGCCGTTCCAGTTCAACCCCGATTCCCGCATCAAACTCGCCTTCACGCTGGCGCCGAACTTCCCGTCGACAACGGCTCGCATCAACGCCAGCAGATCGGGTGCGGTCGAGTAGAGTGATCCGGCGCCCGCCAGATGCGTGTAGTCCATCAGTCGGGCGTTTTCAAACCCCTTGGGGCCAAAGCCGAAGGAGGCAGCCCGATCCGGCAGTATCTCGATGCTCGAGACATGCGCGGTCCGGGTCATGCCCGCGGGTCCGAAAACATGCTCCTGCAGCAGTTCGGGATAGCTTTTTCCCGAGGCGAGTTCCAGAACCCGCGTCAACACGGTGTAGCCGCCGGAACTGTAGCCTTCCCGCGCTCCGGGCTCAAACTGAAGCGGTTTCTTGGCGGCAAGCGCCGTCACTTCCGCGGGAGTCATCGGCCGTACTTCGTCTTCCAACGCTGTCACTTGATGGGGAATCCCGGCGCGGTGACGCCACAACTGTTCCACGGTGATGCGATCGCCGTTCGGAAACTCCGGAATCCACTTGGACAGCTTGTCGCTGATGGCAAATCGCTTCTGCTCCAGGAGCTTGACGCCGATGATCTGGGTGATCGGCTTGGTGATCGATGCGACGTTGAATCTCGTGTCTCGGGTATTCGGAACGCGCAGTTCGCGGTTCGCTTGTCCGTAGGCTTTCTCCAGGATCAGCTCCGGACCGCGCGCCACGATAAGAACTCCCGAGAGATGTCCCGCTCGCTCATAGGGCTCCAGGTACGCATTCACCCGTTTCGCCAGTTCCCCCGCCTCGACTGCTGGAGCCGCTTGGAAGCCGTATGCGAGGTGTCCCATTGCCAGGACGATGGTCAACGCCCACTCTTGTCTCATTCTGACCTTTGACGTGCCTGCCCCCGAACGGGTTAGTGCCCTGAGGATGGACAATCACATAAAATCAAACCCGAATGCTCTCGCTGATCCAGGACCGCCCTCTTCTCATTTCGAGCCTCATCGACTTCGCCGCCGAATTCCACGGCGACCGGGAGATCGTGACCCAGACCGTCGAAGGCCCGCTTCATCGCTGCAATTATAGCGACCTGCAGCGGCGCTCCAAGCAGGCCGCCAACGCGCTCATCGCGATGGGCGCTCAGACCGGCGACCGCATCGCGACGCTCGCCTGGAACACTTACCGGCACATGGAGCTTTACTATGCGGTCTCCGGCATCGGCGCGGTGCTGCACACCATCAACCCCCGGCTGTTTCCGGAGCAGATCGAGTACATCGCCAATCACGCCGAAGACAAGTTCATCTTCTTCGACTTGACCTTCCTGCCCCTGCTGGAGAAGGTCGCGCCGCATCTCAAGAGCGTGCGCGGCTACGTGCTGATGACCGATCGCGAACACATGCCAGCGAAGACCGCCATCCCGGACCTGATCTGCTATGAAGAGTGGATCGCCGCGCAGCCGCCACAATTCACCTGGCCGGTGTTCGACGAACGGACCGCGTCCTCCCTTTGCTACACCTCCGGGACCACCGGGAATCCCAAGGGCGTGCTCTACGGGCACCGGTCCACGGTGTTGCACTCCTACGCCGTCTGCATGCGCGATGGCCTGGGACTGAGCACCATGGACAACGCCCTGGTGATCGTGCCCCTGTTTCACGCCAATGCCTGGGGCGTTCCCTATGGCGCGGCGATGTGCGGCGCGAAGCTCGTGCTGCCCGGCCCTCATCTGGACGGAAAGAGCATCTGCAATCTGCTGACCGGCGAAGACTGCAACTTCTCGCTCGGCGTGCCGACCGTTTGGCTGAACTTCTTCTCGTATTTGGACGCTAACCCGGACGTGGACCGGAGCAGGATCCGGCTGGAGCGAGTGGTGATTGGCGGTTCGGCCGCGCCGCGGGCCATGATCGAGCGGTTCGCCACCGAGTTCAACACGTTCGTCCTGCACGCCTGGGGCATGACGGAGATGTCGCCGCTCGGAACCGTAGGCACGCTGCTGCACAAGCACAAGGATCTTCCGCTGCAACAACGGCTGGACTACCAGTGCAAGCAGGGGCGGGCGGTTTACGGCGTCGATCTGAAGATCGAGGACGACAATGGCAACCCGCTGCCGCACGACGGCAGGAGCTCCGGCAACCTGAAGGTCCGCGGACCCTGGATCACCAGCGGCTACTTCAAGGAGGAAGGCGGCCGCATTCTGGATCAGGACGGCTTCTTCACCACCGGCGATGTCGCCAACCTGGACGCCGACGGCTATATGCAGATTACCGATCGCGCCAAGGACGTAATCAAAGTCCGGCGGAGAATGGATCTCCTCCATCGACCTGGAGAACGCCGCTGTTGGCCACCCCGAGATTCAGGAAGCGGCGGTGATCGGACTTCCCCACGAGAAATGGCAGGAGCGCCCGCTGCTGCTGGTGGTGCGCAAGCCGGGCTCTTCTCTCGATAAAGACGGCGTGCTCCGCTTCCTGGCCGACCGCATCGTGAAGTGGTGGATGCCGGATGATGTCGTGTTCGTGGACGAACTGCCGCACACGGCCACCGGCAAGCTGCTGAAAACCAAGCTGCGGGCTCAGTTCAAAGACTACCGGCTGCCGGGCTGAGAATCGCGCAGCCGGAACAGAGCCATCCACTTCCGCCCGCCGCGATCGGTGCTGTCGACCACGTCGTTGTCGAGCGAGACAAGCTGAAACCCAGCCTTCTCGAGTTCCGGAATGGCGATTTCGGAAGCCAGGTCGTGGGAACGGGTCTGCTCCTCGCGTGTTTTCGCCGACGGCCTGGGCGTATCCTCCACCAGCAGCAGCCGGCCGCCGGGTTTCAAAGCCGTCGCGATGTTGCGCAGCATCTCTTCCGGCTTCCGGAACTCGTGATAAGCGATCACGATCAGCACCGCATCGACGGAGTTCGGCTGCAGCCGTGGACTGTTTTCTTCGCCCTCCACCGGGACCACGTTGGGTTGCTTCGCCGCGATTTCGCGCAGCGCTGGAAGCGCGCGCACAATGTCCAGGTCCACCGCGTATACCTTACCGCTGTCGCCCACAAGCCGCGACATCGCCCGGGTGAAGCGGCCCTGGCCGGCGCCAATGTCGGCCACGCACTCCCCCGCCTTCAAATCAAGCTTTGCCACCACCGTGTCGACGAAAGAGGGAGTGCCGGCCGCGCTCAGCGCCAGCGAAACCAGAAGGGGTGCGATCCGCAGCATGCCTGATGGACGGTACAGGCAAGGGAACGTTTCGATGCTTCTTTATCGCCGGTAGAAGCTGAGCTCGTTATCGCCCTGGTTTAGCACCCTCGTTCGCCGCAACCCGCCGTATTCCTCGCGCAGCTTCAGGCGGGGAGAGTGCTGGGCGATCACCAGCGGGACCGGAGTCCCGGCCAGCGCGCGCAGCGCCGCGTCGTATTCCTTCTCCTCCGCATAGGGCGGATCCAGGAACACGATCTCCGCCGCCGCGGAGCCCAGATACCGGATGGCGGGAACGCAGCGGATCTCCGCGCGAGCCGCCGCGCCCAGCGATCGCAGGTTTTCGCGGATGATGGCGCACGCGGCCTTCGATCTCTCCAGAAAGATGACGCGGCGCGCCCCGCGGCTGAGAGCTTCAATCCCTACCGCGCCCGTGCCTGCATAAGCATCCACGAACACCGCGCCCTCGATCTCCGGCGCCAGGATGTTAAACAGCGCCTCGCGCAAGCGATCCGGGGTCGGGCGCGTCTCCATCCCCCGCAGCGACTTGATTGCGCGGCTGCGGAACTCTCCCGCGATGACCCTCATCCCACCAGCACCAGTCCGTACCGCCGCTGCCAGTGATCGCGGATGTACTCGAGCGCGCGGCGAAGGTCCGCTTCCGAGGGCGGGTTCTCGACGAAGGTCGTGGCCTCACGCCGCGCCAGTTCCAGGATGTCGCTGTCGCGGACAATATCGCCGATGCGGAATGCCGGAAGGCCGGATTGCCGGGTGCCGAAGAACTCGCCCGGCCCGCGCAGGCGCATGTCCATTTCGGCGATATGGAAGCCATCGTTCGAATCCACCAGCGTGCGGATCCGCTCCCGCGCCACATCGTTCAGCTTGCCGGTCACCAGCACGCAGTAGCTCTGCTCCCCGCCCCGGCCAACGCGGCCGCGCAATTGGTGCAACTGCGAAAGGCCGAACCGCTCCGCGTGCTCGATGACCATCACGGTGGCGTTCGGAACATCCACTCCGACCTCGATCACGGTCGTCGAAACCAGGATCTTGGTCTCGCCGCGGGCGAACCGCTCCATCGCCTGCTCCTTGGCGTCCGTGGTCATCTTGCCGTGCAGCAGGCCGACTTCAAGCTCCGGAAACACCACCCGCGAGAGATGGGCGTGCATCTGCTCGGCCGCTTTCATCGCTTCCGACTCTTCAATGGCCGGGTACACCACGTAGGCCTGGCGCCCCTTTTCGATCTCGCGCTGCACGAAGCTCCACACCTGCTCCAATTTGTCTTCGGTGACGTGCCGCGTGACCACGGATTTGCGTCCCGGCGGCAGTTCGTCGATCACGGAGACATCCAGATCGCCGTAGACCGTCAGCGCGAGCGTGCGCGGAATCGGGGTCGCGGTCATCACCAGCACGTCGCAATCGGCGCCTTTCTCCACCAGCTTCAGCCGCTGTTCCACGCCAAATCGATGCTGTTCGTCGATCACCGCCAGGCCCAGCCTGGCGAACTCCACGTCTTTTTCGAGCAGCGCGTGCGTTCCGATGGCCACTTGCGCCAGGCCCATGTGCAACAGCTTCTTCAACTGCGTCTTCTCGCGAGCTGTTGACGAACCGGTCAGCAGCACCGGGGTGTAGCCCAGCGGCTGGAACAACTTCTTGAAGTAGAAGTAATGCTGCGCCGCCAGAATCTCCGTGGGCGCGAGCACGGCCACCTGATATCCGTTCTCGATGGCGATGATCGCCGCCTCTGCCGCCACCAGAGTCTTGCCGCTGCCCACGTCGCCCTGCAGCAGCCGATACATCGGCGTGGGCGAGGCCATGTCCTTGGCGATCTCGCCCAGCACCCTCTTCTGCGCCCCTGTCGGACGGAAGGGGAGCATTTTCTTGATCTGCTCCCGTACGCGATCGTTCAATTCGAACGCGATGCCGGTCCGCACCTTGGCTCGCGCTTTCTTCAGCGAAAGGCCCGTCTCCAGCCAGAAGAACTCCTCGAAGATCATCCGGAACTGCCCCGGAGAGCGGAAGGAGTTGAGCAGCCGGAGGTCGGCGTCCGGGGGCGGGAAGTGAAGCTCGCGGACCGCGTTCCAGCGCTCCAGCAGTTTCAGGCGCGCGCGGATCGGCTCTGGAAGGTGATCCGCCATGCCCTGCGCTTCCAGCGCGCGGTGCAGAATCCCGCGCAACTGCCGCGCCGTGACCTTGCCCGCCGCTTCGTACACTGGAACCACTCGCCCGGTGTGCAACCCAGCGTCGCCTTCGTCATCCGACAGCACCTCGTGGTCGGGATGCATCATGGTCAGCCCGCCGCCGTAGCTGTCGATCTCGACCTTGCCGAACAGCGCGACCTTCACGCCGGGCTCCAGGATCTTCTGCAGGAACGCCCCGTGGAACCACTTGCCGTGAAGAATCACGCCGGATCCGTCGGTAAAGGACGCCTGGAACATCCCCAGATTGCGGCGCTGGAATCCGGACACGCGCGCCGAGCGCACCTCCGCGATCACCGTGGCCATTTCGCCCGGAGCGAGCAGGGCGATCGGCTTTACGTTACGCCGGTCCTCGTACCGGAACGGCGCATACAGCAGTAGGTCCTCCACGGTATGCAGGCCCTTGGCCTCCAGCAGGGCCGCGCGCGCGGGACCGACGCCCTTGATGTATTTGACCGGTGTGGTGAGATCCAACTTATTCAGCCTAACAATCTTGCGGATCTGATCCGCTTCCCGGCGTGAGACTCTGGTTGAGATGCCGGAGCAAATGAAGCTGCGCGCCGCCGAGAAGCTGCTGGCCGCTTACTTCGGCTACGTCGCGGCGGCATCGCTGATCTTTCCGGTGGGATGGGCGCGGCGCGGCTGGATCTTTCTGGTCCTCGGCATCGTCTTAGCGGGGCTGTGGGCAGTGCGCCACGCGGCTCGCGATTACATGCTGCGGCGGGATTTGATGGCGCTCGCCTTCACCCTGGTCGCGTACCGCCAGATGAACCTGTTTCGCCCGGAGCGCCACACCCACGAACTGGAGCAGCAGTGGATCGCCTGGGACCGGCTGGTGCTGGACGACTTCCGGCTGCGCGCCGCCATCGAGAGCGCCGGCGTCATCCTGCCGGGCATTCTGGAGTTCAGCTACCTGCTGGTCTACGCCGTCGGCCCGTTCGGACTGCTCGTGCTCTACCTGCTGAGGCGGCAATCCTGCACCAGCCGCTTCCTTCTGGTTTACCTGACAGGCACACTCGGCGCGTATGCGCTCTTCCCGTACTTCCCGTCGGAGCCGCCGCGAGCAGTATTCCCCGGCCTGGACCTGCCCGCGATCACCACCGCGATTCGCGAGCTGAACCTGCGGATCGTGGGCGGGTACGGAATCCACTCCAGCGTGTTTCCCAGCGCGCACGTGTCTTCCGCCTTCTCCGCCGCCTGGGGATTGCTGGTCTCCGTGCCGCGCGAAAAACGTTGGATCGCCGGCGCCATGGCGGGATACGCGACCCTGGTCGCGATCGCGACCGTTTACGGACGGTATCACTACGCGGTGGACGCCGCCGCGGGCTTCGCCGTCAGCCTGGTCGCGCTGGGCGTCGCGTTCCGCTTCGCCGCCAAACGCTAACGCGCGATGTCCCGGTGCGATTCCTTCACCTGATAACCCGCGGCTTTCAGCCGCTGGAACATGTCGCTCGCGATCATTACGGAGCGGTGATGCCCGCCCGTGCATCCGAACGCAATGGTCAGGTAGCTCTTGCCTTCCCGGATGTAATGGGGCAGCAGGTAAATCAGCAGATCGGAAATGCGCTCGATGAACTCCGCCGTCTGCGGGAAGCTGCGGATGTAGTCCGCCACGCGCTTTTGCTTCCCGGTCTTGTGCTTGAACGCGGGGATGTAGTTCGGATTGGGCAGGAAGCGGACGTCGAACACCAGATCGGCATCGCCGGGAACGCCGTGGCGGTAGCCGAAACTGGTTACATAGACCATGATGTCGTCGGTCTCGCCCTCGCCCTGAAACTTGCCGCGCACCAAATCCCGCAGGTCGTGGACGTTGAATCGCGAAGTATCCACCACGTGATCCGCCAGGGCGCGGATCGGCTCCAGCAGGGCCCGCTCGCGATGGATGCTGTCCGGGACGGAGGCGCCGGTGCCGAGCGGATGCGGACGCCGCGTCTCGCTGTAGCGTCGCGTAAGAACCGGGTCCGCCGCTTCCAGGAACAGCAGCGTGGTGGGCACGGTCGCGCGAATGCGATTGAGCATCGCCGGCAGCCGCTCCAGCGCGGTGCCTTCCCGGATATCCACTACCAGCGCCGCGCGCCGGATATTCGCCGCATCCCGGGTCAGGTCGGCGAAGGTCTGCAGCAGGTCGATCGGCAGGTTGTCGACGGCGTAAAAGCCGAGGTCCTCCAGCGCGCGCAGCACCGTCCCCTTGCCGGACCCGCTCAGCCCCGTGATGATCACCAGTTCCGTGGTGGCAAGATCGCCCGAGCTGCCCGCCGGGGCAGCGGCGGACTGCGGCTCCGGCTTCACTGCCGGCGCCCTCTTCTTTGCCGGCTTCGGCTTGACGGCCTTCGCTTTGCGCGCTTTCACGATTCGATCAGGTCGAAATTGCCGTCTTGGCGGCGGATCAGCACGGAGGTGCAATCGCGATCGGCGTCGCGATAGGCCACGTAGGCGGCGCCGCTCTCCATTTCGAGCACCGCTTCTTCCAGCGTCATCGGCTTGCGCCGCGACTGGTGATTGACGCGGTACACGCGTCCCGTGGCCGGCGCCGGCGCCTCGGCGGGCTCCGCCGCCCGTTTCGCCTTGGCCTTCACCGCGGGCTCCCTGCGGACCGTCTCCGCCTTGGCCCCGCGGTGCGTTCCGCGCCACTTGGCCATCAGCTTCTTGGCCTGCGCTTCCATCTTCTCGACGGCGCCGGAGATCGCGGTAAACCGATCCCCGTCGCTGGCCGTCGCCACGATCGGATGATCGTACAGATTCATCGTGATCTCGGCGTGATGGAGGTGGCGTTCGCTCTTCAGGATCACGCGAGCCTCGCGTTCTCCATTGCGCTCCACCATCTTCGCCAGCTTCCCGAACTTGGCTTCAATCTTCCGGAGTTGTTCCGGACTCAATCCGTGATTGCGCGTGTAAACGATGTTCATGGTCGGCCTCGCTGCCGTTGACAAACAATCAGTTCCGGACGCGCCGCTGGTGCGTGGACGGAATCCGCATGTCCTCGCGATACTTCGCAACGGTGCGGCGGGTTACTTGAATTCCCTCGGCCTGCAGCCTCTCGGTGATCTGCTCGTCCGTGAGAGGGTGCGCGGCGTCCTCCTCCTCGATCATTTTCTTCACCCGGCGCTTCAGGATCAGCAGCGGAGTGGAACTGCCGGACGGTCCCTGCACCGCCTCGGAGAAAAAGAACCGCAACTCGAAAACGCCCTGCGGCGTGTGCGCGTACTTGCTGGCCACCGCCCTGCTGACCGTGGACGGGTGCACTCCGATTTCTTCCGCGATGTCCTTGATCATCATCGGCTTCAGCATGTCGATGCCGTGCTCCAGGAAATCGCCCTGGCGGCGCACGATCGACTGGCAGACCTTCAGAATGGTCTGCTTCCGCTGCTCGATGTTCTTCATCAACTGCAAAGCCGAGGCGTACCGCTCCTTCACGTAGTTGCGGACATCCTTGTTCGGCTCCTGCTCGCGATCCAGCAGGTGCCGGTAATCGCGGCTCAGGCGCAGTTGCGGAAGATCGTCGTCGTTCATCTGAATGATGTAATCCTCGCCGTCCTTCGAAATGAAGACGTCGGGTTCGATCTGCCGCGCGCCGGGACTCGAATAGCGCATTCCCGGACGCGGATTCAAATGGCGGATGACGTTCAACGCGATTTCGACATGCTCGGCCGGACGCGACAGCGCCTTGCACAACTCGCGATTCTGGCGGAGCTCCACCATCTTCAGATGATCGGCCACGATCCTCCAGGCCACGCCGCCTTCGGCTCCGCGGCTGCGAAGCTGCAGCAGCAGGCATTCCCGCAGGTCGCGAGCGCCCACTCCGGCGGGATCCAGCGTCTGCACCACGCGCAGCGCTTCCTCCGTATCGGCGATGTCGTGCTGCCCTTCCGCCGCCATCTCCTCCACGGTGCCCAGCAGGTAGCCGTTCTCATCCAGATTCCCGATGATGTGCTCCGCCGCGTCGCGCACGCTTTCGGAAAGAACCACCAGCGCCAGTTGCGAATGCAGGTGATCGCTGAGCGTGACCGGCGAGGACAGGAACGTCTCGAATGACGGCTTCTCCACCGACTCCGAAGCGGGCGACTTGTACCCCGGATCGAGGTAGTCGTCGAAGTACGAGCCAAAATCGATCTCGTCAAACGGATCCTGCGACTTGGGAGCTTCCGGCTCGGGCTCGGCGGAGGTGATGCTCGCCGCCTCCACCGGTATTTCCACTTCGGACGGAGCCGAATCCGCCACCAGTTCATCGGGACCCGCGGTCGCTTCCAGGATTGATTGATCGGCGGGCTGCGACGTCCGCTCGTTCTCGATCATCGCCTGGATCTCGTCCGGCGTGAACTCCTCGGTTCCGTCGGCGGTCTCCTCCAGTACTGGGTTCTGCGCCATCTCGGCCGAGATCATTTCCTTCAGCTCGAGACGGTTCAACTGCAAAACCGTGACCATCTGGACCAGTCCAGGGGTCAGGACTTGCTTCTGCGCCGGACGCAACTGGATTCTCGGTGATAACGAACCCATGCCGTCTTGATTTTAACACTCGCTTTGCGCCCGACTGGAAAAAAGATTGCCTGACGGATGTTATCTTGAAGGGAGAAGCTGTTCCGCACCATGACTGAAGCGAATCACACGACCTCCCCGGTGGACGACGCCGCTCCCGCGGAAGCCCCGGAAACCGTACAAAACGTTGATCCAACGCCGGGCTCGCGCGTCGACCGGCTGATCCAGGAGAAAAGCGAGCTACAGGATTTACTGCAGCGCCGCCAAGCGGAGTTCGAAAACTTCCGGCGTCGCGTGACGCGGGAAAAGGCTGAGATTTCCGACTTTGTTACCCAGGCGGCGGTGGAGAGCCTGCTGGGTACGCTGGACGACTTCGAACGCGCCCTGAAGGTGGACACTTCCGACAAGGACTACGCCAAGGGCATGGAGCTGATCTACACGCGGTTGTACGATCAGCTAAAGAAACTCGGCCTGGAGCCGATTGAGTCGGTGGGAAAGCCGTTCGATCCCCATGTGCACCACGCCGTCGAGAAGGTGCCCGCGGACGAAGGCGTTGCCGACGATACCGTGATCGGCGAGTTTGTGCGAGGCTATAACTTCAAGGGACGCCTGTTGCGGCCGGCGATGGTGAAAGTGGCCGTTCACACCCAGGCATGACTGTGTCCAGACGCGACTACTACGAAATCCTGGCGGTGCCACGGGATGCCGACGACGCGGCTTTGAAGGCTGCGTACCGGAAGCTCGCGCTGCAGTATCACCCGGATCGCAACCCCGGCAACGCCGAAGCCGAGGAAAAGTTTAAGGAAGCGGCGGAAGCCTACAGCATCCTGAGCGATCCGCAGAAACGCGCCGCCTATGACCGCTACGGTCACCAGGGCGTCGGCGCGGCGGCGGGGATGGGCGGATTTGATCCCTCCCAGTTCCAGGACTTCTCCGACATCATCGGAGACTTCTTCTTCGGCGATCTGTTCGGCGGAGGCGGCGGGCGCGGCGGCAGGCGCAGCCGCGCGCAGCGGGGCGAGGACGTCCGCTACGATCTCGAAATCAGCTTCGAGGACGCCATCAGCGGCCTCACCGCCGATATCCAGATCCCGCGCATCGACGAGTGCGCGCGCTGCAAGGCCACCGGCGCCGAGCCCGAAGACGGTCTCACCACGTGCCCCATGTGCCGCGGCCGGGGTGAAGTCGTCTACCAGCAGAGTTTCCTCAGTGTCCGCCGCACCTGCGGCCAGTGTGGCGGCCGCGGACAGATCATCCGCCGACCCTGCCGCGAGTGCAAGGGCGAAGGGTACACGCGCACCGAACGCAAGCTGAAGGTCAACATCCCCGCCGGTGTCGACAACGGCACCCGCCTGCGCCTGCAGAATGAAGGCCAGCCGGGCGTGAACGGCGGCGGTCCCGGCGACCTGTACGTCGTGCTCAAGGTCGGCGAGCACCCCATCTTCGACCGCAGCGACAACGACCTGCACATGACCATTCCCGTCAACGTCGCGCAGGCGGCGCTGGGCGTCGAAATGGACGTGCCCACGCTCGAAGGCCTCAAGACCATCAGCGTTCCCGAAGCCACCCAGCATGGCGACAAGCTTCGCCTGAAGGGGCTCGGCGTGCCGTTCGTCAATGGCAACGGGCGCGGCGATCTCTATGTGCACTTCGAAGTGGTGGTCCCCAAAAAGCTCAACCGGGAGCAGAAAAAGGTCTTCGAACAGCTTCTGCAAACCCTGCCCTCACCGGGTGGACCGCAGGAAAAAAGCTTGCTCGACAAGGTCAAGGACTACTTCGTATAGGTGACTTGCGGCCGATTCGCGCGTCTTACTTGTATACTGAAGGCAGACGCGCCGCGTCCTGTCTGGATAACCGGCCTTGGGGCCGCGATCGACGCCATCATGCAGGTTAGGAAGTCCACCGCCGGCTTTGCTTTTCTTCTCTTGCTCCCTGGGGTTGCGCTTTTCGGAACCGCGCAGGATCCCGCCCCCGCCAAACCGGAAAAGCAGGCCGAGGCGCCCGCCCGGCCCAACCTGGAAGTGCGCAAGAAGAATGCGCCGCCCGATCCTGATGCCGAGCGCCGCGGCAACATCCGCATCGACACCCAACTGGTGCTGATTCCCGTCTCCGTCACCGATCCGATGAACCGGCTGGTGACCGGACTGGAGCGCGAAAACTTCAAGATCTTCGAGGACAAGGTGGAGCAGGATATTTCACAGTTCTCGAGCGAGGACGCTCCCCTGTCCGTGGGACTCGTGTTCGACGCCAGCGGCAGCATGGGCGCCAAGCTCCAGAAATCGCGCCAGGCCGTGGCCCAGTTCTTCAAGACCGCCAATCCGGAGGACGAGTTCTTCCTCATCCAGTTCAACGACCGGCCGGAGCTGGTCAGCGGTTTCACCACCCTCACCGAAGAGATTCAGAACAAGCTGACCTTCACCCAGGCCAAGGGCCGCACCGCCCTGCTGGATGGAGTGTACATGGCTATGAACCAGATGAAGAAGGCTCGCAACCCCCGCAAGGCGATCCTGATCATCTCCGACGGCGGCGACAACTCCAGCCGCTACACCGAGAGTGAGGTACGAAACGCTGTTCGCGAGGCCGACGTCCAGATTTATGCGATCGGAATCTTCGAGCCGATCGGCGCGCGCGGCCGTTCGGCGGAGGAGATGGCCGGTCCGGGACTGTTGAGCGAACTCGCCGAGCAAACCGGAGGCCGCCATTTCGGAATCGAAAACCTCAGCGATCTTCCCGACGTCGCCGCCAAGATCGGAATCGAGCTGCGGAACCAGTATGTGCTCGGCTTCTCGCCCAAGAATCAGAGCCGCGACGGCAAGTACCGGCGGGTGCAGGTGAAACTGGTGCAGCCGCGCGGACTGCCGCCGCTCAAAGCATTTTTCCGGACGGGGTATTATGCGCCTTCTCAATAAAATAATCGCGATGGCTGTGCTGGCCGGGACCGCCGCCGCCGTCGCCCAGGAACAGGATCCGGTATTCCGCACCGACACCCGCCTGGTGGTGCTGCACGCCACCGTCGCCACCAAGAAGGGCCAGCTCATCACCGACCTGCCCCAAAGCGCGTTCAAGGTTTACGAAAACAACGTCGAGCAGGCCATCAAGCTGTTCCGCCGCGAGGACGTCCCGGTTTCCCTGGGGCTGATCATCGATTCCAGCGGCTCCATGCGCGACAAGCGGTCCAAGGTCAACGCCGCCGCGCTGGCGGCCATCAAGGCCTCCAATCCGCAGGATGAAGTGTTCATCGTCAACTACAACGACGACGCCTACCTGGACGTGCCCATGACCAGCGACCTGAAGGTGCTGGAGGAGGGGCTGTCCCGCATTGATTCCCGCGGCGGCACCGCCATGCGCGACGCCCTCAGCATGTCCATCGATTACCTGAAGAAAAAAGCCAAGCGCGACAAGAAGGTTCTTCTGGTGATCACCGACGGCAACGACAACACCAGCACCGAAACGCTGGAGAAGCTGGTGCAGCGCGCCCACGACAGCGAAGTGCTCGTCTTCGCCATCGGTATCCTGAGCGAAGAGGAGCCGCGCGAGGCCAAGAAAGCCCAGCGCGCGCTGAACGCCATCACCTCCGCCACCGGCGGGCTGGCTCACTATCCGAAGAGTGCTGATGAGGTGGGCGCCACCGCGCTGCTGGTGGCCCAGGAGATCCGCAATCAATACGTGATCGCCTACACGCCCGCCATTCAGGCGCTGGACGGCACCTTCCGCACCATCAAAGTAAACGCCACCGGACCCGGCAACCCCATTGTCCGCACCCGCAGCGGCTACTACGCCACCGAAAAGGGCGCGCAGAACACGGCGCAATCGCAGAAATGATCCGCTTTCTCTGGCGGGCGACGCGCGGCTATCGCCTGCGTCCCTGGGCCAGTCCGTACCTCCGCTGGCGCATGGAAACCTACACCGGACTCCACGCCGGGGAAATCACGCCCCGTCAATTCATCCAGGTCGCCTGGAGCAATCGCGCCGAGTTCTGGCGTTACCTGCGCTGGGTGTCCCGCATGTCCGCCGCGCACTAAAGGCAGTCACCGATCCGCGATTCGAATCGTTTTCAAGGTTGACGCCGCTCCGCTGACCACCTCCACCCGTGACCTGGCAACGCCGAAATGCGCCGCCAGAAACTCGCACAAAGCCTCGTTCGCCCTGCCCTTCTCGGGAACCGCCGCCACCTTCACGCGCAGCGTCCCGTCGGCCATCTCGCCGGCAAGAGCGGTGCGGGAACTCCTCGGGATCACCTTCACTCGAATCAGCATGGCGCGGCCTGCCTGTAAGAAGAATTCCTAATTTGCCATATCCGGGTGGTGTCGTAAGATGGAGCCGGATAGGAGCCAATCCATGAATTACAGGATTCTGGGCGCCGTGGCGCTCGTGTTCGCCGCCTCCGCCCCGCTGCTGGCCGACTTCAGCCAGACGCAAACCACCAAAATCGCCGGCAGCGGAATGATGAAGGTCGCGGGTATGTTCTCGCGATCCATGCGCGAGCCCATGGTCAGCAATGTCTACATCAAGGGCAACCGCATGGCCACTGTCTCCAAGGACACCGCCATGATCGTCGACCTGGACAAAGGCGCCATAACCAATGTCGACTTCGGCCGCAAAACCTATTCCGTTTCCACCTTCGAGGAGATGCGGCAGGCCATGGAGAAGATGTCGCGGGAGATGCAGAACCGCGGCAGGCAATCCGACGCGAAAATGGACGTCAAGGTCTCGGTAAGCGAAACCGGAGCGACCCGCAACATCAGCGGCGTCAACACCCGCGAAGTCCTGATGACCATGGACCTGTCCGCCGCCGGCGCGGGAGATCAGAACCGCGACGCCTCCGCCAGCATGATTATGGAAATGCGGATGTGGATGGCCAAGGATGTTCCCGGTTACCAGGAGTACGCCCGCTTTCAAGCCGAGGCCGGCAAGAAGTACGCAGGCACGTTTGGCGGCGCGGGGCCAATGAATCCGTTCGCCGCAATGAACCCGGACTCGCAGAAGAGCTGGCAGAAGCTGATGGAAGAATCGAAGAAGCTGGAAGGCATTCCGGTTCTTCAGGTGGTGACCACGCGGCTCGCAGGGGATGCGTCCGGCGCCGATGCCCAGCCCGCGCAGCGGCCTTCCACCGGAGAATCCGTCGGCGGAGCGCTCGGCGGATCGCTGGGCCGCGGGCTCGGCGGCATGCTCTCGCGCAAGAAGAAGGATCAGGAACCGCAGGCCCAAACCCAGACGCCGCCGGAATCCCAGCCGCAACCCGGCGTGCTGATGGAGATGACCACCGAAAGCTCCAACTTCTCCACCGCGCCGGTGGACGCCGCAAGCTTTGAGATCCCCGCCGGCTTCAAGGAAGTGGAGTCCGAGTTCCGCAAGATGCTGAAACGCTGACCGCTATGTGGAAAAGGCAGGCTCCGGGGAGCCTGCCTTTCCTTGCTTGGAGATGGTTCGTGCTACTCGGAGTCGCTTCTGCGCTTCTTGCGATTCCGCTTGCGGGCCAGCGCTTCCTTGGTCCGGCGCTTTTCGCCGGGCTTCAGGTAGAAGGAGTGCCGCTTGATTTCCTTGATGATGTCTTCCTGCTGAACCTTGCGCTTAAACCGCCGCAAGGCGCTCTCAAGCGACTCACCGTCTTGAATATTCACTTCCGCCAAAACGAACTCACCTCCTCGTAACCTGTTGGCGCTATGATCATGGTAGCAAAGTTCCGAAATGGAGGGGCGGATTGCAGCAGGTCCTGACCATCCTTCTCGCGGGCGGCGCGGGTGAGCGTCTGCACCCGTTAACCATCCATACCGCCAAGCCGGCCGTGCCATTCGGCGGCATGTACCGCATCATCGATTTCACTCTTTCCAATTGCATCAATTCCGGACTGCGCCGGATCTTCATCCTGACCCAGTACAAGGCCATGGAGCTCAACCGCCATGTCCGCGAGGGCTGGTCCATCGTCGGCACCGAACTCGGCGAGTTCATTGAAGTGATCCCGCCCATGAAGCGGGTCCACGACAACTGGTACCTGGGCACCGCCGACGCCGTGTATCAGAACCTGGAAAGCATCGTCGCCGAGGATTGCCCCCTGACCCTCATCCTCTCCGGCGATCACATCTACAAGATGGATTATCGCGCCATGCTGGATTGGCATCAGCAGCAGGGCGCCGACATCACCATCTCCACCATTCAGTTGCCTCCCGGCGAGGCGCCCCAGTTCGGCGTCTGCGACATCTCGTCCGATTACCGCATCCGCGGCTTCGAGGAAAAGCCGCGCCACGGTACTCCGGTGCGCAGCGTCTTCGACCCGGAGATGATCAGCGCCTCCATGGGCATCTATTTGTTCCGCACCGAAGCGCTGGTCCGCGCTCTTACCGAGGATGCCGCCGATCCCGCCTCCTCGCACGACTTCGGCAAGGACATCCTGCCCAAGTGCCTGGAGAACTGCCGCGTCGCGGCGTACGACTTCTTCGATCTCAACGACAAGCGCTCCCGTTACTGGCGCGACGTCGGAACCCTGGACGCCTACTTCGAAGCCAACATGGACCTGGTCAGCGTGACGCCGGAGTTCAACCTTTACGACACGCACTGGCCCGTCCGCACGCTGATGCCGCAACAGCCGCCCGCGAAGTTCGTTTTCGCCGGGGCGGATACGCGCATGGGCATCGCGCTCGATTCCATTGTCGCTCCCGGCTGTATTGTGTCCGGCGGCCGCGTGCTGCGGAGCGTGCTCTCACCGGCGGTTCGTGTTCACAGCTACTCCGAGGTGGAGGATTCGATCCTGCTGCCCGGGTGCGAGGTGGGCCGCCGCTCCCGCCTGCGCCGGACCATCGTGCCCGCCGGGGTTCAGATTCCCCCCGGAACCACGCTCGGCTACGATCCGGTGGCCGACCGCGAGCAGGGCTGCGTCGTCACCGAGAGCGGCGTCACGGTGCTGACGCCGCGCGGAAGCTGGATTCGCAAGCCCAACCGTTCCGCGTCGGCCGAGGCAGCCTCGCGCTCCGCGCTCGCCTAGATTCGGTACGTCACGCTCTGGCTGCCGCGCGGCCCCGATTGCCAGCCTGATATGACCGCGGAAAACTTGCCCGCCGTCCCACCCGCCACCACGATCTGGATCTGTTCCGGCGCGGCGAACTTGCGGTAACACTCCGCGCCCCGGATCGTCACCCGGGTATAGAGCTGCTGGAATTGCGTTCCCTCGCCGTCGTCATCGAACTCGCGCAGCGGCACGCCGGTGTTCTCGAACAGGTGCTGCCGGACGTCCTCCTTTGAGAATCCGTCACGCGCGAGCGTCGCCGCGTGTTCCGGACACACCACCACAAAGGCCTCCACCATGCCGCAGAGCCGCGGGCTCCAGGTGGTTTCCAGCACCCTGGTGAACGCCCGCAGCAGCGTTCTCGCGTCGCGCGCCCGGTGCTCGCTGAAACCCGCCGGCGGAGCACCGGCGAACAGCGTAATCGCGTTCCCCGAAGCCAGCGGCGTCCACGGGCTCCGTTCTTCGTTTTCCGCGATCACATACGAGAATTTGCCTGGATTTCCCAGCGCCGACATATCGATTTCACCCGGTTTCGCCCCGCCGATCAGGCTCAAAATCAGTTGCAATGCCCGGCCGAGGGTGGAATTCGCGCGGGCCACGTTCGAAAACACGTTGGACCCGCTGGCGAACCCCAACTCCGTCCGGATGGGACCGTTCAGAATCACTAGCGGGCAGGCGAAATGGGTGGTCGCCTGGACGCCGTGCAGATTGAAGCGCTCATCGCAAACCGCCCGGATCAGCGGGATCAGCACCCGCATCATCGCCGGATCGCAGCCCGCCATCACGGCGTTTGCCGCGATCTTCTCCACCGTCGCCGGCCCGAAATTGGGAGGGACCAGCGCGATCAGCTCCCCCGGATCGCGGTCTCCGATCATCCGCTCCACCCGTTCGCGGGTCGGCGGCACCACCGGCAGGGGATCCCAGTCCCGGCAATACTCCCATGGGTCAACCCCTTGCGCCAGTTCAATTTGCGAAGCCCGGCCCGCCTCTGGCACAGCCGTCTCCACTCCCACCCCCGCGTCCGGACCTTCGCGATGACGCGACGTGCAGCCCGGTTTGGACGGCGGATTTCCGTCGGAATCGGAGGCCACCGCGGGCAAACCGAGCCCGGCGGCGGCGGTGTTGAGTTCGGCCTTGTCGAACCCCACCCAATGCTGGATCAACTGGCCTTTGGCGTCGAAGACATACCAGGCGGGGACGAAGCCGGGGTCCAGCTCGCGGGAGTAAGGGAAGCCCTCGTCCCTCCAGATTTCGAATTTTGCGCCCGTCTGGCGGGCGAAAGCGGCGGTGGGGTCTTCCGGGTCCTGGGACAACCCGATAATGCGCGCCAGCGGCCCCGCTGCTTCGGCCAGGCGGCTCAGGTACGGGCTCGCCAGCCGGCAGGTGGGACAGTCGGTCTCGAACAGGAACAGGACTGCCGGTACTCCGGCGCTCCTCAGGTCAGGTAGCGCCATCGGCGCGGGTGTTATGGGTGCCATGAGTCTGATTCCAAAGTAAAATGCTCACCCGAAGGTGAGCATTTTGTCGCCCTGTTCTACCAGGGTGATGTTCATGGGAGAATCAGATCCGACGGTTTCGCAACCGCCAAAATCTGTGTGTGATTGGATCTTAGGGTCTGCCAGAAATGAAGTCAAGAGAAAATCTGGCCGCGCGAAAAGCGCTCTTAAGACGTTCTGCCGAAACACTTTATGCGATTCCCGTTTTGAAACCGCGTTGTGGAAAAACCCCTTCCGGGGTCTTGGGCGGGCGCCCCATTCCAGTGCAAGCGATGGCAAACTTTAGGGCTTACTGATACGTCTTGCGGCGGATTCGGCTACTCGTCGCGGAGGTGGAGCGAAGTCATGGCCTCGCCTCCGGAGACGTAGCCCCGGCGGCGGACCGTGAACAGAACCAGGGCGAAAATCAGTCCGGCGGCCAGGCAGGCGGCCAGGAGAACCCCGGCGAGTTCGAACGCCGCCAGCACCATGTGCATGGCATCCTTCACCGGCACCGGCGCCGGAGGTACGCTGTTGAAAACCGCCGTAACCTCCTGATTGATCTGGTCCAGGGTACGGGCAGCCAGTGCCGGATCGGCGGGTTCGCGAATCACCCCCACCATGGTCCCGCTGCGCCGCACCAGCGCACCCGGCAGATTCTGAAACGCGGCCGCCCGGTCGCGCGCGATACCCGGCGTGGGGTAACTGAAGATCAACAGGTTGAAGCTCTTGCCCCCGGCGCTGTAACGCGCGAACTGAGCTTCGCCGCCGAGGTGGAAACCGGCCTCCGCGGGCGGGATTCCGGGCTCCACCCGGGCCAGCCCGATCGGTCCTAAAATATAGCGTTCACTGCCCTTTACCAGATTCTGCCGAGGCACATAAGTGGGCAGGACGGGCAGCGCCTGACGACGCGGTTGCAGCGCATCGACGATCGCTTGCCGGGTTTTGGGCCCAGGATCGGGGACGAAGCGAATGAGGTGGTTCCCGGCCTGTTGAAACTCGCGTCCCAAAAGCAGGGAGGCCGCATAGGCGCCGGTGGAATCCTGAAAGCGCCAGGCGCGGACTTCCAGGGAACCGGCGGGTCCCCGCAGGACCGCGGATTCGCCTTCCTGGAAGCCGAGTTCCTGGAAGAGCGCCGCGTCCTCCGGCGCCAGCGGACGCGCCTGCGTGCGGCGGTAATCGCCGGCCATTTCGGGCCAAATCGCGGCAAAAATCGGCGCCGAAAGGCCCGCTAAGAGGATTAAGAGCCGTGACATTTCTTGTACTTCTTGCCGGATCCGCACCAGCATGGGTCGTTGCGGCCGGGCTTTTTCTGCGCCAGCACGGGCTGCTGCGCCGTGGTCGCTTCTCCGCCGACAAACTGCAGCTCGGCGAGCTCCTTTTCTTTCTTGCGCTGGATCGCGCGGGTGAAATCCGTCACTGACGCCTGCGCCGCCTGGCGCTGCTCGCGCGCGGCGATGGTGACTGCCTCGGAGTCTTCGTCTTCCGGCAGGTCGGGCTCGCCGAAGGCGCGCATGGGGGAATCGAAGTCCTCGCCGCGCTGCAGGAAGTAAAGGTATCGCACCGTTTCATCCTCGATGCGCTCCATCATGTCCTGGAACAGGTGGTAGGACTCCTTCTTGTATTCGACCAGCGGGTCCTTCTGCCCGTAACCGCGCAGCCCGATGCCTTCCTTCAGGTGATCCATCGACAGCAGGTGGTCCTTCCACTGGTTGTCGATGACGTTGAGCATGATCAGCCGCTCGCTCTCGCGCATCAGGTCTTCGCCGAGCGCTTCTTCCTTCTCATCGTAGCGGCGGTACAACTGATCGCTGATCGTCTGCTCGATTTCGCGGCGGGACAGGCCCGCGAACTCGCCGATGTCCACCTTCACGCCAAACTGGGTGAGGATGTCGTTTTGCAGCTCGGCCAGCTCCCATTCGGAGGGATGGGTTTTCTCGGGACACCGCGTATCGACGTAGGAGCCGAGAATGCCGTCCACCATTTCCATGACGCGCGGCTTTTGGCTTTCGCCTTCCAGCATGCTGCGGCGCATGCCGTAGATGGCCTGCCGCTGCTTGTTCATCACGTCGTCGTATTCGAGAACGTGCTTGCGGGCGGCGAAATTCTGCGCTTCCACTGCCTTCTGCGCGGCGGCGATCCGCTTGGTGATGAGGCCGGACTCGATCGGCACGTCCTCTTCCATCCCCAGACGCAGCATCAAATTTTGCATGCGCTCCCCGCCGAAGATGCGCATCAGGTCATCCTGCAGGGAGAGGTAGAAGCGGGCCGAACCGGGATCGCCCTGGCGTCCGGCGCGGCCGCGAAGCTGGTTGTCGATGCGCCGCGACTCGTGGCGCTCCGTGCCGATGATATGCAGCCCGCCGAGCTGCACCACTTCCTCGTGGTCGGACGCGGTTTCTTCCTTGAACCGCGTATAGACCGCGTCCCATTCCGCGCGTTCCGGCGTCCCGACAGCGGCGATCTGCAGCAGGTCCGGATCCTTGTTCTGCTTGCGCAGGTGTTCCTTGGCCATGAACTCGGGGTTGCCCCCGAGCAGGATGTCCGTTCCGCGGCCGGCCATGTTGGTGGAAACCGTCACGCCCGCCTTGCGGCCCGCCTGCGCCACGATGAACGCCTCGCGTTCATGATTCTTGGCGTTCAGCACCTCGTGCTTCACACCCATGCGCTTCAGGATGCCCGAGAGCCGCTCCGACTTCTCCACCGAGATGGTGCCCACCAGCACCGGCTGGCCGCGCTCGTTGCACTCCTTGATCTCCTTGGCGGCGTTCCGGAACTTCTCTTCCTCGGTGCGGTAGACGATGTCCGCGAATTCCTTCCGCTGCATCTTGCGGTTGGGCGGAATCACCACCACTTCCAGCTTGTAGATTTTTTCGAACTCGGCCGCCTCGGTCTCCGCCGTGCCGGTCATGCCGGCCAGCTTCTTGTACATGCGGAAGTAATTCTGGAAGGTGATGGTGGCCAGCGTCTGGTTTTCGCGCTGGATCTTGACGCCTTCCTTCGCTTCCACCGCCTGATGCAGGCCGTCGGACCAGCGGCGTCCCGGCATCAGCCGCCCGGTGAACTCGTCGACGATGATCACCTCGTCATCCTTGACGACGTAGTCCTTGTCCAGGTGGAACATCACGTGCGCTTTCAGCGCCTGCTGCACGTGGTGATTCCATTCCATGTTCTGCGGCTCGTAGAGATTGCCCACGCCCAGCAGTTTCTCCACCTTCAGCACGCCTTCTTCGGTCAGCGCGCAGGACTTGTGCTTCTCGTCGACGGTGTAATCGCCGGTGAAGTACTTCTCGCCCGGCTCCTTGCCCTCGATCACTTCGCCGCGGATCAGCTTGGGGATGATCCGGTTTACCTTGTAATACTTGTCTGTGGATTCCTCGCTTGGACCCGAGATGATCAGGGGCGTGCGCGCCTCGTCGATCAGGATGGAGTCCACCTCGTCCACGATGGCGAAGTTATGCGTGCGCTGCACGCACTGCGCCAACTGGAACTTCATGTTGTCGCGCAGGTAGTCGAAGCCGTACTCGTTGTTCGTCCCGTAGGTGATATCGCAGAGATAGGCGTCGCGGCGCTCCTCGTCGTCCTTGCCGTGCACGATCACGCCCACGGTGAGCCCCAGGAATTTGTACAGCTTGCCCATCCACTCCGAATCGCGCTTGGCCAGGTAGTCGTTGACGGTGACCACGTGAACGCCCTTGCCTTCGAGTGCGTTCAGATACACCGGAAGCGTGGCCACCAGCGTCTTGCCCTCGCCGGTTTTCATTTCGGCGATCTTGCCGCGATGCAGGACGATGCCGCCGATCAACTGCACGTCGAAATGGCGCATGTTCAGCACCCGGCGTCCGGCTTCCCGGCATACGGCGAAGGCTTCGACCAGCAGATCGTCGAGCGTCGAGCCGTTCTCCAGCCGCTGCCGGAATTCTTGAGTCTTGTACGCGAGGTCGGAGTCGGAAAGCTGCTCGAGTTGCGGCTCCAGCGCGTTGATCGCATCCACCAAGGGCCGGATGGCCTTGATTTCGCGATCGTTCTTCGTGCCGAAAATCTTGGCCAGGATCGGATCGATCATAAAACTACCAGCTACCATGTTACCGCGCCCCGGCTTCGAATCCGGTGGGCGGCCGCCGCGTTTCGGATTTTTGAATCCCTCCGCGCGCGTTTTGCGCCTAAACTACTAGAGGGTGGATTGCGCCATGTTTCGTCTGCTTACTTGGATGGTTCTGGCCAGCACGGCGTTGCTCGCGCAACGCGGCGGAGGAGGCATGAGGCCGATGCCTCGGCCGATGGGACCGGGTCCCGGCGTTGGCGCGCGCCCGCCGGTGATTGTTGGCGCGCCCGTGCATCCCGGATTCGTGCCCAGCATAGTCAATCCAGGCACGCCGATTGCCGCGCTTCCGCCCGGTGCATCCATCCATAACTTCAATTTCCCCAGGCAGTTGAGCGGCACCATTCAGGGCAATCCGTGGCGCGGCGGCGGCTTCGTGGGCGGCGGCTTCGGCGGGGGTTTCGGCTGGAACCAGCGCCGCGGCGTCCTGCCGGTTTACGTCCCGATCCCGATCGGCGGGGGCTTCGGTTGGGGCTGGAATGAGCCACAGACCGTGGTGGTTCCCCAACCAGTCCAGGTGGCCAATCCGCCGGTGGTGGTGATCAACCAAAATTACCGGCCGGAGCAGGTGAACCCGGTGTTGCGCGACTACAGCGACGCCAGGTTGCCGGAGCCCGGAGCGGGGGGCCTGCGCATCTACGAAGCCCGGCCAAGCCCTGCCGCCGAGCCTGCTCGCGACCCGCAACCATCTGATAAACCAGTCATTTACCTCATCGCGCTGAACGACTCTTCGGTTCTCTCCGCGGTCGCCTACTGGGTGGAAGGCGACACCCTGAACTACGTCACGCCCAAACAGGTGATCAACCGCGTATCGCTTGCGCTGGTGGATCGCGACTTGTCACAGCGGCTGAACGGAGAGCGTGGAGTGGAGTTGCGATTGCCCCGCTAGGGGACCGCCGAGCTGGGTGATTTCGCTCATTTCGAGTTACAAAATCTGATCGGATTCAATAACTTACGGACGGCCTCGCGATTGCATCCCGAGAGCTGGAGGTAAGTTATGCTACGGCTGGCTGTTGTGGTGGCACTGGGGTTGGGGGCGGCGGCCCCGGCGAGAGCGCAAGACCTGCCCGCGCAGGCGCAACGGGGCCGCGAGTTATTCCTCAACTCGCCCAAGGGCGTCGCATGCGCCGCGTGCCATCAAATCAAGGACATCGGAACTCCCGCCGGTCCGGATCTGCGGACCCTGGCATCGGCCGCGGTCCCCAAAGGTCTGGTGACCGCGATTCAAATGACCATGACGGAGTATGTCCGCGAGTACAAGGTAAAAGGCGTGGGTTCCTTCCCGGCGATGAAGGCGGGCGAGGAAGGCGATCAGGTGTTGCTGTACGACCTCACCGGCAACAAAGCGGAATTGAAGAAAGTCGCTAAGAGCGCCATCGATGAGGTGAAGCCGAACACGAAGTGGAAGCATCCGCCCACTTCGGCGTCGTACAACAATCAGGAACTCGCGGATCTGATCGGCTTCCTGCGGTTCGCGGCCACGGGCAGCAGAACCGAAGTGAAGCCGGATGACCTGAAGTAGCTAAATCGACTCGAGCTCTTCTTCGAGCAGTTGCTTGGCGTACAGATCCGCGTAGTAGCCGCCGCGCCGGACCAGTTCTTCATGCGAGCCCTGCTCCGCCACGACGCCGTGCTCGATCACGATGATGCGTTCGGCGTTTCGCACCGTGGATACGCGGTGTGAGATCAGGATGGTGGTGCGGCCGCGCATCACGGAGCTGAGCGCGGTGAGAATGCGTTCCTCGGTCAGGGTGTCCACGGCGGAGAGCGCATCATCAAGAATCAGGATCGCGGGATTGCGCAGGATGGCGCGGGCAATCGCGGTTCGCTGCTTCTGGCCTCCGGAGAGGGTGATGCCGCGTTCGCCGATCACGGTGTCGAGGCCCTTGGGCAGCGATTCGAGGTCCGGCTCCAGTCCGGCGAGCCGCGCAGCTCCCTGAATCTGCTGGCGGGTGGCGCCGGGTACGCCGAAAGCAATATTTCCCGCCAGAGTCGAGGAAAACAGGAAGGTCTCCTGCGGCACGTAGCCGATGTGGCGGCGGAGCTCGAGCGGATCCAGCTTGCGCAGATCGACACCGTCCAGCAGAACCTGCCCGGAGGTGGGGTCGAGCAGACGGGGAATGAGACTGACCAGGGTCGATTTGCCGCTGCCGGTATGGCCGACGATGGCCACCGTGCTGCCGGCGGCGATGGTCAGGTGGATGCCCGCGAGGGCGTGGCGCGCGGGATAGCGGACCTCGACGTCGCGGAACTCGATGGCGCCGCGCGGCGGCGCCGCCAGTTTTTCCGGGATCGCCGGCGCGGCGATGGAAGGCTGTTCGTCGAGCAACTCGCGCAAGCGCCCCAGCGACGCCTGGCCCCGCTGCACCAGGTTGACCACCCAGCCCATGCCGATCATGGGCCAGATGAGCATGCCCATGTAGGTGTTGAACATGACGAAGCTGCCGAGCGAGATGTTGCCGGCCAGCAGGCGGTAGCCTCCGGCCCACAACACCAGCAGAAAGGACACGCCGATCAGCGCCTGCAGCAGGGGGTAGAACAGCGCGGAAATTTTCGCGAGGCCCAGGTTCTGCCGGATGTAGTCGCGATTCAGCACCTCGAAGTGGCGCATCTCGGCCTGCTCCTGCGAATACGCGCGCACGACCCGGACGCCGGCGAGGTTCTCCTGGACGCGGCTGGAGATGTCGGAAAACTGGCGCTGGATTTTTTCGAAGCGGTCGTGGATGCGCTGCCCAAAGAAGACCACCGCGAAGCTGACCAGCGGCGCGGGGGCGAGCGCGATCAGCGCCAGAGGCCAGTCCACCCACAGCATCACGGCGGTGGCCAGCACGAAGGTAATCGAGGTTTCGCACCAGTACATCACGCCGGGTCCGATCATCATGCGCACGGCATTCAGGTCGTTGGTGGAGCGCGCCATCAGATCTCCGGTGCGAAAACGTCCGTAGAAGGCCTGATCCAACCGCACCAGGTGGGCGAAGAGGTCATTGCGAAGGTCGAACTCGATGTCGCGGGAGATGCCGATGATGATGACCCGCATCCAGTACTGGAACACGCCCTTGGCGGCGGAGATGAGCACCAGCAGTCCGGCAAGCAGTAAGACGGCGTTCCAGTCAAAGCGGGCGGTGAGCGTGTCGATTCCGTTGCGGATGACCAGCGGCGTGGCCGCGGACAGCAGATCCTTGACGAGCAGTGCGCCGAGACCGAGGGCAAAGCTGCCGCGATAGCGCCACAGGTAGGGAGAAACGAATTGCCACGCGGTTTGCTTCATGCGTTCAAATTCCAAGCACGGACGCGAGGCTCTTGGTGGCCTCAAAGAACCACTGTTTCTGCCCGTCGCGGGACTTCCACCAGTTTGCGGGATCGAAGGTCCGGTCCGGGGCGGCGACCACGGTGATGTTCATGTTTCCGGCGCGTCCGCGGAAGGTGGCCCCAGCGCGGCGGGTGTGATAGTTGCTGGTGACCAGAATCAGGGACTTCACGCCTCGCTGCTCCAATCGCGGCAGGATCTGCTCCGCCTCTTCGGCGGTGGAGCGCGCGGTGTTGGGCAGCGCGACAAACATATCCTCGGGATAGCCCTGCTTCACCGCGTAGCGGATGGCGAGCTCGCTTTCATGGAAGCCGTACAGCCCCTCGGGTCCGCTGACGAACACCAGGGGCGCGAAGCCCTGTCGCGAGAGATCGGCGCCTTTGCGGATACGATTGCCCCAGGCATCGCCGGCGAGGACGAGGATGGCGTCGGCGCGTCTGGGCTCTTCCGATTGCACCAGCGCGTCGCCCATCCAGCCCAGCCAGGCGGCGCGGGTGAAGAACAGCAGCAGGGCAAATCCCAGAACGATCAGCCAGGCGCGGCCGCGGCCTCTGGATTTGGCCTTCTTCACTACTCGTCAGGGGAATTCTTGGGGTCCAGGTGGCCCACGGTCTTCAACCGCTGGAACATGCGTTCGATCTCGGCCTCGTCCTCAGGCCGCAGGATGGGGTAGCGGTTGGGGGCGGGCTGGGCGCGATCCGGAGCGGGGGTCAGGGCTTCGCCCCAGAACTGCCGGTACGGGATCCCGTCGATCAAGGCTTCGCGCGAGTTGCGGCGCAACTGCCGCAACAGGCTGGTGGCGGATTCGAGATCGCCCGGGTAGATCACCAGCAGGCGCTTGTCTTCGAGCAGAGTGATGTAGAGGACCAGCGGCGAAATCCAGCCGGTGCGGTCCAGACGGCGGATCTGATTCCAGGGGATCAAGGCGCGCCCGATGCGCAGGTGCTCGTCGTGGACTTCGATAGTGGGACGGGTGGCCAGAACCAGCATGAGCGCGCTGGAGAGCAGCAAAAGCATGGAGGGCAGGAACGCGGGGGTCCAGCGCAAGCCGCACCAGAAGGAGAACGCAGCCATCGCGAACGCCACCAGAGCCCAGGTATGATACTGGCGGGCCGGCCGGTAGCGTGCAACGGGGGCGCTCACTTCTTCAGCCTAACCCTGTTCCAGCGGGGCGTCAATGAGGCCTTTTCTCCCAAGAGGTCAGGTCAAGGCCGACGACGTTGGGCGACTGCCAAATGGTTCTTGCCGCGGGTACGATTCGCAAGGTAGGCCCGGTGTTTCACTGATCGGCGAGTTGCTGTTTCAATAGCCGGCCCAAGTAGTTCGTCAGGTCTGAAACATCGAAGTGCCCGTTTTGCACTATCCCCCAGAGGTCCGGATCATTCCGATGGACATTGATTCTTTGGCGGGCCGACTGGTCTTCGTCAGCTCAGAGCATCCGAATGTGAACTGACGCGGCTCGAACGCTTTCCTTGGTGATCCGCTCGGCGCTGGAAACGGGCGCATTTCCGAAAGCAAAGCTAACCCTCTGCTCCCGCAGTTCCTCTTCAGTCAGGACGTGATTGCGTGACTGCTCCAAGAGCTGGAGCAACTCCGGATCGGGGTCCGGGACGTTCTGAAATTGTTTGCGGTCAGCCATATTACTACCCTCGTGGTCGCACCGATGATGACACAGGTTCGTAGTTGGCGTCCAGACGGCTCTCGTCCCGAGAAGCCCATCGCCGCGCACCGTGCCCCGCCGCTAGCCACTCGCCGCGGGATCGGAGCGCAGCATACGGTACCCACGAACCATGTAATCCAGGCCGCTCACGATGGTGATTGCGGCCACTGCCCAGAACATCGCGTTCTCCACCGGACCGGCCCGATTTTCGTCGGCCAGCATGGAGCGGTTGTACAGCAGGACCAGCCCATAGAAGATCTGCACCACGGTGCTGAGCTTGCCGGTAAGCGCCGGGGGGAAGGAGCGGTGCGCGGTGAAGGCGAACCCGGCCGCGACCATCGACAGGATCAGCAGATCGCGTCCCAACACCAGCCACATCAGCCAGGCGGGAATCAGGCCATCGAGCCCGCCCGCGATGTAGGCGCTAACCAGCAGCGCCTTGTCGGCCAGCGGGTCCAGGTAAGCGCCGCTTTGCGACGCCACTTTCCAGCGGCGGGAAAGGAAACCGTCGAGCAGGTCGGTGAGGCCGGCCACCGCCAGCAGGATGAGGGCGTACTCGTATTCGCGATTCCAGATCCAGCGCGCCAGGACGGGAGCGGCCAGCAGGCGCGCCAGCGAGATCGCGTTGGGAATGTGGCGGCGCAAGGCTTCAGGACACCAGCGCGTGGGCCACGCGGTCTGCCAGTTGGTCGAAACTGAGGATTTCGTACAACGTGGGGTCGGAGGCGATTTTCGCCACCAGGGCCGTGTGCATGGCATGGCCGGCGCGTTCGGCGATCACATGCCCCAGCAGGGGCCGGCCGATCAGCGCCAGATCGCCGATGAGATCCAGGGCCTTGTGCCGGCAGCACTCGTCGGGAAAGCGGAGGCCATCCGGATTCAGAATCGCTGTGCGATCGAAGCAGACCGCGTTCTCGAGCGATGCGCCGCGAATCAGGCCCATTTCGCGCATCTTGTCGAGCTCGTATTCAAATCCAAAGGTGCGCGCGGGGGCGATGTCGGAGGCGTAGCGCTCCGGCGTCAGCTCCATTTCGAGCGTCTGGCGTCCCACCTGAGGATGATCGAAGAAGACGTCGCAGGTGAGCAGGAAGCGGTCCGAAGGCAGAATGCTGATGCGCTTGCTGCCGTCCTCCACCGAGACGGGACGGCGGATGCGCAGGTATCGCCTGCGGCGGCGGTAGGTCTTCAACCCTGCTTCGCGCAACAGCTTGACGAAAGGCTGGCCGGACCCGTCGAGGATGGGCACCTCCAGATTGTCGATCTCGACGTAGGCGTTGTCGACGCCCATGCTATAGAAAACGCTGAGCAGGTGTTCGGTGGTGGAGATCAGGACGCCCTGCCGCATCAAGCTGGTGGCGTAGCTGACCTTGGCCACGTGCCGCCAGCTTGCCGGGACCAGGAAGTTGTTCAGGTCCGTGCGGACAAAGACGATTCCAGTGGAAGGTGGCGCGGGCAGGATGCGAATGCGGACCCGAGCGCCACTGTGAAGTCCGATACCGCTGGCCTCCACGGGGCGTTGTACCGTGGTTTCAAAGCGCAATTGAAAGAGCCTCCTCAGTCCGGACCGGAACTCGCCCGGCTGACGATATCTTCCTCCGAGACCGACATTGTAACAGTAACGCTTCTCAGTTCTCTAGCCGTTTGATGTAAAAAGACTTCCGCCGTTACAACTGTGGCGGAACCACCACGCTCTCAGTCCTGATGGTGTGGCTGAACGGCCACAAATTGCGCTGTGGATTGTCCTAGGACCCGTGGGACTAACTGCATTTTCTCTGTCCCTTCGCCCGCACCGGGAGCGTCCCCCGGCGCGACGGCGTGATACGATGATGCCGACTGATGGCCGCCCGCCTTTTTCTGATCGATTCCTTCGGGTTCATCTTCCGCGCGTATCATGCGCGGGCGCGGTCGAACGCGCCGCCGATGCGGACGCATCGCGGTTTCTCCACGGAGGCGGTCTACATCTTCCACAACATGGTGCGGAAGCTGCTGAATACGCAGCATCCGGAGTACATCGCGGCGGTGTTCGAGAGCATGGGTCCGACGTTCCGCGACGAAAAGTTTACTGAATACAAGGCCAACCGGACAGAAACGCCCGCGGATCTGCTGGAGCAGATTCCGTATGTCCGCAAGGTGGTGGCGGCGATGAACATTCCCATCCTGGAATACGACAACTTCGAGGCGGACGACGTCATCGGGACGCTGGCGCGGCAGGCGGAGAGTAAGGGCATGGAAGTCGTGATCGTTTCGAGCGACAAGGACATGCTGCAACTGGTCAGCGATCGCATAGTGATGCTGAACCCGATGAAGGATGACAAGGTCTACGACATCGCGGCCACAGAGGAGTACATGGGCGTGAAGCCGTGGCAGGTGGCCGACCTGCTGGCGTTGAAGGGCGACGCGGTGGACAACATACCGGGTGCGCCGGGCATCGGGGACAAGGGGGCTCGCGACCTGATCCAGAAGTTCGGCAGCGTCGAGGAAGCGCTGCGCCGCGCCGATGAAGTGGAGCGCAAGATGTATCGCGAGAGTCTGCAGAACAATCGGGACCGAATTCGGCTGAGCCTGGAGCTGGCGACGATTCACACCTCGGTGCCGCTGGATGTGGAGCTGGAATCGCTGAAGTCTCGGGAGCCCTCGACAGCGGAGCTGAAGGCCCTCTACAAAGAACTGGAGTTCTTCAGCCTGTTGAAGGATTTGGAATCCGGCGAGCAGAGCGAGGTTGCGCGCGACTACGCGGAGTTGAGGGACGAGGCAGAGGTGGCGGCGTGGGCTTCCGGACTGGATCCGGCAGCGCCGCTGGCCATTACGCTGGGCGCGGCGCAGGACCTGCACGAGCGGCAGATCGGGTTGTCGTCGGCGGCGAATTCAGGTCGCTGCTTTCCGCTGGCGCTGGCGGGCGAACTGGTGGAGCGGGTTCGCACCGGACATGACGTCAAGAGCCTGATGGTGGAGTTCCGGCGGATGGGCTTGGATCCTCCGGCTTTCGAGCACGACACGATGCTGTACGGGTTCCTGCTGGCGGCGGAGCCGTCGGCCGCGAACCTGGAGGTGCTGAGCGAGATTCACCTGGATCGCAAGTTCACCTCCGACCTCTCCGAGCAGGCGGATCTGATCCTGTCGCTGCGCGAGAAGCTGGCCGGGGAGGTGGAAGCGCGCGGGCTTCGACCGGTTTACGACCACATCGATCTGCCGCTCGCGCCGGTGCTGGCGGGGATGGAGCTGACCGGGATCCGGGTGGAGCCGGCGGCGCTGCGCGAGCTCGGCGGGCGCATGGATTTCGACATCGCGCGGCTGGCGGAGGAAATTTTCCAGCTTTCGGGCAAGCCGTTCAATATCAACTCGCCGCAGCAGTTGAGCAAGGTGCTGTTCGAGGACCTGGCGATCCCGATGGTCAGCCGCTATGGCCGGGGCAAGACGGCGTCCACGGCCGCCGATGTCCTGGAGGCGATCGCCGAGGAGCATGAGATCGCCCGCAAGGTCCTGGAGTACCGGCAACTGACCAAACTGAAGGGAACGTATGTCGACGCACTGCCGCAGTTGATCGATCCGCGAACGGGACGCGTACATACGACGTTCAATCCGGCGGGCGCGGCCACCGGGCGGCTCTCTTCCTCGAATCCGAACCTGCAGAACATCCCGATTCGCACCGGACTGGGACGCGAGATCCGCGCGGCCTTCGTGCCGGAGCCCGGCTGGAAGCTGATTGTCGCCGACTATTCGCAGATCGAGTTGCGGCTGCTGGCGCATATGTCGGGGGATCCGGTACTGACCGACGCGTTCCGCCGCGGCGAGGACATTCACACCCGCACCGCGGCGGAGGTGCTGGGCGTGCCCCCGCTCATGATCACGCCGGACCAACGCCGCAGCGCGAAAGCGGTGAACTTCGGGATCGTGTACGGGCAGACGCCGTTCGGGCTGGCGCAGCAGTTGGGCATCGACCGCAAGGAAGCGGAGCGCTACATCAAGGCGTACTTCGAGCGATACGCGGGAGTGCGGACCTTCATCGACCAGACCATCGCCGACGTGCGGCGCACCGGGATGTCGCGAACGCTGCTGGGGCGCGAGCGGCCCATTCCCGATATGAACTCGCGCAACCCGAACGCCCGCGGCTTCGCGGAACGGACCGCGGTGAACACGCCGCTGCAGGGCACGGCGGCGGACCTGATCAAGCTGGCGATGATCCGCATTCAGGAGCGGCTGAACGAGTACGAGGCTCGCATGCTGCTGCAGGTACACGACGAATTGGTGTTCGAGGCGCCGGAATCCGAAACCGCGGAGGTTGCAGCGCTGGTGAAGGCGGAGATGGAGAGCGTCTGCGCCCTGAATGTCCCCCTGCTGGTGGAGGTCGGAGTTGGGGACAACTGGCGGGATGCCAAGTAGCCGGAACCGATGCAATAAATTACACCAGTTGGCGGCCGGGCGCCATCTTCTTACCGGATTCCACCATGATGATTCGTCTGCTTGTCTCTATCCTGCTGGTTGCTGTCGCGGCTGCCCAGAAACGCCCGTATACCGGACCGGCCGAGGGTAGCTACGGGAACCTGCGTCCGGAGCAGAAGAAACTGGTACAGGCTTGGCTGACGGAATTCGGCCGCATTACTGGGAAGAAGCTGGACGTTGCGACCTACGAATCACTGACGCTGTCCACGCGCACGACCTTCGACGCCGTCACTCACGCGCTGCTGAACACTCCGCTCACGGCGGAGAACGGGACTTCGCTGGGCAAGGCGCTGGACCTGGTGGAAATGGTGGAGTCGGCCCACGGGCAGTTGCCGGGCTCGCGGGGCGATCATCAGTTCCGGCTCTATGTGAAGCTCAAGAAGAATGCGCTGGACCGGCTCTACGCGTCCAAGGAGTTCAAGCGCACCGGCGACAACACCATTTACCACCTGGGCTATCCGATCAACTTCCGGCAGCAGGGGGGGACCCCGTCCATTCAGATCTCGGTGACGCGTACAGGACGGCGCGCCGACATCGACGTAGATTATCGTTCCTCCTCCGGCCCGAAGGCGCTGGTAAACGGTCACTTGACGGCTGCGAATTCCGATGTTCGCGCCGGGAACAACCCGAGAGTGCACGCCAGGCGTTGGAACGGTTTTGAGGAATGGTGGCGCGACTTCCTGGGCTTGTTTGCCGCGCCGGCACAAACCGTCTCTGTCGCGCTGAACATTCCGGTTCCGGATACGCCTCGTGTGAAGGCATCGGCCCCTCTGGAAGACGCCGTTCATGACTATCTGCAAAGCTGGCTGGTAGACGGCAAGCCGGAGCAGGCCTTCGCGTATCTCTCGATCGTCTCCTATGCGTGCCTGGCGGAGTTCCAGACAGGCGAGAGCATCGACAGCAATCTCGCAAACCTGCGAATTCTGGAGCAGATGCGCAAAGCCGCGCGGGCTTACGGAAGGGTGAACTCGCTTGAAGAAGTCGTGCAGGGCGCACCGTTGTACGCTCCCGGAGCTCGGCCCATCCAGCACCCGCATGGCAAGCTCTTCAGTCTGGAGCAGCTCGCGGACGATGACGCTCGGGCGTTAGATTGCCGGGTGCGGTTGAAGACCGACCTCGCCGAGGAACTGCCCGCGGTATCCCATCAGTTCGGCGACAAATATGCGTCCATCACGCGGTTGCGCAGAGAGAACGGCGGACCGACTTATCTGACGCAAGTGTGGAGCAAGGAAGAGGGTTACTGGAAGGTGGTTTCCTGGCACCTGGAGCATCCGTTTCAGCGAGCCGCGGCTCCGGCGACCGCCCCGCGTCCGGCTGCCGCCGCATCGCGGGCCAAAGAGTTTCGCGCCGAGCCCGAGCTGATTCAGGCGACGGAAGACTTTTTCGCGACATGGCTCCAAAAGCGCGATTTCGCGAAAGCCGCGGCGTACTTCGCACCGGAGGCCTCTGGCTGTTCGGAGATCCGGGACGCGGGCGCGCCCGCCGCATTTCTGAGCGGGATCCTGGCGATGCTTCCCCGACAAGGCGGCGCGGAACTAATCGCTCCCGACGAACACAGCCATCCTCACTTGCAGGAAGTGCCGCACCGCAGCGCCCAGATGTTCCTGCTGGCGCGCGTCTCCGACGATCTCGCAGCCATGTCGGAGTGCGGCGCGGGGTATGCTTCGCGTTCCGCTACGGCTGGTCGGCCGGCTTTCCGGACGGGCCGATTCCAGACCATTGCCCGGCTGAAGGTTGCCTCCGGCCTGGGTGGTGCGATCAATCTTCAATGGGCCAAGCGCGACGGGAATTGGCAGATCACGGCCGCCCACATCGTAACTCATTGATTTAAAATCATCTCCTAATGTAGATGGAGATTATATTTTCTCATTGCTAAATTCCCTTTGTCCATCTACAATGGTGTAATGGCGGTCGTCGAAGCCCTGAAACAGTCCAGCAACCACCTCCGCGGCTCGCTGGCGGAGGAGCTCGGCAACGAAAACACTGGGTTCTCCAAACCCGCAACCACGCTGCTGAAGTTCCACGGAATGTACCAGCAGGAGGACCGCGACCTCCGCAAAGCCGGGGAGAAGTCGCAGACCTTCATGATCCGGGTGGGGATCCCGGGCGGACGGCTGACACCGGATCAGTATCTGGAGTTGGATCGCCTGGCGGACGAAGCCGGCAACGGCACACTGCGGATCACTTCACGACAGGACATTCAGTACCACTACGTGGGCAAGCGCGACCTGCGGGCTCTGCTGCAGGCTTTCGACCGAATCCGGCTAAGCACGTTTGCGGCGTGCGGCGATGTAGTCCGCAACGTGATTGCTTGCGCCGCGCCGCTGGAGACGCGCGAGCGGCAGGAGCTATGGCCCTACGTGGAGCTGCTGTCGCGCGAGTTGAAGCCGAAATCAAACGCATACGCGGAGATCTGGATCGACGGCGAACGCGCCGCGAGCCTGGAGGAAGAATCCGAGCCGCTGTACCGCGAGACGTATCTGCCGCGCAAATTCAAGATCGCGTTCGCATACCCGGGCGACAACACTACGGACATCTACGGCAACGATCTCGGGATCGTGCCGCACTACGAGCTTGGTGAGCTTCAGGGGTTCACCATTCTGGCCGGCGGCGGCCTTGGGCAAAGCAACGGAGTGAAGGCCAGCCACCCGCGGCTGGCTGATCCGATTGCCTTCGTCCCTCCCGCGAAGCTGCTGGACGCAGCCAAGGCCGTCGTCGCCATTCACCGCGATTTCGGAAATCGCGAGAACCGCAAGCTGGCGAGGTTGAAGTATGTCCTGGACGCCTGGGGCGTAGAGAAGTTCCGGCAGGAGTTCGCGGCTCGCCTGCACTTCATGCCGGAGCCGCCGCGGGACATCGTCTGGACTCGTGGGGATGATTACCTGGGCTGGCACCGGCAGAACGATCGCGCCTGGTTTGTGGGGCTGCGTATTCTCAGCGGACGGATGCAAGGTGCGCAGCGGGCAGCACTCCGCTCGATTGTCGAGCGATTTCGCTGCGAGGTCCGGCTGACGGCTCAACAGAACTTGCTACTCGTGGGAATTGCGGATCGCGCCGCTCTGGAGATCGCGCTGAGGGACGCCGGATTGCAACCGGCGGCATCGCTCCCCCCGGTACTGCGACATTCAATGGCTTGCCCGGCGTTGCCGACCTGCGGCCAGGCGTTAACCGAAGCCGAGCGGATCGGACCCGAGTTGTTCGGCGCGATTCAGGCGGAGGCTGATCGCGCCGGGCTGGCGGGACAAGCGATCCGGGTGCGGGTCACTGGCTGCCCGAACGGTTGCGCCAGGCCCTATACGGCGGAAATCGGGATCGTTGGACAGAGCGTCAACCTCTACAGCATTTATCTCGGCGGTTCCGAGACAGGCACGCGGCTGGCAGCCTTGTACTCGCACGGGGTGCGTGGTGATGACGTGGCGGCGCGATTGTCGCCGCTGTTTGCGCTGCATGCCGCGGATCGCAGGCGCAACGAAGGGTTCGGCGACTGGGTGCATCGGGTTGGAGTGGACTCGCTGCGGAAACAACTGTTGGAATCGGAGGTGGCGGCATGAATTTCTCTTTCCCCGTGTTTCTGGATCTGGAGGGAAAGCGTGTGCTGGTGGCGGGCGGCGGCTTCATGGCCGAGGAGAAGGTCGCGAAGCTGCTCGAAGCCGGAGCGCGTGTGGTGGTACAGGCCACCGAACTGACCCCGGCTCTGCAGGATCTTGCCCGCAGGCGCGTGATCGAGCATCGGCCGGCCGCCTACCGGCCCGGTGACATGGCTGGATTCCTACTCGTGATCAGCGCGATGTCGCGGCGCGAGAATGAGGCTCTGTTCGCCGAAGCCGAGGAGCGCGGGCAGTTGTTCAACGCTGTGGACGACCCTAAGAACTGCCGCTTCATCTTCGCCTCCACGCATCGCAGCGGCAATCTGACGGTGGCGGTGTCAACGAACGGGCAGTGTCCGGCGCTGGGCGTCCGCCTGCGGGAGCGCCTGGCGGACGAACTGGGCCCGGAGTACGGCGAGTTTCTGCAGCTTGCAGAGCGGTTCCGTCCGCATATCGGAGCTCAGGTGTCGGAATTCGAGAAGCGAAAGGCGCTTTGGTACCGCCTGGTGGATTCCGACGCGCTGTCCCTGTTGCGCGCGGGTCGCCGCAAGGAAGCGGAGTCGCTATTGAAGCAGATCCTCGCGGAGGAGCTGGTGGAATACCCGGTGCCGGCTTACTCATGAACACCGTGTACCTGGTTGGCGCGGGCCCGGGCGATCCCGATCTGCTGACCGTGAAAGCGCATCGCCTGCTTGCCGCGGCTGATGCCGTGCTCTACGACCGCCTGGTGCCCCCCGAGATCCTGGCCTGCGTGAAACCCGGCGCCGAGTTGCACTACATGGGCAAGGGGGAAGGCGAGCAGGAATTCACGCAGCGCCGCATCCTGGGGCTGCTGGCTTTGTGTGCGCGCCGGCATCGCACGGTGGTTCGGCTGAAGGGCGGCGATCCAATGGTATTCGGACGCGGCGCGGAAGAGTGGCTGTGGCTGGCGGAACGCGGAATTCCGGTGGAAATCGTGCCGGGCATCAGCTCCGCGATTGCCGCGCCCTCGCTGCATGGAATTCCGCTGACTTTGCGCGGCGTGGCGCGGTCCTTTGCCGTTATCACGGGTCAGGCCGAGGGCGGCATGACGGAGAACTGGGACGCATACGCCAGGGTGGACACGCTGGTGATCCTGATGGGGGTGAAGCACCGGGCGCGGATCGCCGCGGCTTTGATCGCGGCAGGGCGCCCGCCCGACCAGCCGGTTGCCTTCGTCGAGCGCGCGTCCACACCTCGCCAGCGCTGTGTGGAGAGCACGCTCGCAGCGGTGGCACGCGGCGAGGCGCAGGTGGAGTCTCCAGCCGTGTTCGTCGCCGGCGACGTGGTGGCGCACGGCGTCGAGGCGCTGCAGCGGGTAGTGTTGGCGGACCTGCGGGTGGCCTAGAATAAAGCGGTGCGAATCGCCGCGGCTGCCTTGTCCTTGTTTTTGTTCGGGTGCGCTCCCGAGAAACCAAAAGCGGAGGCTCCCAAGCCGGAGCCGACTCCCGCCGTTTACAAAGTTCTCTTCAATACCACCAAGGGCGACTTCACCATCGAGGTGACCCGCGCCTGGGCCCCCAACGGTGCGGATCGTTTTCTGGAACTGGTCCGCGAGAAATTCTACGATGACGCCGCGTTTTACCGCGTGATGAAGGGCTACGTGGCGCAGTTCGGAATTCACAAGGACCCGCGCACCAGCGAACTGTGGAGGCTGAACCGGACGTTCGACGATCCCCGCAAGCAGTCCAACAAGAAGGGCACCGTCGCGTTCGCGCACAGCGGTCCCAACACGCGGACGACGCAGGTATTCGTGAACCTGGCCGACAACTCGTCTCGCCTGGACGGGCAGAACTTCGTGCCGTTTGGAAAGGTGATCAGCGGCATGGACGTGGTGGAGAAACTCTATGCCGGCTACGGCGATTCGTCGCCGCGAGGCTATGGTCCGGACGCGGCGAAGCTGGAGAACCAGGGGAACTCGTACCTGAACTCGTTCCCCCGGCTGGATTTCATCAAGACGGCGAGGCTGGTGAAGGATTGAGCCGCAGGGGCGCTATCGGGCGATTCTCTCAGCCTTCTCCGGCCAGGTTCCTTTTAGGAAGACATCGATCGCGCCGAAGATCAGCTCGGGCGCTTCCACCCAGCACTGGTGAGCCGCGCCAGGCACGGTAAGCAGGCGAGCATTGCCAAGTGTCGCCGCCCATTCTCGTCCGGACCCATACGGCGCGTTCCGGTCCTTGGTGCCGTGAATCGTGAGAACCGGCTGCTTCAGGCTTGCGATGCGGTCGCGAGGCACCACAAGGTTCTGCATTTCCTTCATCCGGACCTCCGCCCAGAACTTGCCGGCGCGGGCCGGCCATTCGTTTTCGTACTGACAATGCCCGGGTCCGAGCTTCGCGACGTGCGCTGGATCCCCCACCAGGCGGTAGCGGGTGACCATCCATTCTTTTTCGCAGTACGCGCGGGGTTCCTTTTCCGGATACCCTTCCTGCCGCAAACGCAGAACCTCATCGATCGCCTGCTTGGAGACCATGCTCTCCAGGGAATCCTGGTTGCGATGCTCGGCTGGATATTCGGTTCCGAACCGCATCGGAACCGGCCCGATCTGAATCATGCGGTCGACCCGGCCGGGGTGTTCAAGAGCGTACAGGACAGTCATCAGGCCCAGGTAGGAGTAGCCGATGGTGGAGAAGCGTTCGACTTTCAGGTGGGCCCGGAGCGCTTCCATATCGGCGACCTCCGCGGCGAGGGTCGCCTTAGGGTCGGCTCCGGAACGTCCGCGGTTGCGCTGGTCGTAAAAGACCAACGTCCTTGAGGGCGCAGCGAGGCGCTCGAAATCGGGCTGCAGGATGAATCCGAGCGGCATGAGAATCACCTGCGGCCCGGCGCCGATCTTCTCGTAATAAAGTTGAATGCCGCCGGCCACCGGGACGAAACCGGACGTTCGCTTCTGGGCCTCTAACCCGGGCAGCCCCAGGGCGGCAAGCAGGAGGAGGATTCTGGTGTTCATAAAGGGCGAGGACGACCGCGGCGACGGGAGGTCGCACCAAATCCGCCTCCATCGCGTCTCACTTCGTAAGATGGTGAGGGGACTGCTGTTATGAACGGGTATCGCTTTGGTCCTTTCGAGGTGGACAGCAGCACGAGAGAGCTGCGGAAACAGGGCATCGCGATCCGGCTGTCGGGAAAGCCGTTCGAACTGCTGCTCGCGCTGTTGGAACGCGCCGGTGAGGTGGTGAGCCGGGAGGACCTGCGGTCCCGCCTCTGGCCCGATACGAACGTCGATTTTGAGCGGGGGCTGAACAACACGGTGAACCGGGTTCGGGCCGCGCTGAGCGATGCCGCCGCGACGCCTCGATACATCGAGACGATCCCCGGCCGGGGGTACCGGCTGATGATTCCGGTGGAGAGGATTCAGCCGGAGATCGTGGTCCCGGCTCCCCGAAACCGGTGGCCTGGGGCGATTGCTGCTGGTATTTTCTTCGCGCTCACCCTGTGGCTGGCGCCGGCTCCGGAACGGGGATCGGCGGCGCCTCCGGCCAGCCACGCCGCCGGAATCTATCATCACGAGCAGTGGCGGGCGGAGTCTCTGCTGCAGTCGCGACGCCACTTCGAAGAAGCCATTGCGGCTGCGCCGGAGTTCGCCGAATCTCGCGCCTATCTCGCCATCGTGGTGCTGGACATGGCGGACGTGGGCCTGATCACCGCGGGCGAGGCGGGAAGGATCGCTGAGCGGCAGGTGGGCCATGCCCTGGACCTGGCTCCCCGCTCGGCCGTGGCTCAGGCGGCCTTGGCCTCGGTGGAAACGAAGGTTCGCTGGAGGCTGCGGGAAGCGAATCGAAGTGCGGAAAACGCGGTTCGTCTGGACCGGAGGTCCGCCATCGCGTGGCGTGCGCTGGCGTCCGCTCGCATGGCGAGCGGCGAAACCGGCGGAGCGATTCGCGCGATGCGCGAAGCCATTCGCATCAGTCCCGCAACACCGTTGAATCGGTTGTGGGCAGGGCACTTCCAGTATCTTGCGCGCAACTTCCATGAGTCGGTTCGCGAATTGGAGCTCGCGTTGACGATGGATCCGCAACTCGCGCCGGCGCACCGGCTGTTGAGCGATTCGTACCTGAGGGTTGGCCGCAGTGAGGACGCGCGGATTCAGTTCGAGACCTGGCTGGCGCAGGTACGTGTCGGCGAGGAGGAGATCGCGCGGGTTCGCGAGATCATTCAGACGGCAGGGTTCACCGGCCTATGGCGGCGGAACCTGGGCAATCCGAATCGCAAGCCGCCGGGTTCGCCGGGAGTGGCGATGAAGCTGGCAGCGATGTATGCCGCGGTCGGCGAGGCTGAATCAGCCGTGGACTGGCTGGAGCGCGCCGCTGCGGAGCGCGAACCGCAGTTGTTGTTTGTCGCCGTGGATCCGCGTTTTGATGCGGTTCGCGGCTCAGCTCGCTATCACGATCTGATGCGCAAGCTCGGGCGAAGCTGACCTCACGGCTTTGCGCCGGAATCGGCCGTACAGAAGCCGGGCGCGTTGGCCATCTCGCGAAGAAAGATCTTGTAGCCGGGACGCGAAGGCCGGAGGATGGCCCAGTAGCTCTTTTCGGTGAACAGCGGGCGCGCGCGCCGGATAATCTGTGTGTTCAGGATCTTCACGCCGCACTCCAGGTTGCGCTTGGGGTCGAACACGGATTTGCCCATCTCCGCCGGGCCGAACTTCTGGTCGAGCTCCCAATCGAAGCTGCAGCCGTACATCTTGGCGTCCTGATAGGAAAGCTGCAGCAGACCCTCGCTGACGATAGTCGATCCGGTGACGGAGTCCGGGCCGAGGTGAGATTCGAGCAGGCGGGCGTTGAGCCGGAAGCTGGATTCGGCCGCGGCCATCGCCTGGAACACGTAAGCCCAGAACTGCTTCCGGTCCTCCTCGCTCGATTCGAAAAAGCGAGGGCAGAGCGTTCGCACATCGGCCGGCGCCTTGTCGGACAGCATCTCCGGAGGAAGGGCGTCAATCACGAACTGGTCCCAAGCGGGATCCCAGGTAGGCAGACCGCGCGCACGAGTCTTCTGCGCCATTGGGGTGAGGAGTTGAGCGATCGCCGGAACCGCAAGCATCGCCAGCAGGGCGATCCGCGTCATTCCACCACCGTACTCCAGCCCCTGCGGGAGAGGTTCCAGTAGATAAAGAATCCGGCCAGTGCCCCGACCAGCAGCATGGCCGCGCCCGAACCCGTATCCCCAAGCAGCAGCTTGCCAATCCCGAACAGAGCGCCATAGATCATGGTGCAGCCTGCGATCCAGCAGAAGAAATTCGACCAGCCGTCGCGAGCCGGCTGGACCTCAGGAAGCCGCGCCGCCACCGGACCCCACCCCACCAACGAGGGCCGGGTGCGCCGGTAGAAGCTGTCGAGAACATGGTCGGGTTCGGGCTTGGTCAGGAAAGTGACCGCGACCCAGACGGCAGTGGTGATGGAAACCGTATAGGTCATCAGCCAGGCGAAATCCACGGGCTTGTCGGAGTCCAGCTTCAACCCCACTTGCAGGTAGAGCGACACGGCGAAGGCGGCAATCATGGAGGAAACTTCGCTCCAGGCATTGATCCGCCACCAATACCAGCGCAACAGCAGGACCCCGCCGGTGCCCGCGCCGGTAACCAGCAGCAACTTCCAGGCTCCCGCAATGGAATCGATGTAATAGGCGATGATCGCCGAGGCGATGGTCAGGATGACCGTGGAGACCTGAGAAGCCCGAACGTAGTGGCCTTCGCTTTCGTCCTTCTTCCAAAAGCGCCGGTAGAAATCGTTCACCAGGTAGCTGGCGCCCCAGTTCAGGTGGGTCCCGATGGTAGACATGTAGGCGGCGGCGAACGCCGCAACCATCAGCCCGCGCAGGGAAGGCGGCAGGTGATCGATCATCACCTTGACGTAGCCGTGCTCGGGATTCTCCAACGTGGGGTAAAGGATCACCGAAACCAGGGCGGTGAGTATCCAGGGCCAGGGCCGGATGGCGTAGTGGGCGATGTTGAACCACAGCGTGGCGAGCAGCGAATTCTTTTCGTCCTTGGCGCTGAACATGCGCTGCGCGACGTATCCTCCGCCGCCGGGTTCCGCGCCGGGGCTCCAGGTGGCCCACCAATTCAACGCGAGATACACGAAGAAGGTGATGAGCGGCATCCAGGCGGAATCGAGGTCCGGCGTGAAGCTGAGAATCGATCCGCCGCCGCGGCGCGCATCCACTTCCGCCAGGCGCGCCTTCATGGCGTCGATGCCGCCCACCGACTGAACGGCGTACACGGCGAGCGCGATCACCATGCCCATCTTGATGACGAACTGGAACAGGTCCATCACCAGCACGCCCCACAAGCCGGAGAGCGTCGAGATGAACGACGTGAGAACGATGATCACCAGCACCAGCCCCAGCGCCTGCTCCTTAGTGACGCCGAGCACCAGCATCAGGATGTCGACCATCGCCTTGTTCACCCAGCCGAGAATGATGCAGTTGATGGGCAGGGCCAGGTACAGAGCACGAAAACCGCGGAGAAAGGCGGCGGGTTTGCCGGCATAGCGGATTTCGGCGAACTCGATGTCGGTCATCACGCCGGAACGGCGCCACAGGCGTGCATAAAAGAACACGGTGAGCATTCCGCTCGCCACCATGCACCACCACAGCCAGTTGCCGGCGATGCCGTTGCGAGCCACCAGGCCGGTGACGGCGAGCGGCGTATCGGCGGCGAACGTCGTCGCCACCATCGACGTCCCGGCCAGCCACCAGGAGACGTTGCGGCCGCTGAGGAAAAATTCGCTCGTGTTCTTGCCCGCCCGAGAGCGGTAGTATAGGCCGATGGCGATGTTGAAGGCGAAGTAGGCCGCGATAACGGCCCAATCGAGCGGCGTTAGTTGCAAACAGATCCTCGCAAACCCCGTAATTATACTCTGTGGCGATCAAAATCCAGCAAGCGGGCGAGTTCACCGGCTTCGAGCAGGTAATCCGGTTTCAGGAAGATAGCAGCGGACTGCGCGGGTTCCTGGCGATTCACAGCACGCGGCTGGGGCCCGCCTTGGGCGGCGTCCGGCTGAAGGCCTATGCGAGCGACGCCGACGCAATCGAAGACGTGCTGAAGCTGTCGCGGGGCATGACCTACAAGTGCGCGCTGGCCGAGTTGCCGGCCGGCGGCGGCAAGGCCGTGATTCTGGATCACGCGGGTATGGTTCGCGATGCTGCCTTCCGCGCCTTCGGCGAACTGGTGGAGAGTTTTGAGGGCCGCTATCGCACCGGTCCGGACGTCGGCATCCACGACGAGGACTTGCGCAACGTGGCGAAGGCGACCCGCTGGGTGGCCGATGAGTCGGATCCGCGGCTGGGCGACATCAGCATGCATACCGCCATCGGCGTGTGGCACGGCCTGCGAGCCTGCCTGGATCACACCGGGATCCGCACAGCTACCGTGGCGATCCAGGGGCTGGGCAACGTGGGCATGCGGCTCGCCGAGATTGTGCATCGCGAAGGGCACAGCGTGCTGGCCGCGGACGTCGATCCGCAGCGAGTGGCGCAGGCGGAGGCCCGGTTCGGGGCGCGGGCGATTTCACCGCAGCGGATCACAGCGGAGGAATGCGATGTGTTCGCACCGTGCGCGCTGGGAGGCGTGGTAAACCGGGCCACGATCCCTGAGTTGCGCTGCCGCGTGGTGTGCGGGGCTGCCAACAACGTCCTGGAATCGCTGGAAACGGGCGACGAACTGCGACGCCAGGGGATCGTCTACCCGCCAGATTACCTGGTGAACGCGGGCGGCGTGATCCGGGGCGGCGAGTACTTCCTGCTCAACTCGGACGACAGCCTGCCGTCGATCGAGAAGATTTACGCGCGGACGCGGAACATTCTGCGGGAAAGCGAGCAGAGCGGCGAACCGACGGCGCGGATCGCGGACCGAATGGCCGAGTCTCGGTTCCGGGGCTAAGCCTCAAACGTTTGCGCCTGTTCCTCGTCTAGCTCTACACTGAATTAAATCCATCCTTCTGGAACCGAGGTCCCGTGCGTTTCGTCATCGTTCTCCTTCTTCTCCTGGGCCAATTGACCCTGAAAGCTCAGCCGGTTAGCGGCTCCATCAGCGGCACGGTATCGGACGCGGCGGGAAAGCCCGTTGCCGGCGCCACCGTGACCATAACCCGGCAGGCGACCGGGATCAGCCGCAGCACGGCGACCTCGGCCACCGGCGAATTCCTGATCCCGCTGGTGCAGCCGGGCGAATGGCGCGTTGCGGTGGCGCGGGACGGCTTCCGCGAACATTCGCAGACCCTGCCGGTGGAGGTCAACCAGGAGATCCGGCTGGAAGTGCAATTGCTCCCGGGCGCGCGTTCGGAGCAGGTGACCGTGACCGCGACTCCCGCGCTGCTGAAGACGGAGTCGGCTGCGTTGAGCTCGGTGATCGACAACCGACAGATCCTCAGCCTGCCCTTGGACGGACGCAACTTCTACGAGCTGACCCTGCTTGCGCCGGGCGTGCTTCCTTCCGCGCAGGGATCCGCGAGCAGCGTTCGCGGCGATTTCGCGGTCAGCGTCAACGGCGCGCGCGAGGACGCCAACAATTTCACGCTGGACGGCGTGTACAACGTGGATCCCAAGCTGAATGGCGTGTCGCACACGCCGCCGGTGGACGCGATCCGCGAATTTGAAATCGCGACTTCGATGTACGACGCATCGTTCGCGCGTTCCGGCGGCGGTCAGGTGACCGTCGTGACACGTTCGGGCGGCAATCAGGTGCATGGCGCGGCTTACGAGTTCTTCCGCAACGGAGCTTTGGATGCTCGCAACTTCTTCGCCCCGGCCGATGAGGCGAGCCCGAAATACCAACGCAATCAGTTCGGGTTTGTGATCGGCGGGCCGGTGGTCCGCAACCGGACGTTCTTCTTCGCCGACTACGAAGGCCGCCGGTTGAACGAAGGCATCACGCGGATCACCAACGTCCCGACCGCGCTGGAGCGCAATGGCGATTTCTCCCGCAGCCAGGTGCCAGCGATCAATCCCTTCACAGGGCAATTGTTCCCGCAGAATCGCATTCCGGTGGAATTCCAGAATCCGATCGGCCGCGCGATCGCCAACCTGTGGCCGCTGCCGAACCGCAACGTTCCGGGCGCGAACTTCGTATCGTCTCCCACGCTGCGGGACCGCAATAATCAATTCGACGCGCGCATCGATCACAATTTCAGCGCAGCCTCGCAGCTTGCCGCGCGCTACAGCCTGGCGGATCGCGAGTTGTACGAGCCTTTTTCAGGGCCTACGTTCTCAACGGTGCCCGGGTACGGCGCCGATGTCGCCCGGCGGGCGCAGAACGCGATGATCAGCGAGACGCACACGCTGACGCCGTCGCTGCTGAACGAACTGCGGCTGG
>CAYOQB010000004.1:77676-80563 GCA_964406035.1 uncultured Solibacteraceae bacterium | reverse complement strand
CGTCGTGGCCGTGTTGCTCGCGATCTTGTAGACGTGCCCCCGTCCTTTGCCCGTCAGAATCCGCAGCAGCTTGCCCCGAGCCTCTTCCGCATTTAGGCCCCCCGTTAGTCGCCGCGCCGTGCCCCCGCCGGCGTGCGCGCCGTTGCCGGCCGATCCGTTCAGGCTGAATGTGTTCGCATCCACAACCGTGATCGTCCACACCCCGTTCGCCGCCGTGTTCCCCGTCACGTAATCGATTCGAACCCGGTTCCCGGTTGCGTAGCCGTGCCCCGCGGCCGTCACCACGATCGGACTCGCGTTGCTCGTTCCGCTGATGTAAACGGGACCTTCGACATTCAGCGAGTTGTCGAAGTTCGGCTCCGTGATCGTGTCCGCCGTCACCGCCGTCGGCTTCGTGCGCATCACCAGCAGGTAGCGCTCCCCTTGGCCGAAACTCATCACGTTCGCCGCCGGGGCGTATGACGCCACGTCTATCGTCAGCGTGTCGGATGTGTTCGACACCACCCGGAAACTCCAATTGGGGCAGATATCCAGGCCCATGTCCGCGCCCACGATGCTGCAGTCGTATCCCGCCCATTGGTTCACCGTCCAGTAAGCGTTTGCGCAGGTGATCTTGTCCGGCGCGGTGATGCCCGTCACTTCGGCTGCGAACACCCCCGCGTTCCGCACCTTCTTAACCTTGATCCGCAGCACGTCGAACTCGGGGTCGGGAAGCGGCTTCGAGGCCTGCTGCACGTTGAGCGGCCCTCCGAACGTCACCTGCGCCGGCTGCCCGACAACCGTCCCTGTGTACAGCGGCTTCAACGGCCCTTCACCCACGAACAAGGCGTACTGCGCCGTCCCGGCGTCCCAATCCAGTTCCGGAACTGTAATCGTATTCGTGTTGGTCCCGGCCGGAACCGCGATCCGGCAGGGCAGGGAAGGCGGCGACACCTGCCCGCTCCCGTTGAGCGCGACCAGCCACACGTAGTAGTCCCGCCCGCCGGCGAGCTGCCCTCCCGTCGGCGCCGTCGAACCTTCATTCGGGACGAACGGCGGCCGAAGACCGGCGGGAAACGTGTTCACCGGAGGCACGGCCCTCACCCGAAAATGCCACTTGTCGTTCTCATCCCGGCTCGTCGACATCCCAAAGAACCGTTCGAACCCCCACATCGGATCCGGATCGAGGAAAGCCGAGCCCGCCGAGACCTGCCCGCCCAAGGGATACGGAGGCCGCGCCTCGCGGTTCCGCCTGCTCGACGAATAGCGGGGTGCGTCCTCTTGCCCATACGTGTCCAGGTACCACTCATCCGAGTGGAATGCCACCACCAGCCTGCAGGTCTCGAAGTTCGTCCCCGGAGTAATCCGCATCACGCGCACCACCTGGTTCGCCAAGCCCCACTCTGGCTCGTCCAACACGCACAGTGCGCCCATCCACAAATGCACCGCCCGGAAAGTCGTCTCGAACTCCCACCAGTAGCTTCCGCCCGGATCGCCCTCCGGTGGATTGCGCGGATTGCCGCGACGCTGCGCCGCCAGCGCCGCCGCCGTCACCCGCTTAGCCTGATCGAAATTGTTCACCCCGCGCATCGCAAGAGACCACGGCGTCTCCTGGTTCCCGTCCCGAACAAGCGCTTCCCGATCGACCACCGTGATCGAATCCGGCGAAAAATTGTTGTGCAGGTCTTGGAACCGGAAGCTCACTCGGTTTGGCAGCTCGCCTCCGGACGCGGCCGGCCCCACCAGGTGTAACGTCGAGCGCCCGTTCCTGCGGATAATGTTCGAGCGGTCGAAGCGGTACGCCGCATAGCCGTTCGCAACGCTCCCCGTCGCCAGCTTCGACGCGATCGGCGTACTGTAATTCGAGCCCGCTACCGCCGCCGGCTGCTGCTGCGCCAGCGTCGACATCGCGATCGCCATCAGCTTTCCGCCGTTCGCCGAGTTCGGCACTAGCAGAATTCTCGCGCCGTTCCGCAGCCCCCGCACTACCTGCGCCGCCGAGTCAAATCCGCTTCCACCCTCCGGAAGCGCGTAGGACGCCAGAAATCGCGGATGCACCCGGCTGCGGCCCGCTTGATCCTTGAACGCGATCGCGTAGTCGAAGAACACCGCCGCGTCAAACCAGCTCTGCAGGTCGAACAGCTCGTACCGGTAGCCCAGCCACACCAGCGTGTCCATCAGCACCCACGCCGGATTCATGTTCCCGCCGCCGCCCGTAAACGGCACCGTCTGCGGCGCGCCCACTTTGTCCCACGTCGGCGCCACGGGGTCCGTGTAGCGCCGCAGCCGCGGTCCCCTCACCAGCACCTGGACCCTGGGCACGCTCGCGCTGTCGGTCAGTTTTCGCGGCGCCACCACCGCGATCGCGCACATCGACCCGTATGGATCTCCCTTTCCGTCCCAGCGGGGCAGCGCGTTCGGCGCGCCGCCGCGCCTCCCCCGGTTGATCAGGTACCACGCGAAGTTCGGGTCTTGTACCTTCTTCGGCTGGTGATTCATGTCCGTCGCGGCCGGCACCTCCACGTCGTTCACGATCACCTTCTCGATGTCATCCACCTCGCCGTAACAGACGATTGCCTCCACGCCCGTCGTGTTCCCGTCGCCGGCCGTATTGGCGATCACCGGAGTCACCCAGCTTGTCCCGTACACCAACGGAACCGCTTGCCCGAATTTCGCTTCGTTCGACGTGTTCGCGCCGTCCACGTACTGCTCCCCATACGGCCGCGATCGCCAGCTCGCCGGCGGATCCCACTGCACCCCCCCGAACCGCCCCGTGGCCCGCGCCGCTGAGTCCTGCTTGTACATCCCCCGCGCCTCGCAGTCCGTCTTCGTGTAGTTGCATTTCAAGTACGGCGTCGAGCCGCTCTCGAAATTCCCCACCGGGTTCGTCGGATGGTCCGGAGCATAG
>CAYOQB010000004.1:0-77666 GCA_964406035.1 uncultured Solibacteraceae bacterium | reverse complement strand
ATTCCCAGAACCAGGAATCCTCCTTCTCCGCTCCCTCCAGCCGCTCCGCCGCGGTCGCTGGGAAAACCCAGGGACACCGTCGCTGCACCCGCACGATCGGCAGTTGCATTCGTTGAAAATCCAGCAGCGACGTCGCCGTGACGCTCAGCGTTGTTTCATCCCGGTTCGGCGCCGACCGGATCCGCCCCACGAACTTCGTGATCTCATCGCTCGAAAAGTCGTTCGCCCCCACGTTCCACTGCACGAACGTCAGCTTCAGCTCCGCGCCGGCGAACCCCTTGGCCAGCTCGTAATTCGTCCACAGGAACTTGTCCGCGTCGTTCAGCGCCAGCGTCACCGCCGGCGTAACGTCGATCCCGCCTTCGCTCAGAGCCTGCAGCGCCGCCACTTCCTGATTCAGAATGCGAGGCAGGTAGTCCTGCCCCCCGTATTGCCAGGTCCCGTCCGCGGCGCGCAGTCCATGCGTGCACACCCGCAGCACCGTGCCGTCGGAGAATGTGATCGTAGCCAGCAGCAGCGGCTGGAAGCTCTGCGCCAGCTCCTTCGCATCTTTGATCAGTCCTACCGGCATGTCTTCTCCTTCAGATTTCCTGAGAAAACTGCGCTAGAATTTACACTCATTGGACATGAGGCTATCCGTTGCATTTCTGCTGACGCTGCTGTTTCTGGCTCTGGACCTGGCGGCGGCCCGCAAGCCCTACCGCTCGGCGGCGCCCCGCGCACCCAAGGTTTCCTGGTCCAGGCCCAGGGCATCGCACTCCAGCTCCACACCCGCGAAACGCAGCTCCGGCCAGCGTCGTTCCTTCCAGCGATCGAAGCCCTGCCCCGCCAACGGCCGCACCTCCGGACCTTGCCCCGGTTACGTTGTCGACCACGTCATCCCCTTGAAGCGCGGCGGTCGCGACCACCCCTCCAACATGCAGTGGCAGACCAAGGAAGCCGCGAAACGCAAGGACCGCATTGAGTAACCGAACCCGCGCTTAGCCCCACTCCTCTTCCGCCAACAAGACCGCACTAAACAACTTCCCGCTTCTGTCGATGTCTTCTGTGAATGTCCGGCAAACGCGGATCGGCGCCAACCCTCAGCCCGGCAGAGGTCGCTGAGCTCTGGCAGGCCAACCGCGCCCTGCTCCAAACCGTTGCGATGGAATGGAAGTCCTGGCTGTACACCGGTAGCGTCGTCGACTCCACCCTCCTTGGTTGCGGCTGGAGCCTCGTCTTTGTTCAGGCTTTCGAGATCCTCCGCAAAGCTGACGGGGAGCGCCTCCCCAAGAACCTCAGCGATGCGCGTAACCGCATTGCTCACGCCACGAATCGCGAGGGGCTCATCGGCCGCGAGGAATGTCTCAAACACCTTGCGACGATCGAAACCAGGCTCCGTGCGATCGGGAAACTCACCAGCTCCGTTCCAGAAGACGAGGCCGTCTAAATGAAAAGAGACATGGATCTGATCCGCAACCTGCTGTTCGAACTGGAAGCGTCCGGCACGATCGACATCGGGACGCGGGGCACTCGCGACCGCGCGCTCCGCGAAGCTCACATCGACCTGTTGAAGGAAGCAGGACTCATCGAGTTCAAATGCACGCGTGCGGACAACGTCACCGTTTCCACCTATCGCTTGACCTGGGCCGGTCACGACTTCCTCGACCAGATTCGGAAGGACCCCGTCTGGGATTGGCTCAAGAGCAAGAGCATCGAGGCACTCGGCGCGGTCTCGATCGAGTCCGTAAAAGCCCTGGCGCCACTTGCGGTCCAGCATTTCCTTGCCGCTACAAAGAACCCGCCCGCTTAGCCCCACTCCTCTACCGTGAACCCCGCCGCCCGCTGATTCGGCCCCAGCACCCGCATCGCCAGCGTGTCCGTCCCGAAGAAGCACTTCGGCCGGTACCCGTACATCGCCGGCGACCTCACATACGGCCCCGGACCCGGCGTCGGCGTCATCTGCGGCGAACAGATCTGCAGCCCCCCGCCTGGACACGAGATCGCCCACGTCACCGCCCCAGCTCCCGTGATCTTCCGCGTAAACCATACCCGCGTCCATGCCTCCGGGATCGCGAAGGTCCTGCTGTGGTACGTGCTCTCATCCGTGATCCCGATGTCGCACGTCTGCCCGCCGCCGGTCGCCTTCAGCCACGCCGACGCGCACAGCGTGTATCCGGCCAGCCCCACGGGCTCCAGATCCGTCTTCAGTACCCCCAACCCGCTGAACGCCAGCTCCGTCGCCCGCATGCCTCCGAACGGATCGGCCACCGCCGCGCCGGCCGTCACACTCTGCTTCACCCACGTCCCGTGCCCGAAATCCTCCGAGTACCGGACCAGGTTCCCGGCCGGATCCAGCCAGCCGAACTGCCCGTACCGGCCCTTCATCTGATCGAAAAACGCCTCCAACACCGAGGCCTCGGCGTCCGTCAGTTGCGAGTAGGTCACAGAGAACCGCCGTAGCGGCTCCGTGCGCTGCGCGCTCGCATAGCGCCGCCCATTCGCCTGAGCCTCCATTGCAGTCAGAAATGCCTGGCTCACCCCGTAGGGCAACTGCGTGTACAGCCCGTTCGCATTCAGGGCAGGGAAGATCGCCATGCCGCCCTACTTGCGTACCTGCATCACTCGCAGCGTGAAGCTGAACCGGTTCGGCAGCGTCTCCGTCGCGCCCAGCTCGTCCTGATCGAAGGCCAGGTTCGGGTATGTCGTCCCCGCCAGCGTCAGATCCCAGGTCGCGTCGAACCTGCCCTTCATGGACCGGAAGAACTCCAACACATTCGCTACGTCATACCCCTCTAGATTCGCGAACGTCAACTGGAAAGCCGCAAGCCCGTCCTGCCCCGCCCACCGCTGCGAGCTCCCATCCAGAAACTCGACAACCTCGGTCCGGTATCGCCGCTCCCGCACCATCGGCGTCATCGTCACTTTCCCGCTCCGCAGCGCTGGAAAGCTGGCCACCTAATTCCTCACCACCAGGTCCCGCATCGTGTCCGCAAGATCGTGTCCCCGCCGCACCGCCAGCCGGGTCGCGTCCGCGATATCTTCCGCCCGGTCCAGCACCGATTTTGCATCCAGCGCCTGCACCTGAATCGTAACGTTCTCCACCACCCGCACCGCCCCCCGCCGGTCGTAATCCAGGTCCTGCCCGTACCGGTCAATGAACCGCTCCACTCCCCGCGCCTCCGCGTACCGCGCCCGGTTCAGCATCCCGGCGATCTCCGCGTCCCGCGTCTCCTTCGAGTCCCGAAACAGCCCTCGCACCAGCCCCGCCACCAGCGCCGCCGCCTGCAGGAACGGCTGCTGTGGCCCCGGAATCGCCGCCGCTACCCCCAGCGCCGATGCCGCCGCCGTTGCCGCCCCTTTAGCCCCGCCTTCGCGAATGCCGGCGGCCACGCCGAACCCGCCTCCCGCCACCAGTGCCGCGCTCCCCACCAGGTTTCCCACCCGCCCCGCCGTCGACGTCAGCCCCAGCGACGATGCCGTCATCGCCCGGCCTGGCCCCACCTGCACCGAGTAATCCCCGCTCCGTAAGCCAGCAAACAGTCCGCCGCTCAGGATGGACCCCGCCCCGGCGAAAAACGCCTCCGACCTGCCCATCAGCTTCCCCGTCGGTACCCCCAGCTCAGTCAGGATCCGCGCCGCCCCCTGCAGCGTGCCTCTCGCCGGCAGCAAGCCGCCCAGTCCTCCGAACGGCGCAGCCGCGCCGCCGTCGCCCCCGGGAATCCCCCCGGCCGCCACTCCTCGCAGCGTGTAGTCCAGCTCCTTGACGGATTCCGTCAGCCCCTTCATCGAGGCCGTATTCCGCTCCACAGGCGTCGCATTGTTCGGATCGAACAACGAGCCGGTCAGCAGCCGGCCCAGCCCCGATGCCTCCCCGACTCGCCCAAGCACCTGCCCGCCTTTCTGAAAAATCTCGGCGGATCCGTTGACGAACAACTGCCGTTCCAACACCCGTAGCTGGTTCCGTCCAAAGTCGGCCAATCCGCCGCGGCCGGATGCCGTCGCCGCATCGAAGACGCGACCCGCCGCGTCCCGGTATTGATCCAGGCTCCGGCGCCGCAATTCCAGATAGGAAATCTCCCTCTCCGTCCTCGCCTCATCTTCGGCCTTTTCCCGCGCATATCGCGCCTCGGCGATCGCCTTCAGCTTCTCCTCGGCGTCATCCGCCCGCTCCGCCCGCCGCAGCTCGATCGCCTCCAATTCCCTGGCCAGCCGCAGCCGGATTTCATACGCCTCCTCGATCGCCCGCAACTCTCCGCCAGGCCCCGCCGCCAGCGTCGTCATGCGTTCCGCCTTCCGCGCCGCCCGCCGCACCCGGTCCTCGTCGATCCGGTCCAGCGTCTGCAACGCCCCCGCCAGCCGCCGCACATCCTTCTCGCCCTCGCTGATCTCCTCCTTCAAGCCCCGCAGGAAGTTCCGCTCGTTCACCTTCAGCCGCTCGGCAAGCAATGCCTCAACGGGCTTCGTCTCGCGATCCAGCGCCTCAACCCCTTCCTTCTTCGCTTTTTCAACCGCCGAGCCCTGCTCCGCGACGATCAGCTTCTCGTACGCCGCCCTCACCCGCTCTACCAGCGCCGCCGTTCGCCCCAGCTTCTCGATCGCCGCCTCTCGCTGGACGTTGAGAAGTTGCACCCCTCGGAGGCCTGCGGAGTTTGCGCGTTCCTCTAGGCTTCGGACCAGTTCCTCCGCCCTTTGCTGCTCCCGGCGCGCCTCATCCGCTGCTTTCTTCGCATCGTTGCGATCGAGTTCATCCGCCTCGGCTCGCAGGTCCCGCGCTCGCTCCCGCGCAACTTGCTGCTTCAGTACCGCGGCATCGAGCTGCGCATTCAGACCGCGCAGCGCTTCCTCCGCCGCCCTCGCATCCGCGGTCAGGCGCGGCCCCCATAGGTCGCTCAGCGTCCCTCGCCGCACCCGTTCCTGCGCTTGCAGGATCTTCGCCTGCAGCCCGGCGATCTCAGCGCCCACGAACCCCTCTGCTTCCGCCTCCTCCTGCCTTGCCTCGAACCGCAGCCGGCCAGGCCGGCCGTCTCGCCTTTCCACTCGGCGCAACAGCAGCTTCTCTTGTTCCCGACCCAACAGCGCGTACTCGTGCCGGAGATCCTCCGCCACCTTCAACGCCTCCCGCTCCGCGCGGATTACCGGATCCCACTCGTTGCGGACTTGCCCAATGGCTTCAGCCATGCCCACGGCTGTTCTCGCCCAGCTCAGGACGATGTCCGTGCCCAACGCCAGCTTCAGCACCGTGTCCAACTGGCCTACCTGCGCCACCAGGCCACCCACTTGGGGCGCCGCTTTGCCCAGCGCGCTCGCCTGGTCGGATACCTGCGCGGTCGCCCCCGCCGCGTACGCGCGAAGTGCCGCGAATCGGTCCTTCAGATCGTCAAGCGTCCGGTTCGTCGATCGGCCCGCCGAGTCGTACCGCTGCATCGCCGCCGCCCCCTCCACCACCGCGCCGTTCGCCCCGCGCGTCGCCCGCTCCACCGACGCGAGATGAGCCTCCCCATCTACCTTGACCTTCCACAGCAGCTCTACCGCTTCCGTCCTGGTCATCTTCTCTCGCTCGCTTCCGCCTCGATCTCCGCGTTATGCACCCGGATTCGCTCCTCCTCCACCGCCGCCAGCGCATCCACCACCCGCGCTGGCCACCGCCGCAAATCCGGACCAAAAAGCGCCGCCCCCCCTGCTTCCTGCACCCGCCTGGCCCGCTGCAGTATCTGGATCAGCTCCCGCGTTTCCGGCTGGATCAAACTCACCGGACACTCCGCCGCCGACAACCCTTCCACTCCAAACACCGTGCCCTCGGCCGTCCGGTACTCCGGCTCCCACCACCGCGGCCGGTCTGCCTTCACATCCGCGGGGAAGTGCCGCCTGCAGTTTCGCCGCTCGTGGAGTCGCTCCCGCTTGCACACGCCGCACTGGTACTGCTCCTTCGCCCATCCTCCGGTGCGGCCGAAGTGATAGGCGATCCGGATTCCCCCTGCTCTTCCTCGGTCAGCCCCGCCTCCTTCCGGATCGCGTCCGCCGCCTCGTGGTACAGCGTCCGCGGCCCCGCCTCGATCAGGCTCTCCACCGTCGCCGCGCACCCGTCGATCTCCAGACCCTCGATCGCCTCCAGCCCCCACCTCACCCACGCCGGCGTGATCTCGTTGTCCGTGATCTCCGCCATCGCCAGGCTCACCTGCCGAACCCGCGCCCGCGTCTCCGCGTTCATCTCGCCCGTGTGCTCCGCCAGCCGCTCGTACTCTTCCAGCAGCTCCCGGATCCGCGCCTGCGGCTGCGCCAGCGCCATCCGCAGCCGTATCCGCCGCCCCTCCGTCATCTTCCGCAACACCAGCCGCACGCCCTCAAAACCCGGCGTCTTTACTTCGTGCACCACCTTGGACTCGAAACTGTGCATCCCTGCTCCCTTCTACAGAACCGTGATCGCCATCTCGTTCAGCGAGCTCGGCCCGCTGCCGTAAGCCCGGCAGTTCCGGTAATTCCGCACCATCCGCCGTTGCCCGTCATTCAGGCTCGGCTCATCCATCTGCACGCCCTTCAGATCGAAACAGAACGTCCCGCCCACCTTGGTCCCCACCGCCGCGAACACGTCCAGTTGGGTCTTGTCCAGCGCCGCCTGGTACACCGCCTTCGTTCCCGCGTCGTCCTGATCGAACAGCGACGGCGAAATCGTCACCGATCGCTCATCGCCCTCCATCGTCGACGGGTAAAACGTCCCGAATTCCTCCACCACCACCTCGTTCGCCGTCGAGATCTCGATCGCGCAGCTCCGGATGTTCGCCAGCTTCGAGCTCCCCGCCAGGAACATCCCCGTGAACCCGGCCGTCACTCCGCCGTCCGTCGGCAGCACCCCGCCCGGCTCCGCGGGGAACGCCGTCAGTCCGCCGCGCTGCGTCAGATCCGCGCCGGCGAACGTGTCCGAGTCCAACAGCCACACCCCGCTCCCGCTCGCCTCCCATTCCGCCACGTCCTGCCCCAGGTTGAACGTCGCCTGCTGCGCCACCAGACCGAATCCGCACCGCTGCTGCAGGCTCGCCGGCGTCCGGAACAAATACGCCGCGAACGCCCGGATCTCATCCGACAGCGTGTACCGCACGCCCGCCCGGCTCCCGTTTCCACCCGCCGTGTAAGCCCCCGACCCCGCCGAGCCCATCAGCTCGTACGTGTTCGCCGTCACGTTCGCGATCTTCCACACCCCGTTCGCCGCCGTGTTCCCCCCCACCGCCGTTACCCGCACCACGTCGCCCGCGTCAAAGCCGTGCGCCGCCTGTGTGATCACGATCGGACTCGCGTTCGTCGCCCCGGTGATCGCCCCGCTCCCCGCCAGCACCGTCGCGTCCGCCCCCATCAGCGCCACCAGAATCGGATCGCACGGCGGAACCTGGTTAGCCACCCCGCTCCCCGCCAGGCTCTTGCTGCTCCGCCACGCCCCCACCCGCGCCCGGCCGCGTTCCCCGCGGGTCGCCGAACGCGTGCCCGTCTTGTCCCGCCGCCGCAGCGTCTGCACCAGCACATCGATCGTGAACCCGATGTGCCGGCAATAGTTCGCCACTCCTACCGAGGCCGTCCCCCCGGCATTTGGGATTACTCCGTACGCCGTCCCTTGCTTCTGCAGGTACAGCCGCTCATTCCTCGAAATCGATACGTTCGCCATGGTTCCCTCTCTAGTTCGTGCTTACCCCGAAGCTCAGCGACGCGCTCAGCGTCTGCCGCCAGTTGTCCCCCGCCAGTTGCAGCGGACGCCGTGTTACTTCCAGATCGCTGCCGTACGCCAGCGGCTCCGCGTACGCCTCCGGCCAGGTCCGCGCCTCGAATATCTGCGCCAGCGCCGCTTCCGCCGCGTCCAGGGTCGTCTCGTAATCTCGCAGCGCGTTCCCCTTGCGCCACGAAAAATGGATGTCCAGCCGGATCGACACCACCCCGCTCCACAGCCGCCCCGACTCCTCGTTCGTCTGCTTCGCTGCCGCCGTGTACAAGCAGAACAGCGGATACCGGAATGCCGTCGTGTCCTCCATCTGGCTCGGCGTCAAATAGCCCTCCACGAATTGCTTCGACGCCACGCCCAGATCCAGCGCGATCGGTGGTACCGCGTACGCTGTCGCGATCGCGCCGTGCGCCGCCTGCCAGCCCAGCGTCCCGTGCCCCAGCCGGGCCCGCACCGCGTCCCGCGCACGCTTAGAAATTTCCAGAGCCACGCACCCTCCTCTCCACCCTCCGGATCACCGTGTCCGCGAACCGCTTCACATCCCCGGAGCTCACGTCCAGCCACCTTCGTCGCGGCAGCCGGCCGGGAATCCCTTCGTTATGCCCCTCCGCCCGCTCCGCTTCCGCGCCGTATATGCCCAGCACACCCTCTAGGGCGCCGCGCAGCCGCGTCACCAACGCGTGCAGCATGTGCGGAGCGCCCCCCAATCCGAACAGATCCACGCTCGCCCGTCCGAACGCCCGCTTAGCCGCCGCGTAGCTCGCAAACCGGATTCCGCCCCCGGCCGTCACCTCTCCGCCCGTCTTCCTCGACAGCCGCTTCGCCGCCCTCGATTTCTGCGTCGCCGTCTTCCCCGTGGCGCGCCCCGCCGGGTACAAGTAAAACGGCCCGTTCTCCGAATAAGGCGCGAACGGCCGCTCCTCGAAATCCACCCCCCGCGCCGTCCGCTCCAGCATCGCGGTCTTCGCCTCCTCCATCGCGTACAGCACGTCGTCCGAGGTCGGCTTCGACGCCGCCGCCAGATCCGCTACCCGCTTTGCCGCGTCTCCTCCCCCCGCCGTGCGCAGGCTTGCCTGGCTTGCCATACTGGAATCGGGCGTCCGAAGTAGAGAACCTCCCCCCTACGCACCATCTGGAAGTTCGCTTCCGGGTGGTCACAAGGAATGCGGGGACTGGGAGTCCCGCCGGACGCCTTTATCGCCTCCTCCAAACCAGCCGACTGGCCACCCGCTCGGCGTCCTTCCCGATTCGAGCGCTGATGATTGAGTGCTTGCGCTCGCCAGGGTCGCCCGTTTTCCAACGCACGACAACCCTCATCCAACGCTGGTCCGACATCCGCTTGAAGAGAATGCCCACACCGGCGTCCCTCTCGTTCCGGTACACCTCGTCCGGCCGGACCGCAGCCTCCAGCACAAAGCTCCCCAGCGGCCGTAATTCTCTATGCCGTTCCGTCATGATGTGCGCCGACCGCTCATTGGTCAGCACAATCTGCCGGTTGCCTATACTTACCCCGAACGCCTCCAGCACCCCCGCCGGCACATCGATTTCACCCACCACCGCGAACCCTCCCGGAAACTCGCTCGGCCACGCCCGCGGCTGCTCCTCGGCCTCCCTCGTGTCCAGCACCCACGTGTGCCGGCACCGGTATCCCCCTCCCGTCAGAAATACGTTCGGAAGCTGGCCGTTATCCAGCCGGTCGATCTCCGCCCGCGTCAGCCCCCGCCGCGCCGTCCGATCCAGCAACTCATCGCAGAACGGCCGTGTCAGCACATCGTCCGGACCGTAATACCGGTAACGGACGGCCGCGCCGTTTGCCTCCTCGATCCGCTGGAAACCCCGGTCCTGGATCGACCGGTAGAACGTGGTGATGGCCGTGTCTGCCAGCCCGCCCGCCTGCGCCGCCGTCTTCCCGTATTCCACCGCCAGCAGCTCGGTCAGTTCCGCGATCGGAGTCCCGCCCACCGAGAACGCCGCTCGTCGCTTCGCCGCCTCCGCAACGCTGCGCACTACCCCGCGAATCGCTTCCGCCAGGTTCGTCTGCTGCCCGGCGAAGGCCTCCCGATCCTCCCGGCTGAACTTCACCGCCTCCAGCCCCAGCGCCTCCAGCGTCTCTTCGAAAAACGGAAACAGGCGGCCGAAGCTCCCCACGAACGCGTCCACCAGTTCCGGATATCCGGCCCGCTCCATCTCGGATTGGAAGATCCGGCCGGCCAGCCGTAGCGTCGCCGCGTTCGCCGCCGTCCCTTGCAGCCGGTCGTCCGCCCCCAGCTCCAGCTTGCGCTGCAGCCGCGCCAGCGTCCTTGCCGAGGCCCGCGCCGCCAGCGCGTTCAGTTCTTCCAAAAAGGCCTGCAGCACGGAATCGATCGTTCGGTTCGCGCGCCCGGCGATGCTGATGAGTTTTCGAGTGTCCATTGCACTCGTCTAATTGCCAACTCGCCTCGCGCGGCCCCGCTTTCGCCTCTCCCGGTCCAGCCCCACCAGCGCCTGTGCGCACCGGTTGATCGCCACCTCTTGCGCCGTCGCTTGCGGCGTGTTGTTCTCCGCCGTGAACGCCGCGAAATGGAGATGCAGCAGCTCGTGCACCAGCGTCACCTCCACGTCCTGCTCCGGCACCCGCGCCGGATCGCATCGTTCCGGCCGCAGGATCCGTATGGTGGCGATCTCCTTCTCGTCCAGCCACCAGCAGCGCCCCAGCGCGCTCCCCGGCAGCTCGTCCACCAGGCGCACGACTACGTCCCAATCCTGTAGCCGCAGCAGCGCCTGCCAGAACCGGCAGCGCTCCCGCAGCATTGCCTCGGTCAAGCCGCCCCTCCGGCCTTCCCGTCGATCGGAATCACCGGCGCCAGTCCCCGCCCTTCGCCCTCCCCGGACAGCGGCTCCGGGTCTTCCACGATCCGCGCGATCGCGCGCAGATCCTGCGCCACCCGCCCCCGCAGATCCCCCGGCAGATCCTCCAGGTAACCCACCAGAAATGCAAGCCCCTTCAACTGCTCCGCCGCGTCGCCGCGGCTCCAGATCCGCTCCATCGTCATCCCCTCTGCAAAATGGGCCGGAACGTGTATCGGGCATCCGGCCGCTGCCCCGGATCCAGCGGCGTCCCGCTGAGCGCCGGCGCGCCCGCCAGCGTGTGTACCTTTACCCCCGCCGCGATCGGCTGCGCGTTCTGCAGCCATAACGGCCCCTCCGGCGCGCCGGCGTACACATTCCAGTGCGTCGGGTTCAGCAACCGAACCGCCCCGTCCGAGCTCTCCCACCGGTATTGATTGCCCGCCGTCGGCGGCGCCAGGCTCGTAATGTCGATCCGCAGCAGTTGGTTCGCCGGCACCGTGAACGCCACCACCCGGCTCCCGCCGCTCTCGCCGTTCCCCTTCGCCGCCGCGCTCTGATACCGGCTGCCGTCCACCCAGGTGATCGCCACCTCGTAGGTCGTCGCCGCCTGGTTCCCGCCGGCGACGCCGCTCAGATTCGCGGCCCCCCAGCTCCCCGCATTGTGCTCGTGCAGCGCTCCAGGGCAGGGCAGTGGCTCCGTCACCACCGGAAGCCCGAAGGCCGTCAGCCTCCGCCAGTGCTTCTCCGCGTCCGCCTCGAACCGCTTCCGCTTGTCTTCGTACCGGTCGCTCACCGTCCGGTTCGTCGCCGCCCGGTAGAACATCTGCAGCGCTTCATAAAGCATCCAACGCTGCACCGCGCTCAGCTTCCGCGGGTACGCGTCGCTGGCCACAATCTGCGTCAGATGCACCCGGCTTCGCGTGTATCCCAGCCCTCCCGATGTGGCCTCCAGCCCCCCGCCGAATTGCTCCATCTTGGCCAGCACCGCGTTGGCGCACTCCTCCCACGCGCCGCGTACGATCGAGTTCTCGCCCTCCACCGCGATTCCCTCGGCCGCCGCCACTTCCGGCATTTCCGGATCCACGCTCGTCAGCGCCTCCGCCGTCAGCAGATCATCGTCGGTGAATAACATGGGTGATTTGAGGAAAGGGGGGCCGCGAGGCCGGCTTTGGCAGACCCAGAAAGGCCGGCCCCGCGCTGCGCGCTGGAGGAGTAGCGCGCAAGCTCTTCGAAACCTATTCTTTTTCCTTCTTCTTCACCGGAGTCGCCATGGGCGCCGCCGTTGGAATAAACATCCGGTAGGACATCAGGCGTTGCTCTGTCTCCAGAATCCGCTGCCTTTGCTCGGCGCATTGCGCGTGGTACCGCTCCACCTCCTCCTCCGTCGCCAGCGTGTGCGTCTGCTCCACCAGCAGCCGCGCCGCCGTCTCCCGATCCACCTGCGACGTCACCCCGCCTGGCATCCGCCGCAAGGCCACCGTCCGCGAGGTCACGAACGGGTACGCATCCCCGATCGCCTCCATTTGCTGCCGCACCGCCGCGTGATAGCTCTTTACATCCACCCGCGTGTCGAAGTTCATCCGGTTCTCCTTCTCCAGGGCCGCGCCCCGCGCGGCCCCGTCTCCCTGCCGATCCCGCTGCCTAGCTCCGGATCTGGACCGCGTGGTTGTTCCGCAGCACGCCCACGCCGTACAACACGTCCACCGTGAATTGCTGCGCCAGCGTGTTCGGCTGGTAGCTCATCACCACCCGCATCCCGAAGTTGCCCATCTCGGCGTACTCGGCGATCGCACCCGTCCCCTGCAGCGGCTGCGGCAGCCGCCGCAACACTAGTCCCAGCGCCGCTTTCGCGAACGCCAGGTTGTGTACCGTCACCGGCGCCACTCCCGTCTTCGGAACCTGCTGCGAGCGGAATACGAAAAAGTCCTTGATCCGTCCCACCTGCCCGCTGATCACCGGGTTCTGCAAGCCCGCCAAGCCCGTCGTCTGGAACTCGCTGAACCGCGGCAGTTGCCGCAGCACCCCGTAACCCGCCGAGTCCACCACCAGGTACTTCTCGCTCATCGCCGGCACCTTCGCGTCGAACAGCGCCGTTTCCGCCGCGTCCACCACCGCCTCCGTCAGCGCCGTCGCCGGCGCGCCCAGCGCCGCGTTCGCCGTGAAGCTCGCGTACGTGTTCAGCAGGTCGTACTCGATCTTCTCCGCGATCGCCACCATCGCCGGCTGCATGTAGAGCTGCAGCAGATCCGGCACCGCCAGCACTTTCGTCACGTCCGGAATCTGAAACGTCGCCTCCACGTGCTGGTTCAGCACGATCTGCGCGTTCCCCGCGTTCGGGTTCTGCGTCGTTACCGAGGCTCCCTCCGCGATCACATTCGCCGCCATCACCGGCGGTATCGTCACGTTTACCGTATCCCCGGCTTGCGCCAGCGTCGGCTCGAAATCCCGTGTCACCAGGTTCCCCATCACCAGATTCGACACGAGCGTCGGCAGCGCATCCGCTGCCACCAGCTTCGCGATTGCGTTCGCCAGGTTGGCTGAAGTAATTGACGGCATTTAGTCTCCCTCTCTATTTCCCTCTGGAAAGCTGCGCTGCGATCGCCTGCCGCGCCCGCTCCCGTTCTTCCTTGTTCATCCCAGGCTTGATGTCCTCAAGCTCGAAAGCCGCATTCCGGCGCGGCGCCGCGCTCTGCGCTCCCGCTCCCCCCACTTCCTTCGGCCGCAGCAGATACTCGTGCTCCTTCTCCATCTGCCCCTTGATGTAATCGGTGTACGCCGATTCCCCGTCCGGTCCGTACAGCTTCCCGTCCTTCCCCCTCACCACTTCGTCCCGGAAAATCCGGAACGCCGTGTCTCGCGCCTTGTCCGACCCGAACTCATACCCGCCCAGCGCCGTCCGGATCAGGGAATGCCGGTCGCTCTCTTCCGCCGCCTTCGCCGCCTTCTCCCGCTCCCCCCGCTCGCTCGCCAGCTCCGCCTGCGTCTTCTTCAGATCGCGCTCCAGGCTGGCAAACCGCTGGTCGTCCCCCTCTCTGCTCCTGCTCCCTTCCTCGCTGCCTTCGCCGCCTTCCGGCGGATCCGCCTTCGGCATCGCCGCCTTGATCGCCTCCGCCACTGCCGTCGACAGCGCCGCCGTCAGTCCCTTGCTGATCTCCGCGGCGATCGCCTTCGCGTCCACCGTTCCGTTGCCGCCTCCCGCCGCCGGCTCGCCCTCCATCAGCGGGCTCCGTAACCACCAGTTGTTCATGTGCTCCTTCCCAGCGCCGCGGCGAACTCTTGCCGCCGCCGCTCCCGTTCTTGCGCGCTCCGCTCAGCCCTCCCAGGCGCGGCATCGATCTCCAGGTCGATCTGCCGCAGCGTGTCCGGATCAGCGTTGTTTACGTATTGCCGGTACGCCGTCTTCTTCACCAGCCGGTCGTACGTGTCGCTCGGAATATCCAGATCCAGCGCTGCCCGCGCCACTTCGATTTCCGCCAGCACTTCCCGCTCCGGGAAGCTCATCCCCGAAACATCCACCACCAGGTCGTCCCCGCGGACGCTCACCACGTCCTCCAGCACGCCCTTCAGCGCTTCCCGCAAAATCCGGCCGTACCCGTTCATCACGTCCGTCGACGGCGTCATGTCCAGTTGCTTCGACACCCCGCTCTGCGCCGCCGCCGTCGCCTGCGTGCTCCGGCCTTGTGCTTGCAAGTACGCCTGCCGGTACACTTCCTCGCGCAAGGAATCCACTCGCTTCGACGCATGCTCGTAGGAGCTTCCCGTCGGCTCCGACCACCCGAACGTGCTCCCCTTTTCCAGCAAAATCCAGCCCGTCTCCGAGATCTGCGGGTTGTCATGGTACGTCCCGGCGATCACCGGCACCGCCAGGCAGCTCATGAACAGCGCCCAGCTCAGCGCGTTATCGGCGTTCAGGTGATCCACCACTTGCGGCAGCACCCGGTACCCGAGCCACAGCACCGGAGGCACGGAGATGCGTCGCACCGGCACCTGTCTCCGGTCCGCCATCGCATGCCGGCCCTCGCTCGCCAGCTCCGGCGTCCCCGCCTTCCCGGCCTCGTCCCTCCGCGCCCGGTACTGCCGGAAGTTCTCGCGATCGAAGTACCACCACGTCTCCACAAGCTCCGCCTTCTCGCCGAAGCCCTGCCGCCGCTCCGAGGTGGCCAGCACAATCCATTCCAGGTTCCCCTGCGCGTCCTCGCTCCAGTTGATCACCTGGTTTGCCGGAAACGTCGCCAGGTATGGGTCCAGCCTCCCGGACTCCCGCTGCTCCTGTCGGTTCGCGGCCTCTCCGGCATCGCCCGGCAGATCCGTCAGCACATACACCGCCCCGTCCAGCAGGCACCGCCGGAACCACTCCCGCGCCATCGATGTCAGCGTCGTGCCCCTCCGGTCCGCATTCGCCAGAAAACGGCCGTAGAACTTCTCGGTCGACTGGCTCCCGTCCGCGTTCTTCACGAAAATCTGTGGATCGTCGCGGAACATCCGGCTCTCGTACCAGCCGATCACCGTGCCCAGGATGTTCTGATAAGTGAACCGCTGCAGCCTCGTCTGGTACACCTTCGCTGCCTCGGCCGGCCGCGCCACCAGGAACCGTGCCGCCTGCTTCTTCAGCGCCATCCCGCCCAGTTGCAGCAGATCGATCTGCTCCCAGTACTCGGCGTGTTCCACCCAGTACGGATGCTTCGCGTCGACGTCCACGGTTATTCCGCTGCCCTCGGATCCAGCCACTTCTTCGCCACCGTCGCCGCCGCCCGGTTCCGCTGGATGCTCAGGTTCACCAGGTCTTTCACTTTCGTCGGGAGCGCCTCGCCTCGCTCAGCAAATGCTCGTCGCTCACTTCCTCGTCCGTCAACCCCTGCCGCCGCTCGATGCGGCCCAGCCGCTCGCTCAGCGCTTCGTTCAGCCGCTCCAACGTCGCGGGCAGCTCCGCAAGTAGCCGCGTGTTCGCGTCCAATTGCTCCACCAGCCTCACCACCAGCCGGTTCTTCGCCTGGTAGGCCCGCCACAGTACGATGAGCGCCGCGATCAGCAGACCGGGGACGCTCATCTCCCCAACTTCGTTCGGATTCCATGGCAACCCTTTCACTCAATGCTCAATGCCCAAAATATTCGGAGATCGGATACAGGCTGTGCGGCTTCGTCTCCCAGTACGCCCGCCCCAGCTTCTCCTCCAGCCGGTACACCGCATGGAAGAACTGCCCGCGATCCACGCTCAATCTGCCGCACAGCGTCCGCCACGTGCCCTCGCCCAGGTGGAATTCCTCAAACAGCCGCCACTCCCACGCCGTCAGCCTCCGCCGCGAAATCAGATACAGATCCGCGCAGTATTCTTCGTGCGGCCGCCCCCAGCTCCACTTTTTGCGCTTCCTCTGCTGCCCGTCCAGGCACACCTGGCTCACCCACTTCTCGCTGCGCTGCAGCTCCCGGTATTTCCCAACGCACATCCGGAACACGCGTCGGTAAACGCAGCCGCAGTACGCCGCCGCCGACGGCCGGACGCCCCGGCCCATGCACTTGGCGCAATCCGGCTTCGCCAGCGGCAGCGCCCTCGCTTGCAACAACGCGGGCGCTGCCACGGCCTTTTCGTCCGGCGCCGCTTCCTCGCATTCCGGCTCTTCCTCCGCCGGCGCTTCCTTCGCCGCTGCCTCTGCGGCTGCTCTTTTCCGCTCCAGCTTCAGCGCGGCCGCCTTCATCGCCATGCGGGCTCGCATTTCCGCGAACCTCGCCTCCCGCCAGGCCTGCCGATCCCATCCCGTCGCCGTCGCCGCCGCCGCCGTCATAGCAGCACCTCCGGACGCGGCCCGCCCTGCGCCCGCGTCACGCTCCAAACCAGGTATCCCAGCGCGTCGCTGATATGCGTCCTCTTCCGGTCTGACTTGTCCAGTTCGTCCCTCGCATTCCCCGCTGCGTCCCGCTTCCAGGCCACCTGCTCCAGGTCCGCGATCAGCTCCTTGCACCGCGGATCGATCACAATTGCCCGTTCCCCGCTCGCCGATCGCAGCGCGGTCGTCACCGCTGTCACCCGCTCCCGCACGCTCGGATTCGCCGCAGCCACGCGAAACTGGAATACCGCCCGGTGTTCGCCTCGCGTCATCTCCCGCAGCAGCCTCCAATCGGTTTCCAGGCTCGAGGTGTGCCGCGCCGCCCCGCTCGCGTCTCCATACACCTCAATCGCGGTCAGACCCCGCGCGTATAACGGCTCGATGCGCTTCAGGAACTCCCGCCCCGCCTCCACTGTCCGTGAGTCGCCCAGCACGATCTCGTCCAGCACCCGGATCAGCCGCTTCCGCCTGCCCCGCAGCGCCTCTTCCCGCGGCGTTACGTCCACTACCTGCGCGATCACCGCGCACATCGGATCGATGTTGAAGTCCAGGCTCCAGCACAACGGCCAGCGCGCGTCGAACTCGCACGCCCCCACGTTCCCTTTCCGCTCGAACGAGTAATACGCTTGCCCCGCGAACTGCGGCAGGTACTCCCCCAGGCATTCCTGGCGGTAAAACCGCTCGTCATACGAGGCTTTCAACCGCTCGTAGTAGTCCCCCAGCGTCGTGTTCTCGCCCGGCGACGCCAGCACCGCTTCATACCCTGGCGTCCGCTCCGGACCCACAAACCGCTTCCAAACCCAGTCGAATCCCTTCGGCGTCCAAACCGCGAACCCGCCCAGCCGCTTCGCCCGCGGATCGCGCAGCCGCGCTTCCAGCCGGCTCCACGCCTCCTCCCGGCAATACGTCAGCTCGTCGATGCCGAACCATGCCAGGTTCGTACCCCGCAGCCGCTCGTACTGCTCCAGGCTCCGGAACAACACCTCGCTGCCGCACTCTTGCAGCCGCACGGCGTTATCAGCCTTCAGAAACGTGTGCGGCACGCCGTTTTCCTCCAGCGCGCTCAGAAACGCCGACCGCGTCGAGTCCCGCAGCATCGGGTACGTCGGCGCGCCGATCAGCCCCACCCGCCCCGCGTTCAGATACGCCAGCTTCAACGCTTCCTGGCATAGTGCCGCGCTCTTGCCGCTCCCCACCGGCCCGCTGAAGCCCCGGATCCGCGCCTCGCTTAAGTGAAAACGCAGTTGGCTCCGGAACGGCGCATAGCGGATCTCACGCCTCACCGCCCGGCTCCCCTTCCGGCTTCACCCACACAAACTCACCGGCTGCCGCCACCGGCGCCGGCGCGTCCTCGCCGCCCGGCTCGGCTTCCCGCACCCCCGTGATCGCCTGCTTGGCGGTAGCGTTCGTTTCCTTCACCAGGCGCGCATAGCCCGAGTAGCTGATGCCCTTCACCCGCGTCTTGAACTTCGTCGCCGTCCCGTCCTCGGCCTCCCGGCATTCATCCCGCCACACGTCCGTGATCGGCGCCACGTCCGCCTTGTCCAGAACGGCCTCCATCTTCTCCACCCGCCGCTCCAGCCGTTCCTGGTTCTTCAGCTCGAACTCGAACCGTCGCCGCTCCAGCTCCCGCTCTCTCTTCGCTCGCGCCTGCAGCCGCTCCCCGTCCAGGAATGCGTCCCACGCCGCCGCCCGCTCCACCCACCGGAACCTGGCCGACCACTCGTACCAGGTCCCTGGCGCCCGCAGCTCCTCTTTCGCCTCCCGCGACGCCGTGTACGCCGCGTTCAGGCTCCGCCCCGGTCCCAGATCCCGGTACTGCGTGAACGCCCGAAATGCCCGCCCCGACTCGCCTTCCTGTCGCTCCCATTCCTTCGCCACACGTCAATTCGCGTTTTTAGTCCACGTCGTCGCCGAAGGTGCGATCATTCCTCCATGAGCGAGGACAACAAGCTCCCGCAGCCAGAAGACTTGGATCACGCTTTCACCGCCGCAAAGGCGATCTTGTCAGTGCTTCCTTTCGGTGGCCCGCTGGTGGAGTTGTTCGGGGCCTATCTGACACCGACGTATGTTCGCCGCAGAGACTGGTGGCTCCAGACCATCGCCGATGATGTGGCTACCCTTTGCGCCAAAGTCGAAGGACTCAGCCCCGAGTCGCTCTTTAAGAACGAAGCCTTCTATTCCGGATTCTTTCAGGCCTCCCGCATCGCCTTACAAACGCATCGGAAGGAAAAGTTGGAAGCGCTCCGCAACGCCCTTCTCAACATGGCGATCGCAACCCACCCCGACGAAGATCAGCAGGCCATGTTCCTCGCGCACATCGAGACCTTAACCCCCTCCCACATCCGCGTGCTGCGCTTTTACCGGAACCCGCGGGAGGAAACCTACCCCGAATTTCGGATCCGGACAGCGTTCGTCAAACGATTAGCTCATGACCTGGAAGCAAGGGGCTTGGTGAATTTCAAACGCGCCAGAGACAATTTCACTCCACTTTCGCCGGTGACCGTCACCGAGCTCGGCGCGCAATTCCTCGCCTTCATCCAAGCCCCACCCAACCTTCAGCGCCGACCATCAGAATCTCCTTAAGAGGTTTCAGATCAGCGCTCCGTCCGAGAATGCGATTATTTCTGCATGGGCGAACACGAGAAGCTCCCGCAACCAACCCGCTTGGATCATGCTCACCTGGCCGCTAAGGCGGCTTTGTCTGCGTTGCCTGTAATTGGCGGACCAGCTGCCGAGCTTTTTGCCGCAATCTTCCCACCACCGCTGGCCCGGCGGCGGGACCGCTGGCTCCTCACGCTGGCGGAAGGAATCGCGGCTCTCGAATCGGGCATCCCCGGCTTCGAGCCCCAGGCCCTTGCCAACAATGATGCTTTCATCACTGCCGTGCTTCAAGTGAATCGAATCGCGCTCCAAACTCACCAGAGAGAGAAGCTCAATTCACTCCGAAACGCCGTGCTGAACGTCGCGCTAGGAAGAGCGCCCGACCAGGATCAACAAACGGTATTTTTGGCTCACCTCGAGCTGATGACTCCCTCCCACACTTCGTTGATGACATTCCTGAAGAACCCGATTCGACTTGCTAAGTCCCGTGGTGTAGACACAATCCCTCATCTTGGCCTCGATGGACAAATCGTAGGCCTCTCGCATCTCTTCTACAAAGCTTTCCCCGAGCTCTCAGAAAAACGAGATTTTGTCGAGCAGGTGGCACAGGATCTGACGTTGCGCGGACTCGCGCGAATGGAAGGCGGTGCTGCCTTGCATGGCGGCCGGCCCGTTGGTCTTCCCGTCGCGCTCACCAGCCTAGGCGAGGAGTTCTTTGCGTTCATTGAAACGCCACCGGAGCTTGACCGCTGAGCGTGGTTAGGCGGATCAGGCCAGCCTCGCTTCCAGTCCCATCTCCGCCATCCGCTCCAGGATCATCGCCACGTGCACCGGCTCGATCTCCATCCCCGCGCAAACCCGCCCGAGCTGCTCTGCCGCCACGAACTGCGAACCCGATCCCGCGAACGGCTCCGCCACCAGGTCACCTGCCACCGTGTGATTCAGGATCGGCCTCCGGAACAGCTCCACCGGTTTCTGGCTGATGTGCTCCCCATGAAACGCATCCGCTGGATCGCCGGTCCGCCCCGCGCCGCTCCCGTTGCCGCAGGACCACACCGTCGTCTGACTGCGGTCTCCCTGCCAGTTCGCGCTCACGCCCTGCCGTACCGCGTACCAGCACGGCTCGTGTTGCCAGTGGTACGCCCCGCGGGAAAGAACCGGAGCTGTCTTGTGCCAGATGATCTGCGCCCGGACCTCGAAGCCCGCCTTCTCGATCCCCCGCTTCACCACATCCGCGTGCAGCCCGCTGTGCCACACATAAAGCACCTGCGCCTGCCACCGCTCCCACACCTCGCTCCAATCCGCCCGGTCGTCGTTCCGGATCGTCCCCGACGCGTATTGCCCGCCCGATGTTCCCGCGCGCCACGCGCTGTCGTACCGCACCCCGTACGGCGGATCGGTGGCCAGCAACGCCGGCCGCGCCCCTTCCAGCAGCCTCGCGATCTCCACGGCGTTGGTGCTGTCCCCGCACAGCAGGCGGTGCTCCCGCCCCCTTCGCCCACTCCGGAGGAGCCACAGTTGCCCGGCCTCCGTCTTCCACTTCTCCCGCACTTCCTGCGCCCGTGACGCGGCCACCGCCGCCGGCTCCCCTGGCGCGTCCGTTTGCGATCCCAGCCGCGGCCAGCGCCTCCCGGTAAGCCCGCTCGTCGTATCCGGATGCCGCCAGCTCCCCGTCCCGCTCGATCTGCTGCAGCAGCTCCGCCAGCGCCGCCTCGTCGTACCCCGCCAGATCGTTCGTCCGGTTATCTACCGCCAGGATTCGCAGCGCCGTTGCGTCGTCCACCTCCAGCCACGCCACCGGGATCTCCGCCAGGCCTTCGCGCCTCGCCGCCTCCAACCGGTGATTGCCCGCCAGCACGTAGCCCGTCGACCTTTGGGCTACCACCGCGCCATAAAATCCGTTGGCCTGGATGCTCGCCCCGATCGCCGCCAGGTCTCCTCTGCGCGGGTTCGCCGGGTGGCATCGCAAGCGCTCCACCGCCACCAGTTCGAAGCTCTGCTCCGCCAGTCTCGCCATCGCCGCTACTTCGTCCTGCGCGGTGGCTGCCGCAAGTGATTGGCCACCCCGATCAGCGCTCCCGCCGCGGCAGCCGCCGCCACGTGCCTTGGATCCGCGTTCCCCTCCGTCGCCAACGCCTCCACCGCGGCGTTCAAAGCCGCGCTGGCGATCGCCGTCGCCATGGGCGATCCAATCAACCGCGCCATACCCTTCAGCAGTCGCTTCACCGTTCGTCCCTCATAAGACCTCGTGGACATGCCCCACGCCCGCCGTCTCCAGTTCCGCCCGCAACCGCCGCAACGCCCGCGCGTGCGCCTGGCTCACCGCCGCCACCGACACTCGCCACCCTGCCGCGATCTCCGTCAGGCTCCGATCCTCTTCGTAAACCAGCACGATCACATGCCGTTGTCTGTCCGGCAGCGAGCGCATCGCCGCTCGCAGCAGCCGCGCCGCTTCCTCGCTGGCTGCTCGCTCCAGCGGGCTCGCTTCCTCCGAGATCAGATCCCTCATGCCGCCAGGCAGTCCTCTACCACGGCCAGGAAGATGCGCCGCGTCCCCGATGGCAGCCGGTTAATCGTCCATACCCCTCGTGGGTTCTGCTTCGTCTCGCGGCTGTGCGCCGAGCCTGCTTGGAGCCCCCGATGCCTCAGGTCGCGCGCCGAAGAAACCTGCTGCTCCCCTGGACGTCCCCCCGAAGAAGGCGCGGCCGCGATGCGTTCGCGCATTTGCAAGGCTCGCACCCGCCGCTTCGTTCTCAGGATCCCCACCACGCCCTGCTTCACGAGTTCCCGCGCTTCGTCCTCATCCACCCAGCGCATCGGCTCTCCGGCGGCGTCCAGCAAACGCAGCCGCCCAGCACACACCAGCTCCGGCAAGATGTACCTCGACTGTCCTTTGGTAACCGGGAGTCGGATTCGCGCCGCCTCTGCGCCGCGCCGTCTGGGATGACGGTTTTAGGACGCCCTTCGAGCGCGTCCCGCCCTTTCCACGGATGGGGCCGCCACGGAGACCGTGGCGCAATTCTGTACGAGTGTACCCGCCGCCCTCGGTGTTCTTAACGGGGCCGGCGTGCTTTTTTTTGCTACCGCATGATCCGAGAAAGCGGCGGCGATAGCGCCAACAGCGCCGAGGGGCTCAGCCCGCTTGGCGCGGCCGTTTCGGCTGGCTTCCCGTCTTCGCTTTCCGGCGCGGGCGTTTCGGCCGGCTTGCCGTCCTTGCTTTCCGGGTGTTCATCCCACGCCGTCACCGCCCCAAGCCGCTCTTCGCGCACAGCCCGCAGGCACTGCGCTGCTTTCTCGGACGCGGTATTGTCCCCATGCTTCACCTGCTGTTCCAGCAGAAATTCAATCGCGTTCAGTGCTTCCATCCCCGTTTTCCCTTCTTGCCTCTGGTAACTTCGCCTGCTCCGGCTCAAACCGCGGCGTTGCCGTCACCTGCCGCGGTCCGGCGCAATCCCGCTCCTCCACCACTTGCTTCTGCTGCTCCCGGCTCAGAAACTCGATCTTGCCCAGAGTCACCTGGCAGATCTCCAGCAGCCGCTTCAAACCAATCAACTTGTACAGCCGCTTCACCTGTACGCTGCGTTCGTTCGACCGTGCCGACACCGTCACCACGTGTGTCTGCCCCGCGAACCGAACCTCGCTCCCGGCCGGCTCTCTTGCCACCCAGCTCAGAATCTCTTGGCGCAACTGGTCCGCGCGCTTTTTCGCCGGACCCAGCTTGACGTACAAGACCCCGAACTCGTCCACCACTTCCTGCATCCGCTGCAGCCGCTCCGCCGCCGCCGTGGGCTTTCCTTGGCTCACACCATCCAATCGTGACCAACGGCTTCTCCCATAACCACGCCGCACCCGTGGTACCCTGCCGCACATGGACACTGACGACACATTTGCCGGACTAGACGCACCACTCACCCAGTCCTACCCCCTGGTCGACGGCTGCCCGGAATGCAGTGCAGGCTCACCGGTCTCGCATCAGGGAAGCCCGCTCTGTCGAGCCGGGTCGATCGCCAGCGGCGGAACCCGCGCGCATTGCGCTTGCGACACATGCGTCTAGCTCGCCAGCGCGTCCCGTAGCCTTCTCACCGCCCGCCGCTCCAGTTGCGACACCGCCGGCTGCGCAATCCCCAGCTCCCGCCCCACCTCGGTCTGTGTATCCTCCCGCAGCCGCAGCCGCACCACCGTCCGCTGCCGCGCCGGCAGTTGATCCACCGCGGCTGCCAGCCGGCCCGTCCTCTCCGCCGCCTCCGCGGCCTCCTCCGGACTGGGTAGCGGCGACGGGAATTCCCCGTCCTCGCTCAGATCCTCGTGCCGTTGCCGCAGCTCGCGAGCCAGGCTGTCTAACATCGCCCCCCGCACCCGCACCCGCACATACGCCTCCGCCGTTTCCGGCCGTAGTCTCCCTGTCACCGCCAGCAGTGCTGCGTAGCCTTCCTGCTCAAGATCTTCGGTCGACGCCGAATATTGCCGTGCTAAACCGCGCGCGATCGCCCGAATCAGGCTCTCGTACTGCGCGCACCAGGCTGCCATACCCTAAATTCGCGGACCCGCGCTTGAAAATCATGCCCGAAAACCGGAATCATAGAGTCAACTGGATACTGTGCGGCTAGACCGGAACGCCGGGACTTCGGGAGCGTGCGATTATGCTGGCCCTCAAACAGGTGATGCCGCGCAGGTTAATCCGACTGCGGGAGTTCCATCGCCTCTCCCAACGCGCGCTCGCGCGTCAGATCGGAGTCGCCGTCTCCACCGTCAACAGCCTGGAAAGCGGCTTCGCGCGCGACCTCCGCCTGGCCACGCTCCTCAAGCTCTGCGAACGTTTCGAGGTCTCCCCTGACTTCTTGCTGGGCTTTGAAACCGCACGCGCGCCCCACCGCCTGGACTTCGGCCCCTGCCCGAGCTGTGGCGCCGGTCGGCTCCCCGGAGAAATCCACTCCACGGCCCAGTGCATTTATTGCCTCCATTGTGCGGGCGATTCCGAGGAAATACTCGCCGCCAAATTCGGAATTTGCCTGCCCGCCGTCCGCGGCATCCTCGACCATGAGTTCGAGTCGCGCCGGCGGCGCCGCAACTAACTCACTGCTGCAGCCCGAACGCGTACAGGGTGCCGCCGTTCGCCGCCGCATCCACGTAGAAACTCGACGCGTCCAGTTGGTTGCCTTCCTCCGCGTCGATCCGCAGCCGGTCCGATGGCCCGCCCGCCGGCTGCAGCAACTCGCCTAGCACATTTGCTCCCGTCCCTGCGTTCAGGTTCAGCGTCCCCACGAACATCTTCACGGACCCCGCCACGCTGGAGAACACCATCGCGTTCACCGGCGTAGCCGTGGCCGTCACTTGCACCGGGGCTCCCGCCGCCGCCACCGTCACCTTCCCAAAAGGCACTATTCTCACGCTCTCCCTCCTCTGCGGCCCTCGCGCCGCTTCCGCCATCTCAATCCCGAGTTCGATGAGCCTCGCCACCGCCAGCCGCCGTGACGCCTCGTCTCCCGACCTCCAAATCGTATCCAGACCCCACAACTGCCCCCGCACCAGCCGCCCGATCTGCGGCACATCCAGCAGCGCCTTCGCGCCGTTCATCCGAAAAACGCCGACCTCTCCCTGCTCCTCTAAATGCCTCAGTCCACGCGCCAGCCCCTGTAGCCGCGCCCGCGTCCGCCCGCTGCTTCGCCCGCTCACGCGGTGCTTTCCATGCCTTCCAGCCAGCTCTGGCCGGCCTTGCGCGCCCGCGTCCGCCGCGCGTTCGCATGGTGAAACCGCACATCGTGGTGCAGGTGGCACCACTGGCATAGCGCCTGCAGGTTCTCGTCCCGGTTGTCCCGCGGATCGTGATTCAAATGCGCGATCGTCAGCACGATCCGCACCCAGCGGTGCTCGTCGATGTTCGGAAAGCAGGCCATCCGTATAAATGGCTTTCCGTTCTGGTCCGCCGCGCCCCACGGCAAGTGGATGAACTGAACCTTTCCGGCGTTCTCGATCTTCGCGCCTCCCGCGAAGTACACCCTCCGTCGCCGGTTCCTGAACTGCCCATGGTTCGCCCACACCGTCGCTGCCAGACTCGTCGGCGTCCACCAGCCGTGCTGCCGCAGCACCGTCTCGCGGTTTGGAACACCGCAACGCTCGCAGCAGTTCTGCGCCCGCTCCAGAATCCGAGCCCGGATCGCCTTCCACTCTGCGCCACGGTACAGGTGCCTCCACTCACGCCGGATCGGCATCGTTCGCCTCCGTAACCCGCCCACACTTGCTGCAGATCACCGGCCGCCCGCCCGCCTTCGCGATCCCGCTGCCGAGAATTTGCTCCAGCGGCTTCTCCAGCCAGTAATAGGCGCCCGGCCGTTCCAGCATCAGCCCTCGCGCCAGGTCCACGAACCGCCAGCACACCTCCAGCCACTTGCCGAGCTCCGGACCGGCCGCAGCCGCCCAGTTCGGCTGCCCTGCCAGCCGGAAGCGAATCTGATCTTCATGCCCCGTCCACCCCAGGCCGCACTTTTCCAGCGCCCGGAACACGGAGCCTCGCCACCCCGCTCCCGCCTCATGCCGTACGGTGACCGGCACGCCGGCAGCCTCCAGCGCCCGCCGCGCCCGCCACAAGGCGTCTACCGCGAACTGCCGCGTGCTGGCCTGCCCCAGCCAGTCGTCCACCGCCTGGATCGCGTCCGCGCACCGGCTCATCGCGATCGCTTCCTTCGAGTCCACCGCCATCAGGCCCTCCGCAGCCTTCCCGCGTTCACCGCGTCGTACAGCTTGCGCACCCTCGCCTCAGTCGCGGCCGTAATCTTCCCGCTCCGCTTGATCTGGATACTTGGAGAGCGATAGCCCATCCACCGGGCGAGCTGCGCCTTCGAGTAACCCCGCGAGATCAGCTCATCCAGGCGGCGCCATGTCCCCGCCGCGGGAACCAACGCGCCGCCGGCGATCGCTTCCGTGGTCACCGCAAGAATTCGCGCCGCCGTGTCGCGGCGGATCCGCCGGCGCGCGCCCGACTTGATCAGGCCAGTGATCGTCCGGGAGACCGAAGCTGCGTCCGCAACCGACTTGTATCCGATGCCGCGCCGCCCCAGCGCCAAAATGTGCTGGCGCGCTCCGTTGGCGGCCACCAGATCCCGGCGATCGCCCATCTCTCGCTTCGCGCGATCGCGCTCGCTCTGGTAACGGCTGTTCGCCGCCCTGCACAGCAGGCACCTGCAGCGCGCCCCCACATACCGCGCCCGCGTACCGTGCGGCCGCGCAGCGGCTGCCGCCTTGATCGCCTGGAAACGATCCGCCGCCCTCACGCCGTAGCTCCTTCGGCCGGAACACCTACTCCCTGCAGCCGCTCCCGCGCCATCGATGCGTACTCCGGGTTCAGTTCGATGCCCAGGTAACCTCGGCCCAGCCGCTTTGCCGCTACCAACGTTGTTCCCGTCCCGGCGAACGGATCCAGCACCGTCGCGGTCGCCGGCTCCTCCCACAGCCGGCAGTCACAACCGCGCTCCCACCCTAGCGTCCTGCCCGCGGCGATCTTCCGGTCCCGCAGCCGGCACACACCCATCTCCTTCAAGGTCTGGTCGGAATGGAGATCGCCGGCGGCCGGTCGCTCGACGATCCGGCGCCACGGCTCGCCGCAAGCCCCGCATACCCCGAACTCTGATGTCCCGGCGAGGATGCACGGCCGTACCAGGTCCTCGGGATACGTAGCAAAGTGCGTTCCGCTCGCCTTGCGCGTCGCGATCGTCCAAACAGTGCGCCGGTTCCGCACCCCGCTCAACGCCAGGGCCTGGCGCGCGGCCGAGCTCCGGAAGCAGCCCGATGCTCCCGCCGGCGCTTGCGTGCGAAGCTGATCGCGCTTCAGCAGGTAGACTGACTGCCGCCCGGCCGCCGCCTCCCGCAGCCGCCTCAGCCGTTCGCTCTCCACCTGGGGTTCAACGATCGCCAGCCGGTCGTAGTAGTAGTCTTCGCTCCGGCTCAACAGGAACAGATATTCGTGCGATCGCGTCGGCCGATCCTGTGCTGACTCCGGCTTCGCGTTCGGCTTTTGCCAGATCACATCGCTCCGCAGATACCAGCCGTCGTCGCGAAGCGCGAACGCCAGCATCCACGGCAGCCCCACCAGGTCCTTACGCTTCAGCCCCGGCACCGGTAAGCGATTCGGCGGCGTCAGCATGCCGCCCTTATCTGCCCAGCGCTCACCTTCCTCCCCGCCGCCCGCCTTCCGACAGTGGCCAGCCCCGGTCGCGTACACATCGCCTACGTTCAGCCACAAGACGCCCGAGCGCTTCAGCACCCGCCGAACCTCGCGGAAAACCTCGGTCAGCTTCGCGCACCATTCCGTCGGCGTGCTCTCGAATCCGATCTGCCCGGCGCAGCCGTAGTCCCGCAACGCCCAGTAGGGCGGGGAAGTCACGCAGCAGTCGATTGTCTCCGTACCTACGCCCGCCAAAACCGTCAGAGCGTCCCCGGTCACAAGCTCCTGGCGCATCACGAAACCTCCAGCCAGGCGTTCCAGTGCCCGCTGCAGTAGTGCCGCTCCTCGCCCACCTCCCGCGCATGCGCCTCGCAAATCGAGCGATCGCACGTGCCCCCGCGCCGGATGAACACCGGATCGGATTGGAACATCGTCAGCCCGTGGACTCGTTGGTATTCCGCCCGCCTCCGGCAATTCGCCGGCGCCTGAAGAACTTCCACCTGGAACACGAGCGTCCGGCGGATGGCTTGAATTTCGAGAATCCTCATCTCGATGTCCTCGCTGCGCACCACGTCCCCATGCCGGATCTCATGCGCTTTCGCCAGTTCGAACCGCTCCACCGGCCAGTCGCACAAGTACAGAGGCTCTCCCGCACAGAACGTGCAGCGCGCACGCTCCCCATCTCCGCACACGAACGTCGGCGCGCCGCCGAAGACTCCGGGATCGGAATAGACTTCGCAGGGCATCACGCTCCTCCAAACAGCCGCTCTGACGCTCGCAACCGCGACGGTCCGTCTGAAACCACATAGCCGTACTTCAGGAGCCGTGCGAACGCCCGCGACACCGGACCTGAGTCGGCGTACCCAGCCCTCTTCCTCGCCTCGCCCTTCCCGATCGCCTCCGGGTACGCACCTGTCACCGCCCCCAGCAGTGCCCGCTCCATTCCGGAGAGCTTGCTGTCCGGCCCCAGCAAATACCCCTGCAGCCGGAGCCCCACCGGTAGGGGATCGAAACCGCCTAACGCTCGCCGTCCCTCCCCCGTGATCCGCAGCTTCGTTCCTTCTGCCTCCACCCAGCCCTGAACGTTCAACCTCGCGAAAGCTCGCGATACCGGACCGGAGTCCGCGTAATCCGCGTGCAACCGCACCTGTCCCTTCGTCAGCCCCTCCGGATGCTGCGCCAGTGCGGTCAGCAAGCGCCGCTCCATCGTCGACAGCCCCTCGCCTGCCGGAAGGACCCGATTGTCCTTCCGGCCCCCGCTACCTGCGGGGCGCGGAGTCTCCGGCCTACGGACCGGAGCCGTCGTCGTCGTGGTTGTATCTTCTTCCGCGCCCGGCCGTGCATCGCCGATCCCCGTCTTCATCGCCAGGCGCGTGCGCAAACCGAATAGTCGTTCCGTCGTCGCCTGTAACTCGCCTTCCGCAAGCAGCAGAGTGTTCACAGCCTTGTCGAGTTCCGTCCGGAATTCTTGTACGGCGCCTTTCCGCCCTCGCTCGAAGGCGGCGTCGATCGCCGCCGGATCGGCGGCCGCGGCGGATCTTTCCCGCTCCAGCTCCGCGATCCGCCTCCGGAGCTCGCGCGGGTCCTCCGCCTTCGCCCGCTCGATCGTCTCCGCCATCTGCGCGGTGATCGCCGCCAGGTCAACATCCGCCAGCGTGGCTGGCTTCCGGTCACGGTGTTTGCCGATGACCGGCGCCGCGCCCGAATCGAATGTGCGTCGCCGCCGGAAATGAATCCGCTCCATCAGCCCTAAGCGGCTCGGTGACCATAACCACGCATCACCGTCGCCGAGCGAGGGTAGGGAATCGACCAGCGTCTTCGCCAGGCCCTGATGCTCTACCCAGGCCAGGACGGCCTTCCGATCCTGCGGCGCCGTCGTGCGCATCGCGATCAGCGTGTCCGTCTGCGTCAGCACATCCTTGTGCAGCCGTGCGCTGCGCTGCGTGATCGTCGAGCCCGATATACCCCTTTGCCGCCCCCACAAAAGCAGCTTCGAGCAATCGTGCAGCAGCTTGGCCTTGTCCCGCATCACTCTTTGCGGAAAGAGATCGTCGGCTTCCTCGAAGAACAAATGCGTCGGTGGTTGCTCCGGCCCCTTGCGCCGGTAGAAACGCGCCGCGAAGCCATCCTCCCGGCCGCTCCCGGCCATGAAGCGGATCTTCTCGCCTTCCGTGAACTCGCTCAAGTCGAGAACGCACGTCAGCCCTTGCGCGACGATCAGCTCCGCCAGGTACGCGCCGGCGGACGGTTCGATGGGTACGTCTCCGTGCTGCCCGCCGAAGATCGGAATCGGCAAGCCGCCGCTCTTGCCATCTGCGGAGGAACGAATCCCCCACCAGTCTCCCTTTGGATCGATCGCCACCCAGTGCAGCCCGGCGTCGTACATCTCCTCCGCCAGCACCACGGCTGCGTTCGATTTCCCCGCGCCGCGCATCGCGAGAATCGCGAACGTTTGCGTCGCTGCCGCCAACGGCAGCGATAGCTCGGCCGAGACCCGCAGCTTGCTCAAGCGGAGCCTCCGCTGATCAGATACCGCTCCGCTTCCCAATCCGCCTCCGCCAGCGCCAGCCTCCACCCCGGCGTGCGGTCGTCGCCCTCTCCGCGGATTGCGGCTACCTCGCGATCGATCCGCCGCAGCTCCGCGTTCAGATCGCCCATCGTGTACAGCACCACGCGCTTCGCCGTTAGGCAAAAGGTGCAAAGGTCACCCGCCGCCCATCCGCACGTCGACCCGTCCTCGGCAATGCAGGGTTTGTACTCCGTGCAGCCGCACTCGCTGCAGATCCCGCTCATCCGCGGTCCTTCCCCGCCGGCACGGCCGCGCCGGAAGTCGTTCCGGCCTCCTCCCGCTCCATCCGCTCCGCCAGGCTCGCCAGCAGCTTGCACGCCGCAATCGCGATTCGCAATCCAACCTGGGCATCCGCCGGCCTGCTGGCCAGCAACAAGGCCCGCGCGTGATCAATGCTCGTCATGGCATCCAAAACAAGGCGCATGACGTTGCCTGAATCGGCCTCGACTCGCGTCAGCCCGTCAATCCACCGCCCCAGGCGGTCGGCTTCCGCCTCGGTCAATTCGCAAACGGCCTCCCGCCACGGGACAATTCCGTCCCGCGCTGCTTGCCGCAGCACCCTCTTCGCCGCATTCTTCGATTCATCGCGCGCGAAGATCCGGCAGACCTGCTCCATTTCAAAAGTTCTCGACTCACTCGGCATGGTCGATCTCCTTTCCTGGACTCCCGTGAAATGTTGAAAAGTTGCGTCAGCCTGCAGCGAGTGCCGCCAGTCCGCGCCGTTCCCGCGATCCTGGCGGTCGTGCGCAAGGGACATCGGACCTAGCTGGGGAAGGCTGACGCGCCTCGGCCTAGGACTTGGACTTGCCGCTCTTCGGCGGCTTGCCCGCTGCCGCTGCCGCCTTCGGCATCGACTTCGAACTCCGTGTCTTCCCCTTCGGGGTCTGCTTTTTCGCCATCTGACTCTCCCATGTGAGATCCGCGGTCCTTTTGGACCCCGGTTTGCGGTCTCCCGCAAATTCGTGCGGGGCTCCTTAGTCCGGAAACCCCGAAACGTCAATCAGCGCTGGTTGCTGCGGCTGAACCCGCGGCGCGGAAGCGGTCACCGCCTCAACCCGGAGCGCGCATTCCGCGCACAGGCCAGGCAGCGTCCACACCGTTTGCCCGCCGTTCGCCGCCCCGCACCCCGCGCACACCAGCCCCCGCTCCCGGTACAGATCCCGCGCGTCCTGCGGACCGCCCAGCGTCAACACGAGGTATGCGCGCGTCACCTCCACGCGCCTTGAAAACCGAACGTCAGGGAGTCGACGCCGATCAGCATGCGGCGCATTGCGCACTCCAGCGCGTACTGCCGCATCGGCGGATTATTCGGCCACGAGTCCCGCGCCTCCTCTTCGGCCTGCGCCTTCTCCGCCTGCGTCAATCGCTCTTCGCCCGTCTTTGCCAGCAGCTCGTCAACGTTCAGCAAGTGCAGCTCGAACCGGTCCGGCTCCGTGGCCATCGCCGCGGCCTGCCGTGCGGTGTCCTCGAGCAGCTTGGCTTCCTCTTCGCACGCGCCGCGCCGCCGCAAGCGCTCCGCCGCCTCACGCGCCGCGCTTGCCACCTTCTGCACCTCGGCCGTCGGCATTCGCTTGGACTCACCGGCCAGTTGCCGCGCCTGGTTGGTTGCCGTTACGCAGTCGTCAACGATGCAGCGGAGGAAGCCGTAGCTCTTCACGGCGCGTTCCCGAAGCCCGAACCGCAGAACGAACGTCTCGAACGGAACCCTTTCTGAGGCCAGCCGCCGGTACATTTCCTCCAGGAGCTGGCGTGGTGGCGGCGCGTTCAACCGCTTCGTCAGCGCCTTGGCCACGAACGCTTCGAAGCGGTGGAAGTCCCCGTTCAGGTGGGAACCGGAATCACCACTGTCCACTGTGGTGATCTCGCCGCTAACCTTTGCCGCATCAGTACCCGTTCGCCCGGCGTTCGCCCCGGTCGTAAACTGCCTAACTAGCTCGCATGCGGCGCCGTGCGGGCAGGCCTCCGCCAGCGGTACTGCGCCCTTAGCGCCCGGCAGCATCACCATCGGGACCTTGGCCTTGATCACCGTCAGCGCCGCCTTGGACTCGCCCCGGCTCACCACGGCTGCGGCCTCTCGTGTAGGCTCCGGCTCGATCGCGTCGCGCGTGCCAGCGCCGCCGGCGCTCGCCGGCCCTTTCCGCTCCAGCTTCCTGGCCTCGCGCTCGGTGATCTTCGCCCAGTTGTTGATCAGCACCCGGTACTGCTTCACCCGCTTGTCCCGCGGGCTCTTGCGCGCCTCGATCGCCGAAAGCTGCTCCAGCTTGTCTAGCGCCGCTCCGACGGAGTTGACGTGGCAGTTCACCAGCCGCGCCAGGTCGGGTTCTTTCACCTCCACCCAGTCCGCCTCGCCTGATCTGCCGACCGAGTCGTCGAGGATGTTGCCCAGCACGCCCAGCTCGACGTGGGTGAGCGCTCGGAAGAGCTTCTTGAAAAACGCCCGCGGAGTCTTCGTCCACCCGGAGCGTTCCCACGTGTTGGGAAGCGCCATCGCCGCGGCGCTCATAGGGCATAGCCTCCGTCGCCCAGCATCTCCGCGACCGTGGCAAAGTCGCGAAACGCTACGGCGTTAAGGGTCTGCCGCCATTGGGCCCGCTCGTGGCGGCGCCAGGCGGAAATAACCCAGCGTGGAAATCTGGAGTAGGATCGTCGGTTGCGTCGAAGCACCGCACTCGGCAGCGGCATGTTGGCCTCTCGGGTTTGAAATTGTCCCCGCTGAAGGCTTGCGCGCGCGCGACCGGGTGTGGATACTGAGGGGGACCACACTCGGCGGTCAACGGCGCTCGAGCTCGGCCGGCGGCGATAGGGTGGCACCTGTCGCTCCGGTCCGGGTGCCGCAACGGGCACCTCTCAGCCAATCCGCATCCGCAGCCACCACCGCGAGTGTTAATCCAACTACACTTCCGATAACAGATATTATGTCAACTCAAGTCCCAGTGCCGACCGCAGCGCCTCCGGCAGCTCGCCCGGGCTTGAGATTCGCAGCACTTCAAATCCGGCAGCCTTCCCCGCCGCAACCCCGGCTTCGGAATCTTCGATCACCAACGGGCGCTTGGCGCCGAGCAGTTCCGCCGCGCGCAAGTACGGATCCGGAGCCGGCTTCAATCTCGGAACCTCCAGACCGCACACCAGTACCTCGAATCGCTCCCGGATCCCGGCGCGCAGCAGCGGCGGCTCCACCTCAGCCCGGCCGCTTGACGAAACCACGGCCAGCCTCCAGTGTCCATTCAGGCGATGGATCAGGTCCAACGTCGGCCGGTGGAACACTTCCGATTCCGCCATGCGGCGGCTGAACAGAGCTTTCTTTTCCGGATAGCGGGCCCAAAGTTCGTCGAAGTCGATGGGCGGATCGCGTTCCTCGCACAGGCGCTGGATCATGGCGCGGTCCGCCACGCCGATGCATTCCCGCACGTAGCGATCCCATGGGATGCTGACTCCGTAGGGCGCAAGGATCTCATTCCAAACACGATAGTGAATCGGTTCGGAATCCGCCAGGACGCCGTCGAAATCGAACAGCAGAGCGTCGTAATTCACTCGTTTAGCGGAATCGCAGGCTCCTCAGCATCTGCTGGAACACCGGCTCGGCGGCGCGGTACTCGCTTTGCGGCGCGACGAACGCGAAGTAGTACAAGCCGCCGCCCTGCGGAACCGTAACCACCACAATCTGCTCGGTTTCATTCGGAAACGCCGAATTGGCGCTCATCTGGGTCAGCATCGCGGGCTGCCCCTGGACGCTGATCTGCCGGGGGTTAGCGGTAACCCTCGCTCCGGGCACCGTGCGGACGAATCCGTCAATTAACTCCTGCGTAAGTGCCCCCAAATCGCCCGATTTGTTGCTTTGGAAGCCCACTAACGTGCCATAAGCGACGTTTGGACCTTGCTGATCCTGAAACACTCCGCCCTTCGCGCCGAAGATGACGTCCGGCCGCTGGTTGTCACCTAACGCTTCCCAATTGCTTGGGTAATCCATTGAAAACGTTTGTCCCTGATGGCTCCGCAACTGCCCCGAAGGCCGCAGGGTGGCGGGCGCGGGCAAGGCAGTTCCCTGCCCGGAAGCGGCTGGTTTTGGCGCCGCTGGAATTCCGCCGGCGAGTTGCTTCGCGCGGGCCAGCGCCGCCGGATTGCCCGCCGAGTAGGTCCGCCGCGGCAGCGTGGTGACCTCCTTTTCCACGTCGCGGACGCGGTTGCCGGGATTGGGATGGCTGGAGAACCACTCCTCGATGCCGCTGCGCTTGCCGCTTTCCGACTGCAGCTTTTCGAAGAACCGCGCCATCTCCACGGGGTTGTAGCCGGCGTCGTTCATGATCTGCGAGCCGAGCAGATCGGAGTCCTTTTCCGCGCCGCGGGAGTACTTGAGCAGCACGCTCTGCAAGCCCAGGCCGATGCCCAACTGTCCGAGCTGGCCGAGGACGCTGCCGGAGTTGCCCAGAAAGATCCCGGCGCCCGCTCCCAAGCCACCCAGCAGTTGCTGCTTGGACATCTGATTGGTGCCATGCCGCAGCACGATATGCGAGATCTCGTGCGCCAGCACGCCAGCCACCTGAGCCTCATTGTCGGCGTTCAGCAGCAAGCCGGTATTGACGAACATCGGACCGCCAGGCAGCGCGAAGGCGTTGATGGACTTGTCGTTGACGATGCGCCAGGTGTACGGAAACTTGCCCGCGGCGGGGGACGCGGTAAGGCGGTCGCCGATGCCGCGGATGTAGGCGAGCAGTTCCGGGTTGTTGACCATCGGCAGCTTCTTTTCGAATTCGGCCGCCGCTTCCCGGCCGAGCTGGATGTCCTGTTCGATCGAGTAGAAGTTCATGCCCGGCTTGAATTTCTTGGACTGAGCGGGCGCTGATCCGGCAAACGCCACGGCAAGGAGGCAGGCGAGGAAGCAGATTTTCATGGGGTGCAGTCTTCCGCGATTCTTATTGTGGCATGGAGGCCGGGGCGGCGGTGCGCCTGGATGCCGATGCCCGGCGGCGGATCCAGTGCCGGACCAGCTCATATTCGGGAACGGCGGTGGGGGCAGCCTTGTGAATCACCACCAGGCCGCGGCGCTTCAGGTGCCGGACCGCCTGCTGCACGGCGGATTTCGAGAGCCCGCTGCTTTCGGCGAGCTGGCGCAGGCTGAGGGCGGCGCGCCGGTCTCCGAGGCGAAACAGCCGGCTCCAGATCACCAGGTAGATCAGAAACGCGTTGGGCGCGCGATCATGCCCCGCCAGATCCGGCAGCAGGACATCCAGAACATATGCGTCAATCTCGATGTGGTGCATGGAACTATAGCGTATCGCAGTACAGCAGCTTGCCCGCGCCGCGTGGTCGCGGCGAGAATGGCGTTGGAGGAAAACCATGATTCGTGGAGTGAAGTTCGCATCCATCCCGGTGACCGATCAGGACCGCGCGGTCGATTTTTACACCGAGAAACTTGGATTCCGGATCCTGACGGACCAGCCCTTCGACGGGAAGCAGCGCTGGATTGAGCTCGGGATTCCGGGCGCGGATACGCGGCTGGTCCTGTTCCGCTTCGACGGGGGCCTCGCGCCGGGAGGGTTCATGAACGTGACGTTCTGGTCCGACGATGTGGAGGCAACCGCGCGGGAGATGAAGGCCAAGGGCGTGGAGTTTGTGAAGGACGTGGAAAAGCAGGATTGGGGGACGTCGGCGATCTTCCGGGACGCGGATGGGAATCAGTTCGTGCTGAGCTCCCGGTAGCGGTGTCCCCCAACGGGTATAATCCCAGGACTGTTATTGGTGCTAGACCGCGCGCCTGGACCGAACGTTGGAGCTGCCGTGAGGCATATTCGCAGAAAACGCGCAACCTCCGTGGCCTAATACCCGTCATGATCGACTTCCCGCGCCTTGTCGCACAGCAAACCGGCTGGTCCTCGGTCTCCCGTCGTACCAGTCGCGCCGCCCCCGAGCGCATCGCGGTTCCCTTCGGCGTTTTGCGGGTTTTGTTCCAACTGAGCGGCTGGGGGCGCGCGTGGGACAAGAGTAGAATGAGGCGAAGTTGTGAAGGTCCGTGACGTGCTGAAGATGCGTCGGAGCGACGGCTGGGTTCTCAGAAAGCAGGAGGGCAGTCACCGTCAGTTCATCCATCCTGAAAAACCCGGAAAGGTTACCGTTGCTGGCCACGAGTCCGATGAGGTGCCGCCGAAAACGCTCAAGTCTATAATGAAGCAAGCGGACATTTCATGAACAAGTTCCTGGTCGTTTTCGAGAAGTCTTCCACTGGCTACGGAGCGTACGCTCCGGATCTTCCAGGCTGCGTGGCTACGGGCCGCACGTTGGAAGAAACCAGGACGCGAATGGCGAAGGCGATGGAAATGCATCTGGCGTCGATGCGCGAGGACGGCGATGCCATTCCCGAGCCATCGCACTTCGAACTGGTGGAGGCTGTCTAAGCGCACCCCGTTGTCGCTTTGCGAGTGCTAGCGCTCAGAACTAGACAGCCAAGGGCGAATAGCGTCCCCTTATGGCGCTCGGCATCGCGCCGGAGATGTCGTGACTGCTGTTTGCGACGACGACTTGTCTGCCACGGGAGGACAACGCCGCGAGTTTCGGTTGCAGTTTGCGCACCCAGATGTCGTGAAATGCCCCGCTGCACAGGCTTACCGGCTCGGCGTCACTGCGCTTCGTTGTGCTGGGAACTCCTTTGAGCTCTAGAGCGAAGCGACATGGAGCGCCGTCCTAGCTCCACTTCAGGTCAGGACCTTCGTATCGAGCTTGACAGCACAGGCATATCTGAGTTATCCCTATTTCATCTATGCCTAGCGCGGATATGCCTCCTGGGACTCTCCCGCTCCTCATCTTGCGCGTTCTCCGCACTGGATCGCTGCATGGTTACGCGATCGCCCAGCGCATCCGCCAGGTTTCGGATTCGGTGCTGGAAGCCGAGGAAGGTTCGCTGTATCCAGCGCTCCAGCGAATGCTGATGAAGGGCTGGCTGGAATCCGAATGGGGCGTCTCGGAAACCAATCGCAAGGTGCGTTTCTACCGGCTGACCGAGGAAGGACGCCGGCAGCTCGATACCGAGGTTGCGGAGTATCAGCGGGTCAACGCGGCGATCCGCGCGATTCTCGACTTTGCCTAAGGACAACCCATGAAGACTTTCTGGCGCAGGCTGGCCTACCTTCTGACGCGCCGCCGCCGCGACCTCGAGCTGGAAGAGGAACTGGCGTTCCACCGCGAGATGATGGCTCGCGAGGGCCGCCCGGCGGCGTCGTTCGGCGCCAGTCCGCTACGGCTTCGGGAGGAATCGCGCGATGCCTGGGGTTGGACCTGGCTGGACCAACTGGCGCAGGATCTGCGCTTCGGTTTCCGCCAGTTGATCCGAAACCCGGGATTCACCGTTGCCGCCACGCTGGTCCTCTCGCTGGGGCTGGGCGTCAACCTCGCCGCCTTCCGGGTATTCGACCTGGCGTTCCTGAAGCCGCTGCCGATTCGCACTCCGGAGCGATTCCAACGCTTTGACCGGCACAGCCCGGAAGCGTCGGCGACATCGATTCCGTGCGCGGCGGTGCGCTTTTACGCGGCTCACAACACGGCTCTCGCGTCGGTGATGGGCGTCTCCGGGGCGCGGCTCACGCTTGGCGATCGCAAAAGCGCCGCCGTGGAGGCGCAGTTCGTGACCGGCAATTACCTGTCCGACCTCGGCGTCCGGCCCGCTCTGGGCAGGATTCTCACAAACGAGGACGACGGGAGCGCCGCCGCGCCGGTGGCTGTCCTGAGCCACGCGTTCTGGAGTTCGCGCTTCGGTGAGAACCCTTCCCTGATCGGCAGCGTGATCCAATTGAACGGCAAGCCGGTTACCGTGGCGGGCATCCTGCCATACGACTTCCACACCGGCCGCAACATCGATGTGTGGCTGCCGCTGGAGCGTCAGCCGGATCTTTTCCCGGGAAGCGACCTGCTGACATCCTTTGAAAAGAACGAGTGTCAGATGTTCGGCATGCTCCACGCGGAGCAGAGTCCGGCGGCGGCGCGCGAGGCTCTGCGGCCGCCGGTGGCGGCTCTCGGCCGCATGGAACCGAAGGCGGTCTGGAAAGGGGAGCAACTGGAGCCGCGCGCGGCCGGTTACCTGGGCCATCTCGACGATTCCAACACGCTTTCGGCCGTGCTTGGGATAACGGGGCTGGTCCTGCTGATTCTGCTGAGTTGCTGCGCCAATCTCGGGAACATGCTGCTGGCCCGCGGGGCGGCGCGCGAACGGGAATGGAACGTGCGGATGGCGGTAGGCGCGGGGAAGGCGCGGATTGTGCGCCAGCTTCTGACGGAGAGCCTGCTGCTCGGCTGTATCGGCGTTGGCGCGGGCCTGCTGGTCAGCCACTGGGCGGGAGTTCTCATTCTGCGCACACTGGCCGCGCCCGCTGACGGCCTTGCGCTGAATTGGCGCGTGGCGGCGATCGCCGCGATCCTGACCCTGCTTTCCGTGCTGGCATTCGGCCTGGCGCCCGCTTTCGCGGCGGTGCGCGGCGGGCCGCGGGGCACGCGCGCCCGGCGGATCCTGATCGGCGCGCAGGTGGCCGTGGGGTGCGTGCTGGTGATCCTCTCGGCCATGCTCGAGCGCGGGGTCCGGGCACTAAGCGGCGCCGGACACGGATTCGATGCCGCCCACGTCGTCATCATCGACCCCGAACTCCACGCGCGCGGACTGAACGGCGCGGGAGCCCGGCAGCGGCTGGAGGAGATGAAAACCCGGCTGCAATCAGTGCCGGGCGTTGTGCAAGTCGCCGCGACAATGTTGATCCCGCTGGGGGACCGGCTCTCGGTGGCGAATCTGCGCAATCCGCCAATCGCCTTGGTGACCAATTCCGCCGATCCGGCCTACTTCGCGGCGATGAGCATCCCGCTTGTGCGGGGGCGGCTGTATGGCGATCGCGAAAGAGACGTCGCCATCATCAGCGAATCCACCGCGCGGCGGCTGTTCCCGCAAGGCGACGCGCTCGGCCGCGTGATCGAGGGCTTCGGCAAGCGTACCGTGGTGGGCATCGTCGCCGACACGCAGGCTTGGAAGTCGCATGACGCCGGCTACGGCGAGGCATACACTCCGATCGACGAGGGACTCGCGGGCATGATGCTGCTGGCGGTCCGCACCGCAGGCGACCCGGCCGACCGGCTTTCCGATTTGCGCGGAGCGGCGGAGAGCGGCAGCGTTACGCCGTCGGTTCAGTTGCTCCGGAGCATTGCCGCCGAGCGCGTCAGAAGGGCTCGCAGCGGGGCCGCGATGGCCGCGCTACTCGGAGCGGTCGCTCTGGCCTTGGCCGCGGTGGGCATTTTCGGATTGGTTGCCTATACGGTGGCGCAGCGCTCGCGCGAGATCGGCATTCGGCTGGCGCTGGGCGCGCGGCGCGGGGATGTGCTGCGGGTGGTTCTGGAGCAATACCGCGCTCCGCTGCTGGTGGGGGCAGCTTCGGGCATTCTGATTGCGCTCGGGTTGTCGCAAGTATTGCGCTCCGCGCTGAACGGGGTCAGCCCGTTTGACTGGCCGTCGCACGCGGCTGGTCTGGCGGTGTTCTTCGCAACTGCGGTGGCGGCGGCTTTGTGGCCCGCGCGGCGGGCGCTACGGGTGGATCCGGCGATCAGTTTGCGGTGGGAGTAGGATGGCACGCGCCTTCTGCTATTACAGCACGGGAGGCTGCCGGTTCGATCTTGGAGTTGCCGGCGTGATCGGCGTTGCCCCGTTCGGCAGAATGAGACAACGCGAATCACTGCCGTTGCTACTACGCTGTCCCGTACACCTTAATTTTCACGCTCACCAGGTTCCCGGTGACCTCGTTGGCGCGCGCCTCAATCGCCGAGACCTTAAGATACCAACCGCCGATTCGGCCCAAGAATGCGGCGAAGCGTAGTCGGTGATCCGCCGCATCCGAGCGCCCGGACTGCTTTAGTTCGTGGAAACTCGATTCCGGGAGCGCATTAGTTCCTCAAACTGCAGCGCGATGTCGGCGAGCGGCACGGAGAATGCGACGCAGATCCACACAACCGTCTCGGAAATGGTCCCCGCGATTGCGGGCTCTTAGTCTGCTTTGCCCCTGCCGGCCTCACGACTTATGTGGTGAAAGTGCTTGCCCCTCGCAGGTCTTGCCCTTATTGTCCTTTACAAGCGGTGTCGGATTTCGCCGTTCGCCGTGACTTCTCAGTAGGTACAGATTCATGAAAAGCTGGATTTTGGCGACCTTGATGCTGGCCTGTTCCGCGAGTCAGCTCCTGGCCTGCACGGCGTCGGCGAACTGTAGTGGTTGTGGCGAGGGGATAACGCTGAGCTGCAGTTGTACGATTGGCGGATCCACAACAGACTGTAATTGCGATGACGGAAGCTGCCTCAATTGTGGATCGTGCTGCAGGACACAAGGCTCCGTTGGACGAAGCTGCGTGACTTTGAAGTGCAGCGGAAGTAGTTGTTTGAATGGACCTGGCAGCGAGGATATCCTATTCAAATCTCCGGGCCAAACCGTATCCACGATCGAATTCCGGCTCGCGGGCGGCAGGGCCGTACCACTCCATGTTCACTCTTATGCTCCCATTTCGGTGGAAAGCGCCGCCTACGAAGACACGCTTCGCCTCCGGATCAGAAACAAGGGCACCGCGGCATTGACACGGGTTGTTTGGGGCTGGGAGTTTCAATTTCGATCGGGGGCGATTCGATTTGCAGTGCGGGAGGATGGCTGGGCGTTTCCGGACGGGGCAACTGTTCCGGGTTTGCTCCGTGAGCGCGAGTGGCAGCTCACAATAAGTGGAAAAGAAGCGCCGGTCGCAGCCAAGGCCGTCGTTCTGTATGCCGAATTTGAAGACGGAAGCTCAGTGGGCGCATCGCGAGACCGCATTCGGGAATACTACTCGGCCGCTGACGCAAAGATCACCGCGCTGTTCCGGGAGCTCGGCGGCGCCGCCGGTCAGGGTGACAATGCCGTGCGAGGAGTTCTCGCCCGCGCTGCGTCAAGCCCCGACGGTGCGCTGCGCGCCCACGCACGCCACCTGCAGATGCTGCTAACGAGAGACGGGGCAGGTTCCGTGGCCCGCCATACGCAGTGGTTTATGACCTTCCGAAACCGTCTATAAAATGCAAATCGCGGCGGGCGGGGACCTCTGAGTCTCCGCCCAGCCGTCTGGTTTTGCGAGGGAGCTTGGCGATGCGCCTCGCACCCTGACCAACCCGCCGCAACTACTGCGCTGTCCCGTAAACCTTGATCTTGACGCTGACCAGGTTCCCGCTGACCTCGTTCGCGCGCGCGTCGATCGCCGAGACCTTCCAAACACCGGCCGCCGATTCGCCCCAGAAGTGGGGCGACGTGAAGGTGTAGTCCGTGAAATCCGCCGCATCGTCCGGAGGCCGGTTGTTGGCAAACGTAGTCATGCCGCCTGGCGACACGATCGCGAAACCGACATCGCCCCGGTTGGCGTGCTTCACAGTAACGGTAATCTCCACGTGCTCCACGCGGATACTCGCCGATTGCAAGTCGAGTTCTACGGTGGAAGGCGTGCCGTCGTCGGCGATCGCGCCGCCTTCGGCCGAAGCTTCCGCGGTCACCAGCGGTCCGAGGTTGACCCAGTCTTTGGCCGTCGTCACCGCGTCCGCGACATTGAGGATGCCTGCGCCGAAGGCCCGGCTGAAAGTGAAGCCGCCGCCGTTGGCGGTGAAGGTCTCGCCTTCGTTGCCGGGCTTCAGTCCTTCCCGGCTGGCGGTCTTCAACAGGATCTCTTTCACGTCGCGATAGCCCAGCCTGGGATTCGCTTCCAGCATCAGCGCGATTGCGCCCGACACCTGCGGAGCCGCCGAGGATGTTCCGTTGAAGGCGTCCGTATAGTTCACGGGCGCCGTCGTGCTGGGGAAATTGGTGTTCTTCAACCCGAACGCCTCATCGCCGGTGTTGTTCGTGGTCCACATGACATTGGGCGGCTGGAACTCGCCGCCGAAGGCCGAGATCGCCAGGTTCAGGCCGCTCTCGGAATAGGAGCTCTGCGTACCGTCGTTGCCCACAGCGCCGACCGCCATGGCGAACGGCGAGCTCGAGAACTCGTCGTAGCTGGAATCGTCGCCGTCGGAACGCCCGTTGCCGGCGGAAACGACGATCACCGTGCCCAGCCCGTCGCGGTTCTGTGTTGCCGACTTTTCCATCGCGGCTTTCTTCAAGGCGCTGTCGCGCCCGTCCGCCTTGGCGTCGTCGGCCGCGCCCCAACTGTTGCTGGAGATGTGAACGATGAGGCCTTCCGGCTGCCAGCCCATGGCCGTGGACTCGGCATCCTCCGCCGTTGTGCCGCCGATCAGCCGCAACCCCATCATCATCGACTCCGGCGCGACGCCGGTCAGGCCGATGCTGTTGAAGCCGGTAGCGCCGATCAGGCCGGCGCAGTTCGTGCCGTGATTGTCTTTCGCGGCCAGCGGCGTGGGATCGTTCGGCTCGCCGTCGGACTTGAAGTTGCGGTGGTATCCGGAAGCGAGCGGATAAACGCTGGTTGAGAGATCCTCGTGAGCGACTTCGAGCCCGTCGTCCACGACGGCAATGTTGATTCCCTTGCCGGTGACCGTGTCCCAGGTGTCCTTCATGTTCAGATTGCGGGGCGCGGCTCCGTCCAGGTGCCATAGGTTGGGATACAGCGGATCATTCACTGGGCGCTGCAACGCCTGCCGGACTTTCAGGACGCGCGCAAACACGGGCGTGAACTCCCAACCGCCTTGCGCGACCATCCAGTCGGCCGCATCCAGAGCCGCGAAGGGGTCGGCATAGCTCACCAGGGTCCAGCCGTTCAAGGCGCTCCGCTCCATCCCCGACGGCTTCGTGGAAGTCAGTTCGCCGTAGCGTGCTTCTCCGGCCTTCACCAGCAGCTTCGCGGTCATGGTGCGCCGCGCGACTTCCATTCGTTGCAGCCGCTGCGATTCCGGCATGGCCGCGAGCACCTCGGGCGGCGGCAGCTCGCCACGGTTGTAAAACACTGGCGCCATGCCTTTCCGGTCGGCAACTTTGGACTCGCGGATGCTGTTCATCGCGGTTGCGGAGCGCATCACGCTCACGACGCCGTCTCCCCAGGCGGCCTGGCGGAGCACGTTGCGCACGCCAGCGCCCTTCGTTGTGAACACCTCGTCGGTGGAAAGCTGGTAGGTGGTTTTCCTGCCGCCGTCAGAGAAAGAATATTCGGTCTGGCCCATTGCGGTCAGCGCGGCGAAGGCCGCGACCAAGAAGCGCTTCAACTTGTGTGTTCCCCTAAGTGAGATTCAAGTTCAACAGTGTGAGCAGGATAGCACAGAGATTGCAGTTTCTCCATGCGAATTCGGCGGCCAACACCTTGACAATCCTTTAAGCTCAGCAAAGAAGCGGCGGAGGTATGATTTAGGCAACACGGTCCGCCGGGTTGGGCGAACGGGCGGATCAGGAGGTGCGATTTGCGTCTGACTTCATTAGGCTTGCTTTGCGCCGGGATCGCGGCTGCCGCGAACACGCCCGGCAAGGTCACCTACCACAAGGACGTCCTGCCGATTTTGCAGAAGAACTGCCAGTCCTGCCACCGGCCGGGCGAGGCGGCGCCGATGTCCTTCCTGACGTATAAGGACACGCGTCCCTGGGCCAAGGCGATCAAGACGGCGGTACTCAGCAAGAAGATGCCGCCTTGGTTCGCGGACCCGGCTCATGGGAAATTCCAGAACGAGCGCCGGCTGAGCGAAGCGGAATTGCAGACGGTGGCGAAGTGGGTGGACTCGGGCGCGCCCGAGGGGGATGCCAAGCAGGCGCCCGCGCCGCTCGCCTTCAAGGAAGGCTGGAACATTCAGCCGGATGTCGTTTTTGAGATGCCGAACGCGTATGAAGTCCCGCCCACGGGCACGGTGGAGTACACCTATATCGTGATTCCGACCGGGTTCACGAAAGACACGTGGATCACGGCGGCGGAAGTCCGGCCCGGCGACCGGAGCGTGGTGCATCACGTGATCGCGTCGGTGCGTCCTCCGGGATCGCCGTACTTGCGCAATGTGAAGCCGGGCGTCCCGTTTGTGCCGGTGACGCATGAGCGCGATGCCAACGGCGCGGCGATCCGGCGCAACGTGCAGGCTCCGAGCGCGGATCTGCAGCGCGCCAGCCAGGCGGCGGATGGCGCGGCGGTGGTGGCGACGGAATTTCTGGTGGGCTATGCTCCGGGGTTGCAGGAGCAGCGTTATGACCTGGCGGTGCCCGGCGCGGGCAAGATGATCCCGGCGGGGTCCGACATTATCTTGCAGATGCACTATACGACCAGCGGCAAGGCGGCTTCGGACAAGACCAAGATCGGGCTGACGCTGGCCAAGGAGCAGCCGAAGTATCGCTACCTGACGCTGAGCGCGGCGGCCACGCGGCTGGAGATTCCGGCGAACGAGGCGCATTATGAATCGAATGCATCGGTAACCTTCAAGGAAGACGCGAAGCTGGTCTGGCTGATGCCGCATATGCACGTGAGGGGCAAGGACTTCCTGTACAAGGCGGTGTATCCGACGGGAGAAACGCAGACGCTGCTGGATGTCCCGAAGTACGACTTCAACTGGCAGTTGGGATATGACACGACCGCTCCGATCCTGATGCCCAAGGGCACGCGGATCGAGTGCAAGGCGCATCACGACAACTCGAAGAACAATCCCTACAATCCCAATCCGAACGTGACCGTGAAGTGGGGCGATCAGACCTGGGAAGAGATGATGATCGGATGGTTCGCGGTGGTGGTGGATGCCAATGTGAACCCGCGCAACGTAATCAATCGCGCCTCGCGCGGCGGGGAATAAAGCAGCTTAAGCCTCTGTTTGGGAGTGAGATGCCGGCGGCGGTCCGAGTGGGACTTCCGCCGGTTTTTTTGTGTTTTGGACGCCTGCCCGGAGCGGCTAAAGGTCACGGGCTCCCCTGCCGATCTAACGCTAGGACTAGAGTTCCTGAAGTTCTACACCTGGGGTATCGGCATCATATGAAACGTCTTGTACTGGCACTGGTGGCGGCGATGGCTGCCGGGTCCCTTTCGGCGCAGCAGACGATCGTAAGCACCCGGATTTCGACGAGCCCCGAGGGGGCGCGCTTCTATGTGGACGGGCAGTTGTACGAGAGCGCGACCACGTTTTCCTGGCCTGTCGGATCGCGGCACGTGCTGGAGTTCCCGCTGACGGAAGGAACCGGGTGCAACGGCTACCAGGGCAGCGTGGACCTGAACTACCGTTATTTCTTCAGTGGCTGGCAGGACAGCCGGAGTCTGTTGATCCCGACGTGCGAGAACGTGCAGGTGATCACGGCCAACGCAAATCTCACGTCACTGACGGCGATGACGGAGCGGCACTTCCGCATCAACTTCCAGATCCTGGGCAACCCGCAATTGAACACGGAGCTGGCTCCGGTGTTCTGCGGGGGAGCGGCTGGCGGAGGCGGCGCGCCGGGAGAACCCGGTTCGCAATTTCTGGCCGGCATCGCCTGGATTGAGCCCAATTGCTACATCAACGGCAACCAGCGGATCTGGCTGACGGAGAATGAATATCGTCTGAACGCGTTTCCCTTCCCCGGATACGTGTTCACGGGGTGGTCCTATTCGGGGCGGCCGCCGGTCCCATATCTTCTGAACCTGCGGATCGACGGGCCGATCACGCTGGCGGCGCACTTCGAGCGCGGCAAGCGGGTGAAGTTCCTTACTGACCCTCCGGGGTTGAAGGTGAGCGTCGACCGGACGGAAACGCCGACGAGTTCGGTGGACCGGACGATTGACAATCCCACGGGACCGCAGCCGGGAGCGGATGCCTGCGAGCCGGATTTCCGGCGGCTTCCGGTGAACGCGCCGCCGGGGCTTCCGCCGCTTTGTTATGGCGAGTTCGATTTCATTCCCGGCTCTTCGCACCTGGTGGGCGCGCCCACGCCACAAGTGGATCGCAACGGGCGGGCGGACTGGGTATTCGACGGGTTCAGCAACGGCCTGGGACAGAATGCGACGCTGGTCGCCGACTGGGACATTTCGACGCCGACGGTGATCACCGCGCGTTTCGTCCGCGGCATCCGCTCCACGATCCGCACCGAGCCGGCGGGCTTGAAGCTGACTATTAACGGGCGCGATAACTGGCCGGGCAACAACTTTGTCTGGGCGCCCAATTCCAAGCAGATGGTGGCCGCGCCGGAAACCGCGGTGGACGCACAGGGCCGCCGCTGGACGTTTGTAAGCTGGTCAAACGGCGGCGCCCGCACGCAGGAGATCACCGTGCCGAATTCGCCGGACGCGGTATTCGACCTCTCCGCGCGATTTGAACTGCTGGGACAGGTAACGGTGAAGACCAATCCTCCGGGGCTGCGGCTGGTGGTGGACGGGGCCGATTGCACATCGCCGTGCGTGATCGACCGCCGCGCGGGCACGGAAGTCAGTTTCATGGCGCCGATGCGTCAATCCGTTTCCGAAGACCAGCGGCACGAGTTCGTCTCCTGGTCCGACAGCACGACGGCGACGCAGAACTACCGCTTCAGTGACGGCGTGGCGGAGTTTGTCGCGAACTACCGCACGGCATTCCGGCTGATCACGATCGGCGATCCGGAAGAAGGCGTGACCTTCCAACTGGATCCGCCCAGCCCGGATCGCTTCTATCCTCTCAACCAGGAAGTCACGGTGACCGCGGAAGCGCGGCCGGGCTGGAAGTTCCGGCGCTTCACTGGCGACATTCAGAGCACCTCGCCGACCGGCGTGGTGCGGATGTCGCTGGCGCGCGTCGTGGTCGCGGGCATGGACAAGGTTCCCTTCATCCCGCCGGCGGTTACGCGTAACGCGGTGGGTGAGACTCCGGAGAAGGCGGTGGCGCCGGGCTCTATCATCTCGATTTTCGGCGAGGATCTTGCGCCGCGGCTCGAGGCGGGACGCTCGAATCCGCTGCAGCAATCGATCGCCGGGACCGCGGTGGAAGTCGAGGGCCGCTGGCTGCCCCTGCTCTACGTGTCGCAGGAGCAGATCAACGCGCAATTGAGCTCCGACCTCGCCGACGGCGACTATAAGCTTCGCATCCAGCGGCAGGGGCTGCCGGATGTCACGGGCGAGTTCAAGGTCGCGCGCAATGCTCCGGGGATCTACGGCAGCCAGATGCCGGACGGGAGGCAGATCCTGCTCGCGTTGCGCGAGGACGGATCGCAGGTAACGCCGCAGCGTCCGGCCCGGCGCGGCGAATTGATCCGCATTTACGCGAACGGCCTGGGACCGTATACGCGGCGCGCGATCGATGGATTCCAGGTGACGGACGCGCAGCAGTACGTGGTGGCCGACAAGGTGGAAGTGCTGGTGGCGGACGCGGTGGTGGAACCGGTGTTTGCCGGCGCCGCCGAAGGCCTGGTGGGCACGCAGACAATCCTGTTCCGCCTGCCGGCATCGATCCCGACCGGCGCTGTCGCGCCAATCATCGTGCGGGTGAACGGGAAGTTTTCCAATCCCGGCATCCTGCCGCTGCAACCCTGAGCCTTTTTCTCCGGTCGAGTGCTCACCTACGGCAGGCTTTCTTCAAGGAAGCCTGCCTTTTTTACTTGCGTGCAGGCGACACGGCCTGGCGTTCCCGCTGGAGTTCGGCCACCTCGCGAGCCAGGTCCTTGGAGTTGGAGAGGTGCTTCAATTCGCGATCGCAAGCGGCGGTGTTTCCGGTGAGCAGCGCAACTTTCCCCAGGAAGAGGCAGATGTAGCCGGTGGTGTTCTCGCGCGTGTCGGCCTTCCGGGCCTCATCGAAGGCGCCGAGCAGATTGCCGGCCTGCAGCAGCGCGTACGAAGCGACCACGCGGAGCGCGCCATTGTCGGGGTTTCCGTTCTTGAGCGCGGAGAGGCGGGCTAGCGCCAGGGTGTGATCGCCCTTGCGAATCAAGCCGACCGCTTCATCCAGCACGCGGCGATCGCCGGCGCTGAGCCTGGCCAGAGGCGCGCCCAGCAGGTCCAATCTCAATTCCGGAGCGGAGACCCCGTCGGGGGCCAACATCAAAACTGCAGACATCACTGCGGTCACAACCTGCATGTCTGGTCAGATGAATCTCACCAGCCGTCGGTTTCGGCGGAAACGGTTTTCAGGCCGGCTGCTCCGTGGGTGTTTTGCCGCAGCTCAAGCTCTTGGAACCCTTCTCGCAAGCGTACACCTGGGTGAATTCCGCGCCGAAGAAGAAGATCAGCGTGGAGTAGTAGATCCAAACCAGCAGTGCGATGACGCTTCCGGCAGCGCCGAAGGCGGAGGTCATGCCGCTCATGCCCAGGTACAGGGAGATCAGCGTCTTGCCGAGGGTGAACAGGGTGGCGGTAAAGGCGGCGCCGAGCCAGACGTCGCTCCAGGCGATGTCCACGTCGGGAACATAGCGGTAGATGAGCGCGAAGACGACGGTAAGCACGGCAATGGAGATCAGGATGTTCGCGCCCTGCAACAAAAATTCAGGGGCAGGCAGAATCCGCTCGACGAACTTTCCGGCGGCGGAGAGCGCGGTGGTGACCGCGACGGATAAAAGAAGAAGGAACCCGGCCGCTAGGACCAGCAGGAACGCGAACGCGCGACGTTTCACGGTAGCCATCCAGCCCTGTTTGGGCGCCTCCGGCGCTTCCCAGATGCGGTTCAGGGCGGTCTGGAGTTCGACGAAAGCGCCGGAAGCGCCGATGAGGAGTGTGACGAACCCCACGATGGCGCCGATGACACCGGCGCGCTGCCTGTTAGCGTGCTCCACGATATCGCGTACGGTGTCCCCGATTTGCGCTCCCGCCAGATTGGAGACCTGGTTGATTACACTTTGCTTGGCTTCATCGCTTCCCAGCACCCAACTGGCGATGCCGATGATGATGACCAGCAGGGGGGCCAGCGAAAACAGCGTGTAGTAGGCCAGCGCCGCGCCCAGGCGGGGAGATTCGTCCTGGGACCAGTCGGTGATGGCCGCCTTCAGCATAGGGTACAAGTCGCGCAACATGACCAGATCCAGTGATGCAATCCGGTTGCCGCGGAAATCGTTGGCGGAATGTAACACCCGAGGGTGAGCAGATGTCCATGCAGAGTATTCGTGGATTTCAGGAGGTATCGGCAATTTATGAATATTGTTCTCAAGCATTTAAGGGATCAAGTGATGGTGATCACAGGGGCCACGAGCGGCATCGGCCTGGCGACGGCACGGGCGGCGGCGCGAGCGGGGGCGAAGCTGACGCTGGCCGGCAGGAGCGAGAACGCGTTGCGGCAGATCGAGCAGGAACTCCGCGGCGCGGGCTGCGAGGTGGAGTGCGTCGTCGCGGATGTCGGTCAGGAAGGTGAAGTTCGCAAGGTTGCCGAGGCCGCGCGGGGGCGTTTCGGCGGCTTCGACACCTGGGTAAACAACGCCGGCGTCTCCATCTATGGGAAATCGCTGGATGTTCCCGTGGAGGACCAGCGGCGTTTGTTCGAGACCAACTTTTGGGGTGTGGTGCAGGGATCGCGGGTCGCGCTCGAGCATCTGCGGACGCGCGGCGGGGCGCTGATCAACGTGGGCAGCGTGGTGTCGGATCGGGCGTTTCCGCTGCAGGGCGCGTATTCGGCGTCCAAAGCCGCGGTGAAGGCGTACACGGACACGCTGCGAATGGAGCTGGAGCAGGAGGGCGCTCCGGTATCGGTGACGCTGGTGCAACCGGCGTCCATCGATACGCCGTTTCCGCAGCATGCCCGCAACTACATGGACGCGGAGCCGAACCTGCCGGCGCCGGTGTATTCGCCGCAACTGGTGGCCGACGCGATTCTGCATGCGGCGGAGAATCCGGTGCGGGACCTGATGGTGGGCGGATCGGCGAAGCTGATCGCCGCGATGGAGAAGATTTCACCCCGGCTAACCGATCAGTACATGGAGCGGTCGCTGTTCGATCAGCAGAAGAAGGAGAGCTGGGCGGAGGAGCGCGGGGACAGCCTGTACGAGGCCTCCGAGGATCTTCGCGAGCGCGGGGGGCACGAGGGGCATGTGTTCGAACGGAGCCTGTACACGACGGCGGCGCGGCGGCCCATGACTACGGCGGCCATCGCCGTTGGCGCGGGGCTGGCGATGATGGCGCTGTTCGCGGCCCAGCGTCGCGCCTCCTGACGTCGAGCGAAGGACTACCCTGGGAGAAGGAGGTCGCATGAGTCGCCTTCTTCTCCTGGGCGCGTTCGCGGCGGCACAATTGTTGGGGCAAAGGGTGATCGCCGTGGATGTGGACGGCGTGATCCATCCCATCACCGTGGAGATTATCAGCCGCGCGCTGGAAACCGCCAAGCGGGACAACGCCGAGGCGCTGCTGCTGCGCCTGAATACGCCGGGCGGCCTGTCGGACGCGACGCGCGCCATCTGCGAGAAGCTGATCGCGTCGCCGGTCCCGGTGATCGCCTGGGTGGGACCGGGCGGCGCTCGCGCGGCGTCGGCCGGATTCTTCATTCTGCAGGCGGCGGACATTGCTGCAATGGCGCCGGGCACCAACACCGGCTCGGCGTCGCCGGTGCTGGTGGGCCAGCAAATGGATCCGGTGATGCGCCGCAAGGTGGAGAACGACACCGCGGCCTTCCTGCGGAGCCTGGTTTCCAAGCGCGGCCGCAACGCCGAACTCGCCGAAAAGACCGTCCGCGAAGCCGTCGCGTTTACCGAAAAGGAAGCGAAGGATCAAAACCTAATCGAGTGGATCGCCTCCAGCGAGGAAGAGCTGCTGCGGAAACTCAATGGCGTGGAGATCCGCCGCTGGGACGGGAGCACGCAGCGGCTGAACCTGGCGTCGCCGGAGATCGCGCGCTTTGAGCTGAGCTTGCGGGAGAAAATCGTCTCGCGCATCGCCGACCCGAATGTGGGATTCATTCTGCTGGTGCTGGGAATCCTCGGTCTCTACGTGGAGTTCACTTCGCCGGGACTGGTGCTGCCGGGCGTGGCGGGCGGCATCGCGCTGCTGCTGGGCCTGTCGGCCCTGAGCGTGCTGCCGATCAATGCGCTGGGCGTGGCGCTGCTGGTGCTGGCCGTCGTGCTGTTTTTCCTGGAGGCGCAGTACACCTCGCACGGCATTCTCGGCGCCGGCGGCGCGGTGGCGATGGTTTTGGGCGCGGTGCTGCTGATTGAAGGCCCGCCCGAGATCCGGATTCATTGGAAGACCGCGCTGGCGGTGGCAATTCCCTTCTCCTTGATTACGATGTTCCTGCTGTCGCTGGTGATGAAAGCGCAGCGCAACAAGTCCATCACCGCGGACGCGGGCATGGTCAATCAGGTTGGCGAAGCGCACTCCGATCTAGATCCGAAGGGCAAGGTATTCATTCGCGGCGAGTACTGGGACGCCGAGGCGGCGTCGCCCGTACCCGCCGGAACTGCCGTTCGCGTTACCGGAGTCGACGGAATGAAGCTCCACGTCGAGCGCGCCGGGCCCGCCGGCTGAGCTTAGCCCTTGTTGTAGTAGAAACGCTCGTGAGTTACCTTGCCGCCGCTCCAGCGGCGCACCGCGACCTGGTTCATGGTCACACGCGGGCTGCCCCGGAACTTCAGTTCCCATTCCCACTCCGAGAATGAAACATCGCCGTCCACGGCGCTCGAGAGCAGCCGGTTGGCGTAAAACTCCTCCACGGAGCCAAAGAACTGCTCCTCCCGGGCGCGATTGGGCGCCTTGCCGGTCATCGGCTCGGCTGCGTTCTCCTGCATCACGACATCATCGGCGTAGAACCGGTCGAAGGCTTCCATCGCCTTGCCGGAGAGGATCAGATCGTTCAGTTGCTTGTCGAGTTCGGCGGTCATGTTGGATTCTCCTTGATAGGTCAGTGGTTGATTAGTCATTTGTTGAGGCAAGAAACACGCTAGCCGCGAATCTTGTCCAGAATTGCGATCAGCGAATCGATTTCGGCCTCGCTCAGCATGGAGAGCGTCTGCTGGTCCAGGCGGCTCATGGAGGAGTCGAGTCCGGAGAGGAGGTCGCGGCCTTGCGGCGTCAGATAACACAGCACCTGGCGGCGATCCCGCGGGCAGCGTTCCCGGCGGACCCATTGCTTCGCCTCCATACGGTCCAGCAGGCGGGTGATGCCGGGGGTTTCCTCGATCAGCCGCTCGCCGATGGCCAGCGTGGGGATGCCATCCTTCCCTGCTCCGCGAAGGATGCGGAGGATGTTGTACTGCTGCAGGGTGACGCCGTGGGGCTCCAGCTTGCGCGCCGCCACGCGGCGCACCTGGTCGGCGGTGCGCCACAATCCCAGGATCGCCTCCTGGCCCTTGGAGCCGAACGGCTTGGTTTGCTTCAACTCGGATTGGAGCTTGCCGGCCACGAATATAGACTACCTGACAATAGTTGACCTGTCAAGGAGTATCACGAGGCAAAAAAACGAGCCTGCCAGAGCAGGCTCGCTGTATTTCCGCCGGAGAACGCGGCGCGCTTACTCGGCGCCAGGACGCTGCGGCCGCTGCGCCGGAGCCGGAGCCTGCTGATCCACCGGGACCTTGTAGTTGAAGAAGCCGATCATCATTTCCTCGAAGGTCTGATCGCCCCACTTCACGGTCTTGGTCGGATCCGGATTGTACTTGTTGTTCGCCGAGTTGTCATACCACGCGGTGGCGTGCATCTTCGAGCCCGCCGGAACCTTGCGCGGTTCGGCCAGGATGTAGCTGAGCTGCCAGTTGAAGTCGTACTTCGGAACGTTCAGCAGTTCCTCGGTCTTCCCGTCCGGATACTCGAGCACATACTTGAAGGCTTTGCCGCGGAGGTGCATGTGCGGCGTCATGTCCACGATGGTGACATCCTCGCGAAACACGTGGGTGGCCTTGGCTTCGTAGTTGGGATCGTTCGGCGGGATCGCCAGGCGGAACTGCGTGGCCGACCCGGAGAACGCCCGGTACTTCGGAGCCTCCTTGCGGAGCTTCAGGCCCAGCGAGGAGCGATCCACGGCTTCCTTGCCGTTGGCGGTGTAGTGAACCTGGAAGAGAAGCTTGGATCCAGCCTTGACCAGGAACGCCGTATCGTTGTCCCATTCGATGGTCGGGACGCCCGGCGCGTAGCCGATCAGCATGTCGGAGAACTGCTCTCCGCCGCGGGTGGCGCGAGTCCGGCCTTCCTGCACGAACACTAGGATGTGATGCACCTGGGCGCGCTGCGAGGGGCGAACTTCGGCGGCCTGAATCCAGGTGTCTTCCTTGAAGCCGGGATCCACCGTGAAGTATTGATACGGGATCTCGCCGTCCGCCTTGATCTTGAAGTCGGCGCCCATGTCGAACACCACATCCGGCTTGCCGATCACCCAGCCCTGCACGAACGAGGGCGCCGGCGGGAGGTCCTTGGCATTGCCTTCGGGTGCGCCCGAATCCACCCACTTCACCACGGTCGCGACTTCGGCATCGGTGAGGCGGCGGTCATTGGAAAACTTGTTGATCGCCGGATCGGCGTGCCAGGGCGGCATGGTGCGAGTGGCCACCTGCTGCTTGATCGACTTGGCCCACGGCCGGACTTCCTTGAAGGTTTGCAGCGACATCGGTCCGGCTTCGCCCGGACGGTGACACTCCACGCAGCGCTTGTTCAAAATCGGAGCGACATCCTTGGAAAACGTCGGATTCGCGGGACTGGAGGTATTAGCCGCAAAAGCGGCTGTGGACACGAGTGCGAACGCACCGGTTGCAAGCATCGACTTCATTGTTCGGTCTCTCCCAGAGATCGGTGAACTGCCATCTTTATCTTAACGGTGTTTTGTTGGTAACGGAGCCTGCGAGTTTGTAAAGAACTGTAAGGCTGCCCGGCCGACTTCACCCCACAAGGATCGATACGCCCGATCCACCTTCCGAGTTTCATCAACACGTGCGATCCTCGGAAGCATGCGAATCGCTGCCGGGCTTGTTGCCGCCTGTCTGGCGTGGGGCCAAAGCTCCTTCACGTTTCCCACGAGCGACGGCGGGCTGATCCACGGCGATCTTTACGGCCGCGGCGGCGATCGCGCCGTCGTGCTGGCGCATGGAGGACGCTTCAATAAAGAGAGCTGGGCCAAGCAGGCGCGAGAATTGGCGGCGGCAGGTTATCGCGTGTTGGCGATCAACTTCCGGGGCTATGGGCAGTCGCGAGGTCCGGGTCAGGCGGACCCGCTGAGCGCGCCGCTGCACCTGGACGTGCTCGCGGCGGTCCGCTTCTTGCGCGAGGCTGGGGCGAAATCGGTGGCTCTGATCGGGGGCAGCATGGGCGGCAGCGCCGCTGCCGACGCGGCCGCTCTGGCGCGCCCCGGCGAGATCGACGCCCTGATCATTCTCGGAGCAGGCTCGGGGTCCGAGCCGCCCGAAAAGATTGCCGGACGCAAGCTGCTGATCGTCGCTCGCGAGGACACGAGCGGCGCCGGACCCCGGCTCCCGCGCATCCAGGCGCAATTCGACAGGATGACTGAGCCGAAGCGGCTGCTGATTGTGGATGGCTCCGCGCACGCTCAGTATCTCTTCGAGACTGAGCACGGCGATCGCGTGATGAAGGAGATCCTCAGCTTTCTGGCGTCGCGTTGAGGATCATCGCCGGATGCTGAGCAGCACCGGAGAGCGCGTGCCGCTGCGAACGCCGCCCACCTCGGCCACGATGGCATAGTCGCCGTCCGGCAGGTTAGGCACGGTGACGTTGAACTGATACAGGCCCGGCGCAACCAGGTTGCCGTTTCCGGCGAACGTGGCCACCGTGTTGCCGATGCGAATCACCGGGCGATTGACGACGGCGGGCGCGCCGCTGAACACAGTGTCGGAGGGGACCTGCGGATTAGTGCGGCCGAAGCCGGTGCCGTAGACCTGGATGATTTCGCCGGGGCGCGCCCCGCGGCGGACGCGCGGGTCCGTGCCGGGCCTGCCCACCAGAGTTCCATCCAGCGCCACCGCGGTGACGAACAGGTCCTGACCCTGGCCGAACGGCGCGTAGAACGCGGGCAGGAAGTTTTGTTTGCGGATGCGAACCGGCGGGCTGGCGCCATTCGGGTTCGACAGCACGACCTCGACATCGCCTTCGGGAGAATCGTCGAGCGGCGCGAGTACATTCACCTGCCCCGGGCTCACCGAGTACACCACGGCCGGGCGGCCGTTGATGCGCACGCTGACCCCGTCGAGAGAGGTCGGGAGGCGGTTGCCCTGGATCGCGTTATCCCAGGTGCGGGTGGTTGGGGACAGGTTCGTGCCAAAGATCCCAATCCAGGCGCCGGGCGAGACGCCGGCTTGGAAGGTGAATCCGTCGGCAACGCCGCCAGCGCTGACGGCGGGCGGAGCGGCGGTGCTCGCGGTGATGGAGTAGCGCACGGTGGCCCGCCCGGCGGTGGAGCTGAGGTTGGCGATGGCACAGAAGTAGGTGCCGGAGCGAAGATCGGGGCGGACCAGCGTGATCGCGTTGCCTGCGCCGGGGACCGGCAGGAACGCCTGATCATAGAGAAGTTGTCCGTTTCGTGCCTCCACTGCGTTGCCCCAGCGCAGGAGAACCGCGACCCGCTGCTGGGAGTCCACCTGCACCCGCAGGCTTTGCGCATTGGCGGGGATGGTGAGGGTCACCTGGCGCTGCGCCAGCACCGGAGCGCCGGCGGCGCGCTCCAACGGAACATCGGCCGTTGTGCCCGCGTTCAGCGCGGTGATCTGAGCCGCGGGCAGTGGAGTGTTGCCGATGGACGCGGAGACATTGAAGCGAGTGATGCTGCGGTCGTCAAAATTGAGCACGCCGATGGCGTAGACGCCGGCGCGCAGCGGCGGAATGCTGCGCGCGTTCAGCGTGATCGACTCGCGGCTGAGAGCGGAATCGCTGAGCGCATCGGCTTCGGGGAAGCCCTGCGAGTTGATGCTCACCGGGCGATTGTGATTCACATACAGGTCGACATCGGTTGTGCCGTCGAGATTCACCGTGAGACTCTGAGCGCCGGCGGGCACTTCCACCAGAAACTGGCGGGATCCGAGAAACGGCCCTGCGGGAATTGAGCCGGGCGCGGTGGTGTTGTTGGGAAGCCGGGTGAGCCGGGGCAGCCCATCGGAGGATCCGCCCACGGCGGTCAGGCGCACCTGGTATCGCACCTGGGCGGTAGTCGTATTGCCGATGGCTAGGTAGTAGACGCCTGCCTGCAGTTCCGGAGTGGAATCGAGCGTAATGGTCCCGGTGAGCTCGGCGCCGGGGCTGGTGGTCTGTTCGGCGTTAACCTGTCCGCCCTCCACCAGCACAGGCGATCGAAAGCGGAGAAAGGCACGCACATTGCCCGTGGCCGCTACTTCCAGCCGCAGGGCGTCGGCACCGTTCGGAATGTCGATCCGGAACTGTTCGAAGGCGATGAGTGTGCTGCCCGGGTTAGCGGCGGCGACCGTGCCGCTTCCGATGGCTCCGGATGAGAGCGTTTGAGCTTCGCTGGCGATCTCCGCCGCAGTACTGCGCAAGCCGCGCCGCGTCATAATGTCGCGCACCGTCGCCGCGCCGGAGGATCCGAACAGGCTGGCGGCCGCCGCCTCGGCGGCTACCGCGGCATCGAAGAACTCGGCATCGCCGGTGAGCCGGGCGAGCATCCCCAGGGCCACCCGATCGCCGTTTTCCGCTCCCAACGCGGTGCGGACCTCCCAAAGCGCGCCGCTTAGCATGTTGCCGTCGGAATGAACCAGCCCGGTGATGTTTCGGGGAAATGTGTTCGCATTATCCGTGGTACGGAGGAAGGGTAAGCGTGACTCGAACTGCGCGATGGCGACGAACCATTCGCCGATGTTGGGGTCGCGCAGGAAGCTCGCGGAGAAATAATCTGCCATCCCCTCGTTCATGGCGCGGAAGGTCTGTCCCTGGCGCTGGCCGGGAACGAAAGCGTTCACCACGGCGTGCCCGTACTCGTGGAAGGCGACGTCGGTATCCCACGCGGTGTCGCCGCCGGTGGCCGTGAGGTAGAAGAACAGGCCGCCGCCGCCGTCGAAAGCGAGCGGGGAGAAGAACGCGTTGTCCTCGCCGGTGAAGCCGGTCTCCGGGCTGAAATCGTGGAACCAGACAACCGCGTCCAGCGGCCCGCCCAGACCTCGGAACCCGATGGCGCGGAAGCGCTCCGCCACGGTGTGAAGGGAGAAGTACATCTGGACTTCGGAGAACCGCGGATCGGAGATGTCGAACAGGAAATTGCCGTCGGTCCGCTGGGCGATCTGCGGGATCGGATCCGATGCGTCGAGCAGCCCAAGGACCTGCGCGGCAAGGGAGAAGATCCTGGCGTGGGGGCCGGTGAGAACGGGACTGGTTCCCAGGCCGGGCAGCGTAACCTCTTCCAGGCGAGACGTGACCGGGTTGCCGCGGAACACGTTGCCGCGCTGGCCCTGCCGCAGGTCGCGAACCTCCAGAATCGTCCCGGTCGCCGCTTGAATGACGAATTGCCAGTCCGCGCGCGGCTGTTCGGCGAGAATTTCGACGACCCATACCGGGACCGCCTCGCGGTCGATGACCATCCAGTAGCGGGTTGCGCTGATTTTCTTGTGCTTGCGAATCGGACGCGCCTGGAGAGCCTTCCCGAGCGCGGCGGACTCGTCGAGCTTCCATTCGCCGGTACGCCGGGAGAAGCTCTTGAAAGCAGACGAGAACTCAGTCACCCGATTCGCCGCGTCTGTGACCAGCACCGCTTCGCCGCCCCGGACTGCGATGCCGTCCACGGTCTGCTCGACCCGGACCGTGGTCGCGCCCGCGTCTTCCCGCAGCGAGACGACGCGTAACTTCGCTTCGGACGCAGCCAGAAGTTCACCGGCGAAATTCAGGGCAGCCGCTTGCGGTCCCCCGGGATCAGGCTCGGAGCGGATGCCGTAAGCGGATCGCGGCGCGCCGTCGGGATAGAAGTGGACGCGAGCGTCGGGCGAGTGCCGCAGGCTGAGAAGGCGCGCCTTACGCGTGGGTGCGGTGCTTTCCTGACGATTCGCCAGCGCTGCCGGAGATCGAGCGGCGGGATCGAGGGGACGAAGCTGGGCCTGAGCAGTGCCCAGCGCGAGCAAAGCAATCAACCAATTGCGCATGTAGGTGGAGACAGTTTACGAGATGAGGAACGCGGAACGCACGAGTCTCAGCCGGCGAAATCCGGGACCGCGGTGTTCCTGGCGGCACGGGAGGGCCGCAGCAGGCGGACAGAGGGAGGGTAGAAGCGCCGCTGCACCGCGCCGGTAAGCGCCTGCGAGAGTTCTTCCCAGGAGTGTTGCAGGTCCAGATACCAGTTTGGGCCGAGCAGGCCCGGGTATCCCTGGGCTTCCAGGGTGACCAGCAACTCGTCGCCCGCCGGCTGATGGCGCAACGCGATTTCGATGAACGCACTGCCCGCCATGCAGCGGACTCTAAGCTCGCCGGAGGCGCCGCCATGGGGGCGCGACAAGCGGAACCCCGCCGGTTTCACATCCTTGCGCAGCATCTCCAGAACGGCAGAGGAGGGACTGGGGGCAAACAAACGCGAAATTCCACGGCCATAGCCGGCCGTGATCTGCTCCTTGCGCACCCGAAATTCCAGAATTCCTAACGGCAACGGTCCGTCCATGGTGTTTCCGCGCTGAAGCTCGCCGGTCCCACTTTACATTGTTAAAACCAGCTCTATTTCGGAGTATATACGACCTTATTCCGCAGCGAAAGAGAAAAGTGGCCGGTGCGGACGACCTCTTTGCTTTTATCTCTCGCGAGCAGTACTCAACCGGCGATGGTTTGTCTCCACGCGCGGTGTCAGGTTCCGACCACGGAAGGGTCCGGGCCAACCCCAGTGTAATGTTGCGCACGGTTTCCTCCGATATACCCGTGGGGGTTTGGATGCAGATTGCGAGCGTACCAGTTGCAGAGTCTGCATCCGCGATCCGATCTGTCAGTTTCCACTCCCGGATTCAGTGGCTGGACAGCCTGCGAGCGGTGTTGATGACCCTCGGGATCGTCTTCCACACCGCGCTGGTTTACTCCGCGAATCCTACCTGGCTCGTTTCGGACCCGCAGCGCTGGGTTGGTTTCGATGTCCTGGCCTACGTGATCCACCTCTTCCGGATGCCATGCTTTTTTCTTGTCTCGGGGCTGCTCTCCGCTGTAGTCATGGAGCGGACGTCGCGCGGCGATTTCCTCGGCAGGCGCGCGGGACGATTGTTGATTCCGCTATTGTCCTCGGCGGTAACGCTGAACCTCGCAGCCTGCTTTCTGCTGTATCCGGGATCGTCAGTTACCGCCTGGCTCCGAAGCGGCTGGCAGAGTCATTTGTGGTTTCTGGAAGACTTGTTCCTGTTCAGTGTCGCGGGATGGGGAGTGTCCCGGCTGATTGGCGACCGGCGAGAGTCTCTTTCCCGGTTTGCCTCGGACCAGGGATTCACGGCCATTGTGTTGATCGCCCCCGTCGCCGGACTGCTGCTGCGCCAGTTAGGCCACTGGTGGAACCAGTCGCTGCCCCTGACGGTGCTGCGACTGGACTGGACGGACCTGCTGCATTATGGGCTGTTCTACGGCATCGGCCTGGTGATGGGAATAGCGAAGGTCTCCAGGCCGACCATCGGACTCGCCGAACTCGCGATTTTGGGTGGCATCGGCGCGTTGGGGATCGCCGCCCGTGACTTTCTGCCAGGGTACGGGGGCCGGGTGCTTATGGTCTTTTCCGAGAATCTGATGGCGTGGTGCGCCACCTTCGCGAGCCTGATTCTTGCCTCGCGGTTCCTGGACGGAAGCATGCGCCTGGGCGCGCGCCTGGCCAGCGCATCCTACACGGTGTACCTGTTCCATCACCCGCTGGTCATTGCTCTCGCGCTCAGCCTGCGGACAATTCAGCTCCCCGGGCCGGTCTGGATGGGAGCCTTGCTGAAGGCCGCCGCCATCATCGCGATCACCTTCGGCGCCACTCTCTGGCTGCACGAGCGGCTGATCGCGCGGTCCGACTTCTTGCGATTCGCCTTCAACGGATTGCCTCGTCAGACCTGACCCGCAATGCGCGCCAGGCGACGTACCCGGCGACTGGGCAAAGCGCTGCAATCAGGAAAGCCTCCTGATAGAGCTGGTGATCGAACAACCAGCCGAAGCGCGGCATCGCGACCGCCAGGACCGCACCGTAAGCACCGGAACCGATGCCGCCCACGAACCCGGAGTGCGCCTTGGAGAAGCTTTCCGACGCGTACGTGATCGCGAGCAACTGGAACGCGCTCGCCACGAACATCGCCAGGAAGAATTGCGCTAACGCCAGCGGCATCCAGGACCCGCGCGGTAGCAGAGCCAGCGGGAGGCTGAAGGCGGCGGCGATCGGCAGCAGCCGGGAAACCGCGGCGAGCTTGCTGTGATGACGGTCGGAGAGCCATCCCCAGAAGAAGATTCCGATTTCGCTGCCGAGCGGGGGAATCCAGGCCAGCGCTCCGATGGTCACCTGCGACAGCTCGAACACGCGGCTCAGATAAATTGCCGAGGAGTAGACGACGAAGCCAAGCGGCAGGGCGCCCAGCGAGTAGCACAGCAGAAAGGCCCACAGCCGCCGCTCGGACCAGCGAGGCGGCGGTGCCGCCGCGGCAACCGGCTCCAGCGGTATCGGGGAGCGGACATCCTTGCGGCGGCTGAGCGCCAACCATGCTCCGATCCAGGCGAGCCCCAGCACGCCGGTGAACCAGAATGCTCCCCGCCAGCCAAACAGCGCGGCGACAGGCGTGATCAGCAGCGGGGTGGCGATGGCGCCAGCCGATCCGCCCGAATAGGTCATGGCGATCCCCCGCGAGCGGTTCTCCGGCGGCAGTGTCTGCATCACGGTCCGCAGTCCTCCCGGCGCGGCGGCGCCCTCCCCGAAGCCCAGCAGCGCGCGGGCCGCGGCGAATCCCGCGAAACCCGCCGCGAAGGCGTGTCCCACCGAAGCGGCGGTCCATAGGAGCACCGCGGCGGTCATCCCCAAGGGCAGCCCGACGCGATCCAGCAGCCGACCCCAAACCGGGTTGCCGATCATGAACGCGACCGAGTAGGCCGAGACGGCCCAACCATAGTCGGCGATGCTCAGCCCGGTCTCCTTCAGGATGGTGGGAGCCAGCAGCGCCAGCGTGTTGCGATCCACGTAGCTGATGATGGAGACCAGCATCAGCGCGGTCGCGGGAAGCCATTTGTGCATGGGGAATCAGCAATTGTAACGGAAAAGTTGACGATGGCTTCATCGCTTCGCTACATTGGTTGTGCGGGGTGGAGCAGCCTGGTAGCTCGTTGGGCTCATAACCCAAAGGTCGAAGGTTCAAATCCTTCCCCCGCAACCAATTCCCCTCCAGACAAATACGTCAAGATCCCTCTATGGTGACGCCGCTCCCGCGCGGCCGGCTGTCAGAATCGACGGCTTGGTCGCACACCCCACATCGGTGGGAGAATATGGGAGAAGAGGTGAACGAACTTGGCGGACACACATACATCGCTCCGCGCGATTCCTTCCACAACCTCTCCCGTGCTTGGCGAAATCGTGCGGCGCCTGGTGGAAGTGTATCGCCCGGAGAGGATCTATTTGTTTGGATCGGTCGCCCGGGGTGAGGCGACTGCAGACAGCGATTACGATCTCATGATCATCGTTCCCGACACCTCGACATCGACACGGAAGCAGAATCGGGCGGGATACCGCGCTCTCCGCGAGATTGGGGTGCCGCGAGATATCTTCGTTTCGACCTCGAGTGAATTCAACAAGCAGCTTCATTTGAAGGCGTCTTTTCCTTCCACGGTTGTCCGGGAAGGCCTTCTGCTCTATGGCCGATGATGCGGTCCGGATCGAAAACACAGCGGCGTGGCTAAAGAAGGCGGAACAGGACCTTCGCCGGATCGATCGCTGCTTGGAAGACGACCCACCCGATCGAGAGGACGCCCTGTTCCACTGCCAACAGGCTGTCGAAAAGGCGTTGAAGGCCTGTCTCACGTGGCACGACGTCCCGTTTCGGAAGACCCACGATCTGGCGACGCTCGGGGCTCAATGCACCGAGGCCGATGCCGCGCTTGGTCCCGCGCTAGCGCAGGTCGATGACTTGACTCCTTATGCCTGGTCCTACCGCTACCCTACACAACTGATTGAGCCTCCTGCTGCCGATGCGCTGGAAGCCAAGGCTCTGGCCATCCAAGTTTTCGAGGCGGTCAGATCGAGCCTGCTCGCCGAAGTCCCGAGTCAGTCCCGCGGACCTGCTGACGAACCTCCTAACACTTGCGACATGAATCAGCTAGAACCAGCCATCGAAGAGCGCCCGCACGATGAGCCAAGTAGTTGACGAATGAGAAGGCGGCGGAAGCGATCAACATTGATAAACCGATCGTCAAAGATTCAGGTTCTCTCCCGGCAAGTAAGTCCCTCCAAATAAGTACGTTCTGGCAAATCTGAGTTCCGGCGACAGCCGATGGAGGCAGCAGTCCGACTGTGGAGAAACCGTGCTGCGCACCTCGGACTCACCTCATGCAGACTCGGCCCCGCGCGGCGACGGTCACTCCCCGCCTCCCGCTGAACCGCCACGCGCCATTACTGGGGTCCGCCGCGCGACGGCGATTACTGTGCCGTCCAGCCGCCGTCCAGCGTGATGCTTTGTCCGGTAATAAAACTTGCTCCATCGGAGGCAAGCCAGAGCACCGCCGAGGCGATCTCCTCCGGCAGCCCCAGCCTGCCCACCGGGTGCATGGAAACCATATAGTCCCGTATCGCCTGCTGCCCGCCCGTGAACCGCGTGACCATGTCGGTCTCGATTGCGCCGGGTGAAACCGCGTTTACCCGGATTCCCTGCCTGGCTACTTCCAGCGCCACGGTGCGCGTCAGACCCATCACCGCATGCTTGCTGGCGACATACAACGCGGCGGTCGGCATACCCACCAGCCCGGCCACGGACGCGTTGTTGATGATGGACCCGCCGCCGTTCGCCAGCATCGCGGGAATCTGATGCTTCAGCGAGAAGAACATGCCCTTCACGTTGGTGTCCATGATGCGGTGATAGTTTTCCTCGGTCGCGGACACCAGCGGACCGGTGTCGCCTTCCGTTCCGGCATTGTTGAAGGCGACATCCAGGCGGCCGAACTCACTCACGGTCGACGCGACAAGAGCCTTCACGTCCTCCTCGCGGCTGACGTCGGTGGCGAGGAACAGCGCGTGCGCGGCGCCGGCGGCCTTCGCCTGGCGTACCGTCTCCGCGCCTTCAGCGGCGCGCCGCCCGGCGATCACCAGCTTCGCGCCATTTCGCGCGAATGCAACGGCGGTGGCGCGGCCAATGCCCGTGCCTCCACCGGTAATAAGAACAACTTTTTCTTGAAGCGAATTCATACACGTCTCCTGATCGGGTCTTGTTCTGAAACGGGATTCCTGAGGGAGAACGTAAACGCCGCTACAAGGGAAGGGCGGCAATCGAGCTGCCGCTAGCGAATCGAGTCATGCTGGACAGATGCCGGGGCACGGAAAACGGATGCGAAGAAATCGCGCGAGCTTCGTCGGAGTGGCAGCGCGGCGTCTAGGATAACCGGCCCGTGGCCGCCACAGCCTCCAGCACGGTCCCAATCGGCGGTATTTCCTAACCCACATAAAGTCTTGTTCCTTAGAAGACTGGAACACCCCATTTTCGTAGCAGATCCGTGGACGAGGCGGCTGCAAAATCACCTTTTTCCTTGCCAGATCTGGGACCGGCGTGATACCATCGCAGCCGGCTCGTGTGGCGGCTTGGCAGACCTGCGCCCCAGCTTCAAGCACATGCGAGAAAGGGCCTAAAACGCCCAGGCGCCTGGAAGTATTGCGGGCAGCGTTTGCTGCAACTACTTCGGGCGGTAACGCGACTCTCAATTTCAGTTGAGGCCGTTCCGGCCTTGGAGAAAGCAAGACATGAATCACCGGCTCATCACGAGATGGATCGGCGCCGCGCTCCTTGCAGTGACGCTGCTGTCTCTTCCAACTGCTTCGGGGCAAGGGGCGCGGGCCCGGATATCGCGACCGAACATCCTGGTCATCATGCCGGATGACGTTGGCTATTGGAATGTCAACGCGTATAGCAGGGGGATGATGGGTGTTCCGACCCCGAATCTCGACCGGATCGCAAACGAGGGGATGATCTTCACCGACCACTACGCTCACCCCAGTTGCACCCCGGGACGCGCGGCTTTCATTACCGGCCAGTTGCCAATCCGGACTGGCCTGACGACAGTGGGACTTCCCGGTTCGCCGGTTGGACTCGACCAGCGCGACCCTACGCTGGCAAAGGTGCTGAAGCAGCTTGGCTATCGAACGGGGCAATTCGGCAAGAATCACCTGGGCGACCGGAACGAGCATTTGCCGACGGTCCATGGGTTTGATGAATTCTACGGGAATCTTTACCACCTCAACACCGAAGAAGAGCCGGAGTTGAAGGTCTGGCCGAGGGATCCGGGGTTCGATGACCGCTATCGACCGCGAGGCGTTCTGGATTGCGTGGCGACCACGGAGGACGATCCGACCACGGACCGGCGTTTCGGGAAGGTTGGCCGGCAGAAGTGCAAGGATACGGGCCCGCTCGGTTCCAAGCGCATGGAAACCGTCGATGAGGAATTCCTCGCGCGGACGAAGCAGTTCGTGACAAAAGCCGTGAACGCAAACGAGCCCTTCTTCGCCTGGTTCAATCCGAGCAGGATGCACATCTACACCCACCTGAAACCGGAATCCCGGAACCTGGCCACACCGCACTCCTCCGAGTTCGACATCTACGGCAGCGGAATGATGGAGCACGACGGCCACGTGGGGCAGTTGCTGGACCTGCTGCAAGAGCTCAAGATCGCGGAGAACACGATTGTTGTTTACACGACCGATAACGGAGCAATGGTCTCCTGGTGGCCGGATGCCGGCACGACGCCGTTTCGAAGCGAGAAAGCAACAACGTGGGAAGGCGGTATTCGCGTTCCGCTGCTGATCCGGTGGCCGGGACGAATCAAGCCGGGGACGGTGTCCAATGGAATCCAGTCTCATGAGGATCTCTTCGTTACCCTGGCGGCCGCGGCGGGAGCCGCCGACGTAGCCGCGCAGCTTCGCCAGAGCGCCAAGGTGCACATTGACGGCGTGAACAACCTCGCACACTGGACGAACGGCGCGCCTTCGGCTCGTAATTCCTTCATCTACTACAACGAGTCGACCCTCGCCGCGGTCCGCGTCGGAAACTGGAAGTCACACCTTCAGGTGCGGGAGGGATTCTTCGACTACCTGAAACCGAGCACGCTGGTATTCAACCTGAGAATGGATCCCTTCGAAAAGCACGACGGCCAGAAATCGAATGACCTGGCCATGAAGATGGGCGTGGCGTTCGGCGGGCAGATTTACGACGTGGTCGGCGCCCATATGGAGTCCCTGAAGCGCTTTCCGCCGCGGCAGAAGAGCGGCTCACTGCAGGTGAAGATGGAGTAGTTCTCGACTCAGCCGCCGCTCGAAGCGCGGGATCTCGCTCCTTCGTTGCCGCCGAGGATTGACATGAATTCGAGTTTCTTCAAAACCATCGCCTGTCTGGCGGCGATTGCCGGGGCTGCCGCGGGCAGCCCCGGTCCAGCGGACGACGAGCAGGGAAAAACGCCCGTTGAGCACTCTTCGGGGCGTGCCGCCTCCGAGGACCAAGCCGCTCCGCAACTTGTCCCCAAGGATCCGCTCTCCTGGACCAAGGGAAGAAACACGCTCAAGTTGGGGATTGACATGGCCGCCCAGTACGCGGCGGAATCCAACAGTTGGTGGAACCTCTCCAGGACCTTCGCTGCGTCCTCGAATTTCAATCCGGACCTCGGCTGGTTGGAGTTGTATTTCAAGCCCAGCCTGACGAATACCTTCGCTTGGAATGAGAAAACCTCGCTTTACGCCGGTGTCTCGATGGTGGCGTCCGCCAATGTCGACCGAGATGTTTTCGATGAAGGGAACTCCGGCCGGGTGCTTCTCGAGAACGCCTACGCGGGAATCCGGCACAAGACCGATACGGGCCTGGAGTTCGATTTCAGCGGGGGCGCTCAGCCTTACAAGATCGCCGGTGGATTCCTCATTTCCGTCGGAGGAGGAAACGGCTTCGAGCGTGGAGCCACCTCGCTGGCCCCCCGGCGGGCCTGGGAAATGACCGGCATCGGCAAGGTGGGATACAAGAGGTTCTCCGCGACCGGATTCTACCTGGACCCGAATGAACTGGGTTCGAGCGACACGGGCACGCGTCTGGTTGGCGCCGATTTCCAATACAAACGCGGCAACGACGAGTACCTCGGCGTGGCCTACCTCCATTCGCCGAGATCCACGTTTACTTACATCCAGGCTCCCATAACGTTCATTGAGGAGGGCCGCAGGGGCCTGAACACGATCCACGCATACGGGAAGGTTCGTCCGGCGCGCGCCCGCATGCCCGGATTGCTGGTCCAGGGCGACTACGCGCGGCAGTGGAACAATCGCATCCAGCTAAACGCCTGGGCGATGAACTTCGACGTCAACAACACCTTTATCAAAACCAAATGGCTTCCCTCCATCGGCTATTCGTACCGCCACTATTCGGGAGACGATCCCAAGACTCCCGGAATGGAGCGGTTCGATTCGCTGTATTACGATGGATCCCCCGCCACCTATTCTTCCGGCTCCAACGGCAGCTTCAATTTCTACAATTCGAACATCGTGGCACACCGGGTGAAGTATGGAATGGTCTTCAACCCCGCGAACCTCTTCGATGCCTTCTACTTCCATATCAGAGCCGCGAAACGGAACAGCCCCATCCAGTTCGGACAGGGTTTCCGCTTCGAATTCGAGGATGGTGTACCCGTCATCAACACAGGTCTCCCCGACACGCACCTGGCTGACGACCTGTACTTCCAGTACACCCGCGTAATCACACGAAACATCTACTTCACGTCCGGTGTCGGCATCAGTTTCCCAGGCAAGGGCTTGCAACGCATTTCCCGGAACTCGGCCGATCTTTGGGTTGGCGCGCTTGCAAACCTCGTGGTTGTTTTCTGACGGCGACCTGAATCGCTCCGGGTAGCCTGTCATCACGGATCGAGCCAGTCGGACCCCCAGCTCGGCTCTGCTTGGCTCCCCACCCGCTCAGGCCGTCGCCGCCACAGCTTCCAGCACGGTCCGGATCTCCCGCACCAGCAGTTGCAACTCCTCGTTGGTGTTGTAGAAGTGCGGCCCCACGCGAATTCCCGCGCCGGGCCGGAAATCCACCAGAAAATTGCGCCGCGCGAGCTCCCTGGTCACCTCGTAGCCGTGCGGAACATCCAGGATGATGCTGCCGCCGCGCTCCGCCGGGATCTTGGGGGACACCACGCGGAAGCCCGCCTCCTCCGCCAACTGGATCAACTGCTCGGTTTGCTTCACGCTCTTGGCGCGAATGCGCTCGACACCCGCTTCCAGAATGATTTCGTAGCCGGACATTGCGGAGTATAACGCTGGAATGCCCGGAGTGCCGTTCAGAAACCGGAATGCATCCTCGGCATACTCGATGGGCTCGCCTGAAAAGGCGAATGGCTCGCGATGCGCCATCCAACCGGTCGCCTTGGGACGCAGCGACGGCCAGAGATCGGGGCGCACATACAGAAAGCCCGCGCCCGGCCCGCCGCACAGCCACTTCACCGAGCCTCCAGTGGCGAAGTCAACATCCCACGCGCGCACATCCACCGGCATCACTCCGGCGGACTGATAGACATCGGCGCAGACCATCGCGCCCACGGCGTGAGCCTTCTCCACGATCGCGGCCACATCCTGCACGAAAGCGCTGCGGAAGATCACGTGCGAGATGGACACCAGCGCTGTTTCTTCGTCGATTTCCTCCAGCAGGCGTTCCAGGGGCACGTGAATCCCGTCTGGACTCTGTACCTTCACCACACGCATTCCCTGCCCGGCATGCTCGTGGAACTGATAAAGATTCGACGGGAAGTTGAGCGAGTCCGTCACCAGCTTGTTGCGCCGGGCGGTCCAGTCGAAGCAGGAGAGCACCAGCGCATTGGCAACCGATACGTTCTGGTGCATCACGGTTTCGCCGGGTCCCGCGCCGATGATGCGGCCGATGAGGTCGCCCACGCGGACGGGCATGTCCCACCAGCCTTCCTCCCAGGCGCGGATTCCGCGGGTCTGCCAGGTATCGGCGAACTCGTTCAGGCGGTCGCGCGTGCGGCGGGGCATCGCGCCCAGGGAGTGGTTGATCAGGTGGACGGTTTGCTCGAGTATTGGGAACTCGGCACGCCAGCGAAGCAGCTCATCCATATAGAATTCAGCGTACCGCGGCGGAACGCGGCTCGCGTGCGACGGGCGCGATCGCCATCACGGACCACGCTGTCGCCGCCGCTGAGATCCATTGATCGTGCTCATGCGGGAAGCCGCTCTGGAAGTACGGTTGGAACTTGGGTGCGCGGCTGCGCACATACCAAGATCCATCGTCGAGCTGCGTCCGCAGCAGGTAAGCCGCGCCACGCTGGTAAGCCGGGTCCTGAACCTGCAAGCCGCCGGAGTGCACCAGGGCATGCAGGACGCGCGCCGTTCCGTAGGCGTCGCTTGCCAGGTACGGGCTCTGATTCCAGCCGCCGTCGGGGCGCTGTTCCTTCAACAGCTCATTGGCGGCGTTCCGCAGATCGGCTGCCGGGACGCCCGCCGCCGCCAGGCCTTCCAGCCGGTCGGCGCGATCGGTGTTGAGCTTCGGCCTGGTCTGCAGCAGCCACGCCCGGGCTCGCGCGATGCGCTGCTCGAACTCGGACTGACGCGCGGGCCACGCAGCCTGCTTCAGCAGGCGCACCGCGGCGGCGGTCAGCAGCACGTCGGTTTCCTCCAGAGGCGCTCGGGACAATCCCCCGCGCTTCCACGATCCATCGGGCCGTTGCCGCATCGCCATGAAGTGGGCCATGGATTCCGCCAGCGGGCCGCGATCGCCATTAGCCAGGAGCGTTTCCAGAAATGCGCTGACGCTGTCCTGATCGCCGGGCGGGGGCAGCAGCGCCAGCAGCGGATTCCGCAGGCCTCGCAGCACGGCATTGGTCGCGGTTCGCGTGGACTGATGCGAAGCTTCGTCAAGCCGCAGCCCTGCGTCCCGCGACGCCGCCTCGGCGCGCGAGATCAGATGCTGGTGATGACAGCCTACGCATCCACTTTCGCGGAAAAACTGCGCGTTGGATTTCTGCAACAACGCCATCGCCCGCGTCGCCGCTTCGCGCGCGGTCCAAGGCTTGCCCTGCCGCCGGGGAGGCGGCGGTCCGGGCTCCGATCCCTGCGCCCCTGCGGCGGTCAGGATCTTCAGCACCGCCGGATTCCGGTACTTGCGAGCCCAGTCGAGAGCGGTTTCGCCAAACTCGCTTTTGGCATTGACGTCGGCGCCCGCCGCCAGCAGTTCCTCCACTACTCCGGAGTTTTGGGTCTCGGTTCCCACGGCCAGCATCAGGGCGGTCATCCCGCGAACGTCACGCGCGTTCACATCGGCGCCGGCCTTGATCAGCGCCCGCACCGTTTCGCGATCCAGATACGGCACGGCGAGCATTAGCGGAGTAAGCTTCTTCAACTGCACTTCTCCGTGCCGCACCCGTCCCGCGGCGCTGGATGCATTCCGCGGGTCGGCGCCCTTCGCCAGCAGGTATGGGATCGCCTCGCGGTTCTTGGCGTCCGCGGCTAAGTCCAGCGCGGTGCTGCCGAGGCGATCCTTGGCCTCCACACGCGCCCCCTTCTCCAGCAGCAGGCGGACCAGCGTGGGCGAGCCGGAGCTCGCCGCGCAGATCAACGGCGTATTCCCGGCGGCGTCCTGCGCCTGAATGTCGGCGCCCTTTTCAAGCAGCATCCGGACCACCGGTTCCTGTCCGGCCATCGCCGCCACCATAAGCGGCGTCCGGCCGTCGCGGCTGGCTGCGTTCACGCCGGCGCCGCGCTGCATGAGAAGGGTGGCCTTGGCCGGATCGGAGGCGCCCCAGAGCAGGGCCGTGATCCCCGCCTCGCTTCGCGCATTCACGTCCGCGCCGGCGTCCAACAGGATCGCCAGCGACTCCGCGTTCCCGAACGCAGCCGCGTACATCAGGGGCGTGATCCCGAGCCGGTCCGGACGATTCACCGTGTCTGGCTTCGCCGCCGCCGCCCGCAACGCTCCCGAATCACCCGCCCGGATCGCCTCGAGAACCGGTTCCTCGGCGCTGCCAATCGCGCAAAACAATGCAACACCAGCCAGCCATCGCATGTCGCGATTATAAGACTGTTCCGGCGCCAAGCCTAGGACGGCTCTGGCGTACTCGATCCGAAGCGCATTCCCGGCGGCCATGTTAGTCTGGGAAATCCCGAAGGCGGCTGCTGCCAATGACTCAGAACTTCGACCAGTTGAAAGACGAGATCCTGAAGTACCTGGAAGGAACGAACCTGGGAGTGTTCGTGGGTATTCCTCCCAACCTGGAGGGCACGGGCGTGGTCGCCTGGAACGTCGAACGGGATCCGGACTACCGCCGCTTCGTGAAGGCCGCTGAGAAAGCCGGCGCCCGCATGATCGTTTTCCATGCCACCGAGCTGACGCCGGAGGCCATCGAGGAAGCCGCGGATGAGATCGAGACCCTTACGATCGACCGCGACGAACGGCGGGAACTCGAGTCCAAGTTGAAGGACGCGCGCAAGCATATGGGGTCCACCGGCGCGATCGAGTTGTCGTTCACGGTGGATTCGCGGGTATACGTTTTCGAGATCCGCACCGAGTGGTTCACCGAGTTCCTGGATATCGAGGAGGCCCTGGAGATGCACTTCCCCTCCCTGAGCGGCGAGGAGGACGACTCCATGGGCGGCTACTTCTCCCGCAACTGATGCGGTGGCACTGGCCGGAGGCGAACGAGCGAGGGGTCAGCCGTCTGGCCGAGGGCCTCAAGCTGCGCTCGCCCGCCGCGCGCGTGCTGTGGTCGCGGGGCTATCGCGATCTGGAAGCCGCGGCGGCGTTCCTGAATCCCTCGTTTTCGCAACTGCACGACCCCTACGCGATGCACGGGATGCGTGAGGCGGTGGATCGCCTGCGCCGGGCCATCGCCGAGCGCGAGAAGATCCTGATCTACGGCGACTACGATGTCGACGGCACCTGTTCGGTGGTGGTTCTGCAAACCGCGATCGAGCTTTGCGGCGGCGCCAGGCCGGACTTCCACGTGCCGCACCGCCTCCGTGACGGCTACGGCATGCGGCCCGAGGTGGTGGATGAAGCAGCCGCCGGCGGCGTCCGGCTGATCATCAGCGTGGACACCGGAATCCGCGCCGCGGATGTCGTGCGGCACGCCCGCGAGCTCGACATCGACGTCATCGTTACGGATCATCATCTGCCGGAAGCGGACCTGCCCCCTGCAGTCGCGGTGCTGAATCCCAACCAGCCGGCTTGCACGTACCCGTACAAGGAACTCTGCGGCGCGGGCGTGGTCTTCAAGCTCGCGCAGGCCCTGCTCGGGGGCATGGACTGGACGGAAGCGCGGCGGGTGCGCATGCTCGAGTCCTTGCTGAAGCTGGTGGCGATCGCCACCGTGGCCGATGTCGTGCCCCTGACGGGCGAGAATCGCGCCATCGTGCGGCTGGGTCTGGACGGGCTGCGGGAGGTGAAGAATGCGGGTCTGCGGGCGCTTCTCGACACCGCGCGCGTGGCGCATGGCGTTACGCCGACGGCGCGGCAGGTCGCGTTCCAGGTGGCTCCCCGCATCAATGCCGCGGGCCGCATGGACAGCGCGCGCGACGTCATCGAGCTGTTCTCCACCTCCAGCCTGGATCGGGCCCGCGAAATCGCCGGACATCTGGACGCACTGAACATCGCCCGGCGCGCCGCCGAGGACGCCATCCGGCTGAGCATCGAAAAACAGTGCGAGGCGACGGAGGTGGACGACTCGCGCGCCGCGCTGGTGTTCGCCGGAGATGGCTGGCACCGGGGCGTGGTGGGCATCGTCGCCAGCCGCATGGTGGAGAAATTCGGACGGCCCGTCTTCGTTCTGGGAATCGAGGATGGGGTGGCGCAAGGTTCCGGCCGCAGCATCAGCGAGTTTCATCTGCTCGAGTCCTTGGAGGCCATCTCGGATTTGTTCGTGAAGTTTGGAGGGCATCGCCAGGCCGCGGGCCTGACTCTGGCTTCCGATCGCCTGCCGGAATTCGAGCGCCGCTGGAACGAGTATGCGCGCGCGCGGCTGGGGCCGGACGATTTCGCGGCCTCCATCGAGGCCGACGCGCTCGTGCGGGCCGACGAGCTCACGCCGGCGGGTCTGGAGGAGCTTCTGCGTCTGGCGCCGTTCGGCGCCGGCAATCCAAATCCGACCGTGGCGGTGCGCGGCCTCGCGCTGTCGGCGCCGCCCGAGGTGTTGAAGGAGAAGCATCTGAAGTTCGCGTTCCGCGGGTGGAAAGCCCTCGCCTGGAACAGCGTGGAGCAGTGGGGCGGCGTGGGATCCGGCGTGCTCGACGCCGTCCTGTGCATCGAGGAAGATCCCGAATCCGCCGCGCGAGGCTATTCTCCCCTGCGGGTCGTGGTGAAGGACTTGCGCCAGGCGTCGGGAGCGGCGTCGCGCGGCTGATTCCCGGACTTCACCCCGTCGATAACCCGTTCGCGACTGTCGCCCTAGCACTTTTTTGCCGATAGCAAGAGCGGCGATGAATGTTTCGGATCGGATAGAATGACTCCAAGCGTGGAACAGATCGGGCGGTACAAAATCAGCCGGGAACTTGGCCGGGGCGCCATGGGTGTGGTGTATCTCGCCCAGGATCCGCACATCGGGCGGCAGATCGCCATCAAAAGCATCCGCCTCGCGGACTTAACGGAAACCGCCGAGCGGGACCGGCTGCGGGAGCGCCTTTTCCGCGAGGCCCAGTCCGCCGGAATTCTTTCCCACCCGGGGATCGTGACCATCTACGACATCGCCGAGCACGAAGGCCTCGCGTACATCTTCATGGAGTTCGTCAACGGTCCGCCGCTCGAGAAAGTGCTCGAAGCGGAACAGACTCCCAGCAAGGAAACGCTGCTCAGCATCTTCCGCCAGGTGGCCGCGGCGCTGGACTACGCCCACAAGAAAGGCATTGTTCACCGCGACATCAAGCCGGCGAACATCATGATCCACGAGGACGGCTCCGCCAAGGTCACCGACTTCGGGGTCGCCAAGATCGTGTCCCAGCAGATGACCCAGACCGGCATGATGATGGGCACGCCCACCTACATGTCGCCGGAGCAGATCTATGGCGGCATCGTGGACGGCCGCGCGGATCAGTGGGCGCTGGCGGTGATCGCCTATGAAGTGCTGACGGGCGAGAAGCCGTTTTCGGCCGAGTACCTGCCGACGCTGCTGTTCAAGATCGTCAAGGAAGATCCGGGCTCGCCGCAGCGCCTGAACCCGACGCTGCACGCCCAGGTCGACGGCGTGCTGCGAAAGGCGCTGGCGAAGGAAACCAAGGACCGCTACCAGACCTGCACGGATTTCATCGAGGCCCTGGCCACCGCCCTGAATCTGAACAAGGATTGGCAGCCCCTGCCCCGCGGGGTCAGCGCGAACCTGCCCACGGCGGGCGAGCAGATGTCGGATTCAGCGGCGTCGAAGCTGTCCGAAAACGACGAGACGCTGGCGGTGGTGCCCACGCCGAAGCTGCCCGGAACCAGCACCACGCAGGATGAAGTGGCGGCGCCGAAGCCGCCCGTTGTTAAGCCTCCCAATCCCCAGGATGAGACGCGTATCGCGCCGCGCGAGAGCGTGGAGGAGTTGCGGCCCTCCGCCGACACCGCCGCGAAGGAGCCTCCGCCGCCCTCCGCGGCGCCGCGGCAGCGCATCGAGGAGCATGAGAGCAACACAGTCCGCAACGCGATGCTCGCGGCCGGCGTCCTGGTGCTGCTGGCGGGCGGCTACATCGGATATCAGAAAATGACCGCTCCGCCGCCCGTCGCTGAAGAACCGGCGGAGCCGGCCAAAGTGGAGCCCGCGAAGCCGGAGCCCGTGAAACCCGCCAAGCCCAAGCCGGGCGGCACGGCTCAGGTGGACCGGCCCAAACCCGATCCAACAAAGCCAGACGCCGTCCCCCCGGTCACGCCCGACGCGCCCAAGCCCGGCGGTCCCGCCGAGTTCGCCCTGGTGTCCTCGCCTCCGGGCGCGACAGTCACGGTGGACGGCAATGCGGCGCTGAGCTGTGTCACGCCCTGCTCGCTGCCGCTCACCAGCGGCCGCCACGCCGCGCTGTTCAAGCTGGAGGGCCATCGCGACGCCCAGCGCATCATCGACGCGCCCGCCGACAAGTCGCTTACCGTCGACCTGATTCGCATGGTGGGACGCCTCCGCCTCACCACCACTCCGCCCGGCAGCACAATCGTCATTGACGGCAAGGAACATCCGGAAAAGACGCCCGTCACGCTGACCCTGGCGGCGGGCTCGCACACCATCGTCGTGACGCTTGGCGCGCAGCGCCAGCAGTTCACCGTCCAACTCGGCGACGGCGAACTGCGCAGCCAGAACATAGAATGGAATCAATGAAGTTTTCCCGCCGGACCCTGATGGGCCTGGCCGCGGCGCCTTTCGTGTCCTCCTTCGCCGCGGGCCAGGCCAAGCGCGCCGACATGATCGTCCTCTCCCGGCGTCCTGAAGACTACGAGATGCCGCTTGCGGGCTTCCTCGACGAGATCACGCCCATTGACCGCTTTTTTATCCGCTCCCATCACTACACGCCCTCGGTGGACCTGCGCGAGTGGCGGCTGGAGGTGGGCGGCACGGTGGAGAAGCCCCTGAAGCTCACCTTCGAGGAACTTCGCCGCCTGCCCAAGGTGGATCTGGTCGCGGTCCTGGAATGCGCCGGCAACGGTCGCGGCCTTTATGAACCCTCCATGCCGGGACTGCAGTGGAAGTACGGCGGAGTGGGCAACGCCAAGTGGACCGGCGTGAGGCTGGCGGACGTCTTGAGACTCGCTGGAGTGCGGCAGGGCGCCATCGAGGTGCTGTTCGACGGCTGCGACGAGCCGGTCGGGTCCATGCCCAAGTTCCAGCGCGGCATCCCGCTGGTCAAAGCGATGGATCCCAACACGCTGCTCGCTTACGAGATGAACGGCAAACCGCTGCCGCAGTCGCACGGCTTTCCGCTGCGCGTAGTGGCTGCCGGATGGGCGGGCGATTGCTGGATGAAGTGGCTGCGCCGTATTGAAGTTCGCGACACCGAGTTCGACGGTTTCTTTATGAAAACCGCGTACCGCCATCCAGGCAAAGGAGTTCCTCCCGGAACCGCGGTCGACCCCGCGCAGATGACGCCGGTTACCAGCTTGAAAGTGAAGAGCGTGATCGCCTCGCCTCGCGCCGGAGGTCCGGTGCTGGTAGCGGGCAAGCCGGCGTTCATCCGCGGCGCGGCCTGGGCTGGCGACCTGTCGAAGCTGGATCGGGTGGAGGTTTCCGCGGATGGCGGCGCGAGCTGGGCCCGGGCCAAACTCGCCAGCGGAAGCCGCTTCGGCTTCATCCCCTGGAGCCTGGCGTGGACGCCCCGCCAGTCCGGCGCGGTCCGGCTGTCCGCGCGCGCCTTCGCCGCCAACGGCGAATCCCAGCCCTTCGCCCAGGAGTGGAACCCGTCGGGCTACTACTGGAACGTGGTGCACCATGTGGAAGCGCGCGTCGCGGCCGCCCCCGAACTGGTGACCCGGATTGTGGCGGACGAAATCCGCCCGCCGGCTCCTCCGGACGGCTACCGCGGCGCCTGTTTGACGTGCCACGACGAAGCCATGATGTCGCAACAGCGCCTGACCCGCGCCCAGTGGGAGCGCGAGGTCGACAAGATGGTCCGCTGGGGCGCCAACGTCAAAGCCGAGCACCGCGAGGGCATTCTGGAATATCTGGCGCGGCGCTTTGCGGCCAGATAGGCGCTACTTGCTCACCTTGTAATCGCGTTTGACGTCCCTGGCGATGTCGCTTTCGTCGAACAGAATCGGACGCCACTGCTTCTTCGAGAACAGTTCCGTCTGATCGGAGAAATGCGGCGACTTCGGATCGCCGGACTCGCCGTAGGTCAGGAACGCCTTGGCGCGAGGCCCCTTATCCGTGTACTCTAGCGCCATCAGGAAACTGGACCCGTGCACCACCGGATAACCCTTCTCGGTCAGGAATCGCGATCCCTTCACCGGCGCGGGGTTATCCATCGGCTCGAGAGTAGTGGTGTTGCGCGAGTTGCGCTGCATGTTCTTGAGGCCGTCGTAAGCCCCGTCGCCGCCGGAGATCGGGATGCGGCGTCCCGCCTTGTCCGCATACTGGACTTCGCCCAGCGGCACATCCACCGCCAAGCCGCGCGATTCCAGAATCTTCACCGCCTTGGCCAGATTCTGCAGCGCCAGATCGCCGGGAGCCAGCGTATGCGGCGTCATGGTGGGATTCGCGGGATCGAAATCCACCGCCCACAGCTTTCCCTTGCGGCCGAGTTCCTGCGGCTCATACTGGCCCATGAACTCCTTGAACAAGACGGCGCCGCGCGCCTCGACATCGTTGCGCCCGTTCCAGGCGGCCAGCGTGGCGCACGCCTTGGCGAGGTCAACACCGTCCACCGACGGCTGCTTGCGGCAGCGCGAGACCAGTTCCTCCTTAATCATCTCGGCCGCCAGGCTGCGATTGGAGAGCAGCGCGTCGGCCATCTCATCGAGGCTGAACTTGTCATTCGCTCCATCCGGATCGTCGGGTGACTTGCCGGCCAGCGTCAGGTCATTGTTGCGGGTGCGGAGCGATCGCGCGGTCCGCTGCTCGCCATGCAGTCGTGAGTAGGCGCCTTCGATCGGCGCTTTCGAGTTGGCGATCCAGAAGCTGTCGTTGGCGTTGAACACATAGTCGGAGCGCTCCACCTTCGGCGTGCGCCGGTAGCCGATCACACCGGGGGTCGCGGAGCCCGCGTCCGGCTGCCATTCATTGGCCGGATTCGATCCGTCCAGCAGCACATTGCCTCCCTGCTGGAACATCCGCCGCGTCAGGTCATCCGAATCGCGCCGCTTCACCCATTCGTCGATCGCCGCCTGCGACAGGTTGGGAGTCGGCGCGGTATCCGCATACCAGGCCACGCCGTCCGCCGTGGCGGCAATGGTGTTCACCCAGCTCAGGGCTTGCCACTTCTCGTGGGCCGCCTGAAACTCCTTCAGATTGCGCGCCGAACCCATCGGCAGATATTGCCGGGTGCGGCCCTGATTCTCCCAGTTGGCGTCGCGGACGGTAACCACGCGGGCGGCGGTCCAGCCGGCGCCCGGCCAGTTCAACACCGGACCGTAATGGCTGAACCACACCGTGCGCTCCATCGGTTTCACCGATCCGTCGTTCTGGCGCACCTCGACGGCCACTTTCCTGGAGGTCATGGCGCGTTCGCCGCTCCCGTAACGATATGCCGTGGGCTTGCCGGGGACCAGATCCAGCGTGTAGAAGGTGATGCGCTTGCCCGCCGAAACCGTGTGGGTCCAGGCCACCGCGCTGTTGAAGCCGATAGCCACCCCCGGCATGCCGATCAAGCCGGCGCCATAGACGTTGAGCTTGCCTGGAATCGTGAGGTGTTTTTCCCAGAAGCGATTGGACCCCACCCAGGGATAATGCGGGTTGGCGATGAGCATGCCCCGGCCGTTCTCGCTGCGATCCTTGCCGATCGCCCAGCCGTTGCTCGCGCCGAGGTCGAAGTCCGGTTCGGGCGCCTCCTGGCCGGAGGGTGTGCCGGCCGTGGGCGGCGCGGCGGTGGCGATCTGCGCGCTCAGGTTCGGGATGGTCAGCGCGATCAGGCGGTGGTATCCGGCAAGCTCCGCGACCGTGATCGGCGCGACCCACATCGCCCCCTGGCACCAGCCCGGTACCTTTTCACGTCCGGTTTGCGCCAGGTAATGGTTGTAGCCGTCCACGTAGCCCTGATACCAGTCGCGCGTGTCCTTGGGCTGGCGCGACAGGTCGCGCTCCGCGTCGGCGATCAGGTTCAGCGCCTTCATGGTGATGTCGCTGTTGAGATTGTCCTCGTTGCGGCCCGGTCCAAAGTACTTGGCCCGCTCGCCGCGCACGCGGATCACCTGGTCCGCCAGGGAGCAGAGGTGATCCTCCGCCTGCGCATAACCATCGCCGAAGCCGAGGCTGGGGAGATTCCTGGCCTCGATGTGCGGGATACCGTAGCTGGTGCGGCGGATGCGCGCCTCATACTTCTGGGCAGCCGCTTCGGAAGCGGCAACGAAGGCCAGCAGGAGCAGGACGGAGGTTCTCATGATGCTGCGATTATATCGTGGCGCGGAAACTCCGGTAGTGTCTCAGTTTGGAGTTTAAGGCCGCCCCACATCCATGGGATACTCATGG
>CAYOQB010000003.1:6176-98878 GCA_964406035.1 uncultured Solibacteraceae bacterium | reverse complement strand
TGGGCGACGCGCGCAAGAACCTGATGAAGGCCAACCTGACGGAGGCGGTGCAGCAAGCCTCCGCGGCCCTCAACTACGACCCCGAGAACAGCGAAGCCCGGCAGTTGGTGGACAAGCTGCAGCAGGAGCTCGGCGAGCGCCAGCAGCAACTGGAAATGCAGCGCATCCTGGGCGAGGCGCGCAACGCCATGATGCGCCGCGGCTACGCCGAAGCCATCGCCACCCTGGTGGCCGCCCGCGAGCGCTTCCCCCACTCCCGCGAGGTGGAGGAACTCCTGGCCCAGGCGCAGGCCGGCCAGCGCGAGCGCGAGCATCAGGTGGCCGAGGAGGTCGCGCAGGTGCGCAAGCTGCTCAGCGAGCAGCGCTTCGCCGAAGTGATGCCGTGGCTCGAGCGCTTGGCGCGGGAGCATCCGCGCGATCCGCAAATGCAGCAGTTGCTCGCCGAAGCGCAGGCCAATTACCAGGCCAAGCAGCGCGCCGAAGCCGTCGAGAAGCTGGCCCGCGACGCCTGGGCGCTGTACAAGAACGAACGCTTCGACGAGGCGCTGTGGAAGATCGAGGAGGGCCTTCGCCAGTATCCCAACGAGTCGAGCCTGGTCCGCCTGCAGCAGGCGGTCTCCCGCAGCCGCGACACCCATGAACAGGAGAAGCGCTTCCGCCAAAGGCTGGACGAGTGCCACCGGCTGCGGCAGGGCCGCAAGTATTCCGAAGCGCTGGCGGTGCTGGGGCAGTTGATCGCGGAGAAGCCGGAAGAAGAAGCGTTGCGTTCGCTCGACGCCGAGATCCGCCGTGAGCATGCCGACACGGAGCGGTCCCAGACCATTACCGACGCGCTGGCCGGCGCCAATCGCCTGCTGGCGCAGGGCAAACCGGACGAGGCTCGCCGCCTGCTGGATCCCGTGGCCGCGCGCTTCCCGGAGGAAGCCGAGCTCAAGCATCTGCTGGAGGTGGTGCAACAGGCGCAGCAATCGCAGGTGCTGCAGGAAGAGCGGACCCGCATCCAGAAGCTGCTCGACGACGCACTGCAGCACGAGCTCCGGTTCGACTGGCCGGCCGCGCTGGCCGCCGTCGAAGCCGGGCTGAAGCAGTTCCCCCATTCCGCTGGATTAAAGGCCGCCGCCGAACGCATCCGGGAGAATCTGCGCGCCTCGGAGAAGCAGAGAACACTGGCCGCGGTGGTGCAGGCCATCGAGCAAGCTCTGGGACGCCAGGATTGGGACACCGCGCACGCCCAGATCGAGCAGGCGCGGCGCGCGCACCCCGGCGAAGGCGCGATCGACCGCCTGGCGTCTCGCCTGGAGCAGGAGCGCCGCAGCGCGGAGCTGAACGTGCGCTTGTCGGCCGCGCGCCAGCGCCTGATCGCCGAGGATTTCGTCGCCGCCCGCGAGCTGATCGAACGCGGCCTGCGCGACTTCCCGGGCGAGCAGAAGTTCGCCGCGCTGGCCGAAGAGCTGGGACGCAAGCAGCAGAAGCATGCCGCCATTTCCGCCGCACGGGAGCTGCTGGAGCACCACCGCTTCGACGAAGCCGAGCAGGCGCTGGCGCAGCTTCCCGCCGCCGATCCCGACGCCCGCGGACTGCGCGAGACGATCGCGCGCGAGCGCACGGAGACGCAGAAGCGCGAACGCTACACGGCCGCGCGCAACCAGGCGGCCGGGCTGATCCAGAATCGCGACTTCGATCGCGGCATCGCCCTGCTGGACCAGTTGCTGAAAACCGAGTTTCCCAGGGACGCGGCTCTCGAACGCGACCGCCAGCTCGCGATCACCGCGCGCGACGAGTTCGCCCGGCAGAAACGCCTGGACGACGAGATCGCGCGCATCGAAAAGATTCGCGACCGCGGCGACGCCGCCGCGGTGAAGCAGGCCGCCGAAGCGTTGCTGGCGACGGAGAAAGACGCGCGCGCGGTGCAACTGCTGCGCTGGGCCGAAGGACGCATCGCGGAAAGCGAGCTGCGCTCGCGCAAGCCCAATTACGCGCTGATCGGCGGCCTGGCGCTGCTTTTGGTCGGCGCTCCCGCCGTCTATTTTCTCTTCCTGAAGGGCGATCCCAAGCCCGTGGCCGGCAGCGTCAGCGTGTCCCCATCGTCCCTCTCGTTCTCCTTCCGGCAGGGTGGCGCGCAACCTTCGGCCCAGAAGATTCAGGTGGGCGGCTCCGGTCCGTTCCGGGTCAGCGCCAGCGGCGCATGGTTCCGCGCCACACCCCAATCGGCCACCGCTCCCTCGACTCTCGATGTCGCGGTCAGCACGCAGGGCCTGTCGGCGGGACAGCATTCCGGCATGATTTCCATCCAGCCCGAAGGCGGATCGGGATCGCAGAACGTGTCCGTGGCCCTGATCGTGGAAGCTCCGCCGGTGCAGCGTCCGGCGGATCCGAAACCCACACAGGTCACGCAGATCAACCCTCCGGTGACCAACAAGCCGGCCGACCCGAAGCCGGTGGTGCAGCAGCCGCCTCCTCAAGTGACGAATCCGAATCCGGTGGAGCCTCCCCCGGTGGTCAACACCGGACCCGACTACGGCTCGCCGCTCGGCACCTGGCGCTGGATTGGCGACCTGCCCGACGGCGCCCGCCTGCGCATTGCGCGTTTGCAGGTGGCCGAAGGCGGCGGATCGCTCACCGGCAAAAGCCTGCCGGGACGCCCGGTGAAGGTGGACATTCGTCCGCCGGGGCTGGTGATGGAAGAAGCACCGTCGCCCGGTAATGCCTACCAGGGCATGATTCTGCGCAACAAGACCGGCCGCAGCGTCACCAACATTGAAATCAAGTGGCGTAAGACCGAGTAGCGTGATAGCGTAGGCAGGCATGAAAGGGCAATCGAAAGCCGCCTCTCATGCCGAATACATCGCTCAGCTCGAGGAGCCCCGCAAGAGCGACATCGCCGCGCTGGACACCCTGATTCGTAAACTGGCGCCGAGGATGACCCCGTTCATGTGCAACGGGATGCTCGCGTACGGGCCATACCACTACAAGACGGCGTCCGGGTGCGAGGGCGAATGGTTTCGCATCGGCCTCGCCAGCAACAAGAACTACATCTCGCTGTACCTCTGCGCTAGTGATGCGACCGGCTATGTGGCGGAGCGCTTCAAGGAAGCCCTGCCCAAGGCCAACATCGGGCGGAGTTGCGTGCGCTTCAAGCGGCTGGCGGACCTGGATTCCAAAACGTTGCAGCGAATGATTCGCGAGACCGCGAAAGCGCCGGCGCTCGGCATCAGCGCAGGCAAATAAAAACGCCCCGGCTGGGAAGCCGGGGCGTTGTCGCTTACGCTAGTGCCCGATCTTAGAAGAAGTAGCGGGCCGAGACCTGCAGAATGCGCGGGTCCCGCGTGGTGGTGATGCGGCCGAACAGCGGCGAACCGATGTCGGTCGAAGGATTGTTGAACTGAGCCTGGTTGGCGACGTTGAACGCTTCGCCGCGCAGCTCAAAGCGGTGCCGCTCCGAAATGCGGATGCGCTTGAACACGGATACGTCCCAGTTCTGGAAGCCCGGGCCGCGGAACGCGTTGCGTCCCAGGTTGCCGTAGCGTCCCGCGCCCGCCGCCGCGGTGGCCGCGGTGCCGATGCGCCGGAAGTACGGGTTGGTGGCCGCGTTGCCGGTGCCGCCGCCGGTGCCGTCGAACCAGGAGTTCGCGCGGCCGTTGATCGCGCCGCGCGGATCGCCGTAGGTCAGCTCGCTGCCCACCCAGTCCGGACGCTGGTTGCCGCCGCCGCAGAGGCAGCGGTCCTGCGACTCGAACACGTTGATCGGAGTGCCGGTCTGGAACGTCGTGATGCCGGAAACGCCCCATCCGCCGATCACCCGGCCGAGGAAGCCCTGCTGGTCCTTCATCCAGGGGAACTCGTACACGTAGCTGAACACCGCGCGGTGGCGCAGGTCCTGCTCCGAGGGTCCGCGGTCCGCCCGGGCGCTGAACGGATTGGAAGAAACGCGCAGGCCGGAGGCGTTGTCGATCGCCTTCGACCAGGTGTACGCGCCGGTCAGGGTGAAGCCCTGGGAGAAGCGCTTCACCACGCTCATCTGCAGCGCGTGGTAGTTCGACTGCGCGTCGGTGGTCTGGTTGGTGATGCCGCCGAACACCGCGCCGCCGAATTCCGCGGATTGCGGGTTGCCGCGGTTGAAGATGCGCCGCGGGTTGATGTTGCCGGAGGTCGCCGTGGCGTCCACGATGCCGTAGTTGATCTGCTGCCGGTTGAGCAGCTTCACGCCGAGGTTGCCGACGTAACCCGCGGTCACCAGCCAGTCCCGGGTCAGGTTCCACTGCACATCCAGATTGAAGTTGTGCGAGTACGGAGTCGCGAACGTCGGGCTCATGATGGTCATCGGGATCGGCGCGATGTTGCGGAAGTTGAAGTTCGCGCCCGCTTGCGGCTCCACGAACGGGAACGGCTGCGGAATCGGGTTCACCAGCGAACCCTGCCAGGGATTGGTCAGCGGCGAGTAGAAGGTCGCCGGCTGAATCGCGTAAGGAGCGGACGTCAGGAACTGCAGCGTCAGCTCGCTTACCGGAGTATCGAAGAAGTTGCCGTAGCCGCCACGAACCGCCAGCTTGCCGTTGCCGAAGACGTCAAAGGCGAAGCCGAGGCGCGCGCCGAAGTTGTTGTAATCCGGCTCGTAGGTGGAGCGGTCAATGCCCTGATCGCCAGGGTAAACGACGCCCCGCGGAGCGCTGGGGAAGATGGTGGATTGCTGTCCCGGCCGGAAAGTGAAGACGCGGTCGCGGATCTCCACCAGCGGCGTGTTGTATTCCCACCGCAGGCCGAGGTTCAGGGTCAGCCGGCGGCTGATCCGCCAGTCGTCCTGCGCGAACGCGCTGGTGCCCTTGGTGCGGTAGCCGCGGCGTCCCGGCGAGTTCTGCACCACCTGTGTCGCCAGACCGTTAGCGAAGTCATTCAGCACTGGGGTCAGTCCTGGAATGGTGGGGACCAGTCCTTGCGCCGTCGCCGAACCGTCAAAGAAGAAGTACGCGTTGGGAATGAAGTCAAACACCTGATTCTGCGCCACCGGGCGGAAATCGGCGCCGAACTTGAAGGTGTGCTTACCGCGGATGTAGGTCAGGTTGCCCAGGTAGTGGAACGTGTTCACGTACCGCCCCTGCGGACCTTGAATCGTGTTGCCGAAGGTGGAAAAGCCCACCAGGTCCACGCGCGGCGGACCTTCCGCGTCCGGATCGGCCGGCAGGATGTTGTTCAATCCCAGCGAGGAGAGCGAGGTCCGGTTGAGCGGGATCACGCTGAGGGTGGCGCGGCGATTGAAGGCGGCGCGCAGCTCCAGGATGAGATTCGGCGAGAACGTGTGGGTGTCGCGCAAAATGAAGTTCGAGAAATTCAGGTTGCCGCCCGTGCCGAAGCCGGGGACGGGCGATCCCCCGAATGCGAACGGGTCGGTAAACCGCTGACGTTCGTGGAAGAAGGTGAACGCGAGCTGATTCTGGGTGCTGAAGTAGTGATCCACGCGCGCCAGGCCGTTGTCACGGTCGCTGGCGTTGGACGGAGCGCTCAACAGCACGTTGGTTCCGGAGTTGGGCGCTGGCACCAGCGCCATCAGCGCGCGCGCTTGCGGCGTGCCGCGGGCGAGGATGATGTTGCGCTGATCCGTGGTCGGCACCGTGGCCGAGCTGACCACGCCCTGCCGGCGCCGGAATCCCAGGTAGTTGACGAAGAAGAACGTCTTGTCCTGGATGATCTTGCCGCCGAAGCGCGCGTCGAAATCATTGGTGTTCCACTGCGGTTTGCGCTTGAAGCCGTTCGGCAGAAACTCCGCCGTGCCGCCCGGAATCGCGTTCTGGAAGAACGGAGTCGCGTTCAGCAACGTGTTGCGGAAAATGTAATTCGCGCCGCCATGCCACTGGTTCGATCCGCCCCTGGTGGTGACTTCCACCACGGCGCCCGAGTTGCGGCCATATTCGGCCTTCATCGCGCCGGTGATCAGCCGGAATTCTTCAATGGCATCCGGCGAAATACTGGTCACCGAGTTCGGGATGTTGATCGCGATGTCATTGGTGTCGGTGCCATCCAGCAGGAAGTTGTTGGCCTGCGCGCGCTGGCCGTTCACCGAGAATGGACCAACCTGCCCCTGCGTGTTCACGCCTGGCTGGAGTTGCACCAGCGTCAGCGCGTTGCGGCCGCCTGCGCCGGAAAGGATCGGCAGATTGGGAATGTCGCGAACCGACCGCCCCAACTGGGCGTCCATCGTGTTCACGACGTTGCTGGTGGCTTCCACGGTGATGGACTCGGAGACCTGACCCACTTCCATGTTCAGGTCCTGCCGCACCGTCGAGGCGACGCCGATTAGAATCGGCGAGGTGGTCAGCTTGCGGAATCCTGCTGCTTCCACGCTGATGGTGTAGTTGCCGATGCGAAGGCTCGGGAACAGGTAGCGGCCTTCGTCGGAAGTTTCCACCTGGGTTTCCAGGCCGGTTTCCACGTTTTTAGCGGTTACTTTGACGTTTGCCAGCGAGGCTCCGGAAGGGTCCTTCACGAAACCTGTGATACTGCCGGTGGTCTGCTGGGCCGTGAGACTTCCACAGAACAGCGCGGCCACCGCGAGAGCGGTGAGTTTGTTTGTCAATGTAAATTCCCCCAACATCTCGAGACTGATGGTCTCGAGCTACAGACTACATAGGCGCTTTTTCACCTATGCCCCACTACAACTACGAAGATGTAGGAAATGTAACATAGACTTCAGCTACATACAAGGCAGTACCGGAGGACGCGAGGTACGCCTTGGTATGTGGAACGTGTCCCTCGTTACGTTTCCCGGCAACGAACGATCGTTCTGATGTAGAATCCGGCATGGATTCGCTGGCGATCGCCCTCACAGCGTCCCTCCCCGACGTCAATCCCGCGCGCCGGCGCATCCTCGATTTCGCCACTGCCCGCGCCCATACGCTGGGCCTGGACGCGATTACCATCGGCACGCTGGCCGGCGATCTGGGGTTGAGTAAGAGCGGCTTATTCGCGCATTTCGGGTCGAAAGTAGCCCTGCAAGCGGCGATTATCAGCCATGCCACGGACCAGTTTCTGCGGCAGGTGGCCGGTCCCGCGCTGCCGCTGCCGCGTGGCCGGCAGCGCCTGCACGCCCTGCTGGAAGCCTGGCTGCAGTACGCGCAGCAGCCCGGCGGCTGCTTCTTTCTGGGCGCTTGCGCCGAGTTGGACGGCCGGACCGGCGCGATTCGCGAGCAGGTGGCTGAGTTCGCCGAGTGGTGGCTGGGAGTGCTGCAGGAGGAGACGGAGGCCGCGATCCAGCAGGGCGAGCTGCCCGCCTCGGAATCCGCCAGCGAACTCGTATTCGAGCTCCATGCTTTTGTCACCCAGGCCAACGCCGGGTTCCAGATGTTCGGCGATCCCTCCTGGCCGGCGCGGGCGCGAAGCGCGATCGCGCGGCGGCTGAACGGCGTATTGCCTCCTCCTGTTACTGTGGAGTAGCCTCAACGCAGGTTCCTCGATGCAAAAGTACCTACTCGGCATCCTCACCGGACTTCTGATCAGCGGCCTGGCGGTAATCGTCCTCTTTTTCGCCGCGCTCCGCCTGGGCACGCGGCCCGCCCCCATCCCCTCGAACGCGGTTCTGGTTCTGCGGCTGGAGGGCGAGATCCCCGAGAAGGCGCCGGTGGAGGCGCCGTTCCCGATTCTGGAGTCGCAAACTCCGCTGACGCTGCTGGAGAACTACAAACTCATCCGCCGCGCGGCGTCCGATCCGCGAATCAAAGGCATCATCTTGGAACCTCGAGGCATGTCCGTGGGTTGGGCCAAGGTGGAGGAACTGCGAACCAGCCTGGCGGAGTTCCGCAAATCGGGCAAGCCTCTGGTCGCGTTCCTGCGCAGCCCCGGCAACGCCGAGTATTACCTCGCCACCGCCTGCGACCGCATCTACACCGCTCCGGAAGATAACGTCAACTTGAAGGGCCTCCGCCTGGAGCTTTTGTACCTGAAGGGCACTCTAGACAAGGTGGGCGTGGGCGTGGACGTGATCTCCGCCGGCAAGTACAAGGACGGCGGCGACATCTTCACCCGCACCGGCGCGCGCCCGGAGACGCTGCAGGTGATGAATCAGCTTCTCGATCAGTTCTACGGGACGCTGGTGGCCACCATCGCCCAGGGCCGCGGCAAGAAGGCGGAAGACGTGCGCGCGCTGATCGACAACGGTCCGTACAACGCTAACGCCGCGTTGCAGGCGGGTCTGGTGGATCAGCTTGCCTTCGAGGATCAGGTGCAGGGGGACGTCGAGAACCGGGCCAAAGCCGGCCGGCTGTCGCGGCTGAGCGGCCGTGAATACGTCAAGGGCGGCGGCGAAGCGGGCGGCGGAACGCGCGTCGCTTACCTGGTGGGGGAGGGCGCGATTACCCGCGGCGGCGGCTCCGACGGCATCACCTCCGGCGCCATGGATCGCCTGCTGCGCGAGGTCCGCGACGACGCTTCGATCAAGGGCGTGATCCTGCGCATCGACTCGCCCGGCGGCGACGGCATCGCCAGCGACGACATCCTGTTCGACGTGACGGAGCTCTCCAAGCGCAAGCCGGTGGTGATTTCGATGTCCGATGTCGCGGCCTCGGGCGGGTATTTCATCGCCATGAACGGCTCGCCGATCGTGGCGTATCCGAATACGCTGACGGGGTCGATTGGCGTGTATCTCACCCGGCCCAACCTGCGCGGCTTCTACGACAAGATCGGGCTGCAGAAGGAGATCCTGAGCCGGGGCAAGTACGCTCGCATCGACTCCGAGTATGCGCCTCCCACACCGGAGGAAACCGAAAAGCTGCGGCAGGAGGTGGAGGTCTTTTACAAGGCCTTCGTCAGCCGCGTGGCGCGGGGCCGGAACCGGCCATACGAGCAGGTGGAGCCGCTGGCGCAAGGGCGTGTGTGGCTCGGCAGCCAGGCCAAGGAAAACGGGCTGATCGACGAGCTGGGCGGAATCGACCGCGCCGTGGAACTGCTGCGCGGGAAGGCGGGGTTGAGTGCCACGGACGCGATCCAACTGGTGCCGTACCCGGAGCGCAAGAGCTTCTTCGAGCTCCTGATGCAGCGGTCCGATGAGGCGTCGATTCTGGGGAAGACGGTGCGGGCATTAGCCGGCGATCGCGCGGCGGAGCTGCTGACCATCCACGGGGTGGTGCGGATGATGCCGTATCGTATTGAGATCCAGTAAGGGCTAGGCAGGCAGCCGGAGCGGCGCTTCGACTCGGACACTGGATCGCCGACCTGTCCGTCATCTCCCGGATTTGCCGCCTACCGAAGTGTTCAACGAACAGTTTTCGCGCGGCGGCGGAGAACGAACCCCTGCTGTGAGCTGATGGGCCGGAGCGTTTCCGTGCCGCCCAGCTTCATAGCCAAAGCAGTATATTCGAACTTTGGAATATACTCCTATCATGGAAAGACAACTGCGCGAGTTCAAGGCCCAGATTTTCCAGGCTTTGGCTCACCCGACTCGCGTTGCGTTTGTGGAAGCCCTCTGCCATGGAGAACGCACGAGTGGCCAATTGATGGCGGAACTTCGCTTGGAGCAAGCAAATGCATCCCAGCATCTCGCTGTGCTGCGGGCAAAACACGTGGTTGTCGCGCGGAAAGCGGGCAATCAAGTCTATTACTCCCTGCGAGATCCGGTCTTGATCGACGTCCTGCAGATCCTTCGGAAGTACTTCTACTCCCGTCTGTCGGAGGCGGCCTCCATGATGGAGTATCTGGATGGGGAAGTGACTCCCGGCCTCGAATGAAACGAGCACCAATGCCCGAGGCGTCCCCCTGGCGCCCGAAGATCCTCGAGACTCTCAATGGATATAGTGGCTCGACCTTCTTGCGAGACCTGATCGCCGGGATCACCGTGGGATTGGTCGCCTTGCCGTTAGCCATCGCCTTCGGTATCGCCTCTGGAGTCACACCGGAAGCAGGGATCTATACGGCGGTCTTCGGCGGGTTCCTCGTCTCCGCGCTGGGCGGCTCGCGAATCCAAATTGGGGGCCCAACGGGCGCCTTTGTCCTGGTCGTACTCGGAATCATCGCGCGGCATGGACTGCCAGGTTTGTTCATGGTCACGATGATGAGCGGCGTTTTGCTGGTCCTCGTGGCCGTCACGGGGTTGGGCAAGGCCGTCCGGTTTATTCCGCGACCGATCGTGATCGGGTTCACGAATGGCATCGCCCTGCTGATCGCGACCACCCAGGTGAAAGAGTTCCTCGGAATTTCCATAAATCAGAACCCGAGCGAGTTCTTTGAACGTATGTTCTCGCTGGCGCGGAATCTCGACCGGGCGAACGGGTACGCCGTTGCACTCGCGGTCGCCTCGCTGGGAGTCATCGTCCTGATACCGAGGGTGGTGCCGAAGTTGCCTGGGGCCATAGCGGCACTCCTGGCTGGAACGGCCGCTGTCGCGATCTTTCGTTTGCCCGTGGAGACAATCGGTTCACGATTCGGCGATCTTCCCCGAGGTTTTCCGCCGATCGTGATACCCGAGTTCCAGCCCGATCTTCTGGTTCCGCTTCTGCCTTCCGCGCTGACAGTGGCAATCTTGGCGGCAATCGAAAGCCTGCTTTCGGCGGTCGTCGCCGATTCACTCTCAGGCGACCGACACAATCCCAACGCGGAACTTCTGGCGCAGGGGCTTGCCAACATTGTCACGCCCCTAGTGGGGGGCATACCAGTCACGGGCGCGATCGCGCGTACCGCCACCAACTATCGCGCGGGCGCAGTCACTCCGGTTGCCGGGATCATCCACGCCCTTACTCTGCTGGCGGTGGTGCTGTTATTCGCGCCTTTGGCGAGTTTCATTCCTCTGGCAACATTGGCGGCCGTCTTGCTCGTTGTGGCTTACAACATGGGCGAATGGCGCGAGATTCCAGGCGTGCTCCGCCTGGATTGGGCCGAGAAGGGCGTTTGGGCCATCACTTTTGTGCTCACAGTCATTGCTGACCTGACAATCGCGGTAGAAGTGGGGATGGTTCTCGCGGCGCTTCTGTACATTGGCCGCATCGCGGAGACAACCACCGTTTCCACAGTCACCGAGGACTACATTGCCAAAGGATTGTCTCATTCGCTTCAGCACAAAGCCATACCGTCCTACGTATCCATCGTACGCATCCATGGACCGTTTCTGTTCGGCGCCACCACGCAACTCGATCAAGAGACGGGCGACCTGTCATCGTTCGCCCCTATTCTGATCCTCCGCCTGCGTAATATGACCGCCATCGACTCCACGGGGCTGCACGCCTTCGAGCAGTTGAGCGATCGCCTAAAGGCGTCGCGGCGGACTTTGATCCTCTGTGGTGCGCGGCGCCAGCCTGCCCGGTTTCTCATGCAGGCGGAGTTCCGAAAGCATATCGGCAAGGAGAACATTGTTCCGGACCTGGACTCCGCGCTCCAGCGCGCGTCGGAGGTCCATGCCGGAGAGGAACTCGCTTTTCGGGGGTCAGATGAAAAAAATTAAGCGGCGACACTTCGCTTTTTTGAGCTTCGGTTATTTGGCAGCCCGGCAGCTCAGTGCGGAAACCCACACCTCCAGCAAGGCGCATGCCGAGTTGGCGGCCGGCAACCTACGGTTCATCACCGGGCATGCCCGTCATCCGCATTCGACCGTCAAACGGTTGCAGCGCACGGTCCGGAACGGCCAGCACCCTCATGCTGTAGTTTTGTGCTGCTCTGACTCACGAGTTTCGCCGGAGATACTGTTCGACCAGGGTATCGGTGATCTCTTCGTCGTGCGGGTGGCCGGTAATGTCCTTCGGGAGGATGAAGTGGCGTCCCTTGAGTATGCTGTGGAACACCTCCACGTCCCCCTCTGCGTGGTCTTGGGTCACTCCGGGTGCGGCGCCGTCTCGTCGGTCGTGACAGGCGATCACTCGCTGGAAAGAATGGATCACCTGACGGTGCCCATTCGCGAAGCCTTGGCGTCGCTGACCCCGGTTGCCAGGCAACTTGCCTCCGCGGATACTCTGGTAAGCGCGGTGGTGCGGCAACACGCGCTGCTCACCCGAGATCGAATTGGCGCCGCCAGCGCTTTCTTGGCGCAAGCGGTCGCCGAAGGCCGCGTCCGGGCAGAGGCGGCGGTTTTCGACATGAATACGGGTCGGGTCAATTGGCTTTAGAAACACGCCCGCTTGGCGAAATCTAGCGAAAGCGGCGCCAGGTGGTGCCTGGCACCGCGCGGGGCCGGCGATCGCGCGGCGGAGCTGCTGACGGTTCACAGGATGGTGAGATCCATTAGCTGGCGGGGGCTGGTTCACGAGCGGCCGTTTGCCGTCCGGACACTTGTCGTGTCGGCACACCACTGAAATTCGTGTAAATTATTGACTATATTTGACTTGCGAGCCCTAAACGGCGGAAACGGTGCCAGGTGGTGCCTGGCACCGATCCCCCGATGGTTTTCTGATATCTGGCTGTTCTTCTATAGCTTAAGCTGTGGAAAAATGCCGCCCAAAATACCCCCCCCTTTGTTTGGAGAACACTTTTGGAGACTGCAGTGCCGATCGGAAGATGGGGTGTCGAACGGCAGGCTTTGGGCCTGCCGGGCGTGAACACCTGGAATGAGGGGGGGTCTGCTCGAAGCACGTTTTTCGCACACGGCGGAAACCCTTTCATACTATTGATCAAACTTGGCTTACAGCCTTGACGCGGCGGGAACGGTGCCAGGTGGTGCCTGGCACCGAGCGAGGCGAGCCTCAAAGCCAGCCCGGCCAGTAGGCGCGGATCAGCAGGATCGCCACAATCACGGGAACACTGGCAAGCAACAGGGCGAAGCCGATCACCGCCGCGACAATGGCCCAGTCTCGGCGGGCGCTGCGCGCGCCGGCAAGAGCTTCCCGCAGGATGATCACGTTGCGCGTGTTGGCCTTGTAGGCAAAATCAAAAATGCTGCCGAGGATCGGCACCGCGCCGATCACGGTGTCCAGGCCGATGTTGACCATCATCCGCGCCACCGCCGATTTAGGCACGCGAAGCTGCACGGCTCGAACCACCAGCGCCAGCGAAATGAAGCCGGAGATCGCATCCCCAATGCCGGGAACCAAGCCGAGGATCGGATCTAAACCGAAGGACCACCGCCCCACCCGGACCGAGGAGTCCATCAGTTGGGCCAGCCGCTCCACCCAGGGGTCCAGGACGGGCTGGGAAGGCGGCTTGATTTGAGTTCTCACATCGAATGAGACTGGCGACACGCTCCGGGCGTTCCAAAGCGGCGACTGTCCGAATCCGGTCACTATGTTCGGCGCTGAGCGCGCGCCTGCCCGCAAGGCACTGCAAAGAAAACGAATCCAGTGGCGGGGCGATTGCGTAAGCAGGTGCGATGACACGGACAGTCTCGGACCTCCTCTATGCGATCCGCACCCTGCGCCGGGCGCCGGTGTTTTTGGCTGTGGCGGTGGCTTCGCTTGCGCTGGGAATCGGAGCCAACACAGCGATCTTTTCGCTGCTCGATCAGGTCCTGCTGCGGGCGCTGCCGGTGCGGCAGCCCGGCGAACTGGTTGTTCTGGAGACGCCCGGACCCAAGCGCGGGCGCATCTCGTCCGATGACGGCGGCGCTGGCGCGTTTTCCTATCCGATGTACAAGACCCTGCGCGACGGCCAGCAGGCGGCCGATTTGATCGCGCGGTTCAGCATCCCCGCCAGCATCTCGGCCGCGGGCCAGACGGAACGGGTCTCGGCGGAGCTGGTCTCCGGCAATTACTTCCAGACCCTGGACGTCCGGCCCGCCATTGGCCGCATGTTCACGCAGGAGGATGACCGGACCTTGAAGGGCCATCCGGTGGTGGTGCTCAGCCACGGCTTCTGGGAGCGGCGGTTTGCGAAGTCAGCGGGCATTCTGAACGACAGCATCCTGGTGAACGGCCATCGCATGACCGTGGTCGGAGTCGCCGAGGCGGGATTTTTCGGCGTGCAGGTGGGGCAGCGTCCGGACCTGTTCATTCCGATGACGATGAAGGCCCTGATGACGCCCAACTGGGACGGCATGGAGTCCTGGCGCGACTATTGGTTGAATGTGCTGGGACGCGTGAAGCCGGGACACACGCGGGAGCAGGTCACGGCCGCGCTGCAGCCGGTATTCGCGGCGGCGCTGCAGGCGGACGCGGAGAAGATGAACCTGCCGTCCGATCGCAAGACGCGATATCTGAACCAGGCGATCGTGGTGAAGGAAGGCGGACAGGGGCGCCGCATCCTCCAGCAGGAAGCGCGGACGCCGCTGCTGGCGGCGATGGCGATGGTCGCCCTGGTGTTGTTGATCGCCTGCGCGAACGTGGCCAACCTGCTGATCGCCCGCGCGGCGGCGCGGCAGAAGGAGATCGCGGTCCGGCTGGCGATGGGCGCCAGCCGCACGGACCTGATCCGGCAGTTGCTGTGCGAAAGCCTGGTGATCGCGGCGCTGGGCGGGCTGGCCGGGCTGTTCGTCGCCTCCTGGACCTTGGATGGCCTGTTCAGCCTGCTGCCGCGGGGCGATTCCGATACCGTGCTGCAGCCTGCGCTGAACGCCAGGGTGCTGGCATTCAGCGCGCTGCTGTCCATCGCCACCGGCCTTCTGTTCGGCTTCGTTCCCGCGCTGCGCGCCACGCGGCCGGACGTGGCGCCGGTGCTGAAGGATCAGACCGGCAACGTCAGCGCCGGCACCGCGCAGGTGCGCTTCCGGAAGCTCCTCGTCGCCGGGCAAATGGCGTTGACCACGGTGCTGCTCATCGGGGCGGGCCTGTTCGCGCGCAGCCTGCTGAACCTGAAGAACGTCAACCTCGGGGTGCAGGCGGATCGCGTGCTGGCGTTCGCCATCGCGCCGGAATTGAACGGCTACGATCGCGAGCGGACGCAGGCCTTGTATCAGCGCCTGGAGGACGCGCTCGGCGGCATTCCCGGCGTGCAGGCGATCGGGATCACCCAGGTTCCGGTGCTGACCGGAAGTCTGGATACGTCGAACTTTACGGTGGAAGGCTTTGTTCCCGCCGCCGAAGGTGAATTCAATGCCCAGGCGATGAGCGGCGAAGGCGCGGACATGCAGTTCAGCGAGCACTTCATCTCGCCGAAGTATTTCGCGTCGCTCGGAATTCCGCTGATCGCCGGCCGCGACTTCACGCGAGCCGACACGCAGGGGCGGCAGAAAGTCGCGATCATCAACGAGACCCTGGCCAAGCGCCACTTCGCGGGGCGGGACCCGATCGGCCGAAGAATCGGGCAGGGCCGGGGCGACAAGGTCAAGCTGGACATCGAAGTAGTCGGCGTGGTGGCCGACAGCAAGCAGCGCAGCGTCCGCGGGGCGACGCTGCGCTCCATCTACTTCCCGTACATGCAAAGAGAATCGCTGGGAGCGATGACGCTGTATGTCCGCACGGCGCAGGATCCCGGCTCCATCGCCGGCGCGGTTCGCGCCGAGGTGGCCAGGCTGGACGGCAACCTTCCCGTGTTCAGCGTCCGTCCGTTGAGCGAGGTGGTGGAGGAGTCGACGACAGCGGAGCGGCTGACCACCACTCTCTCGATCGCCTTCGGGGCGCTGGCGGCGCTGCTGGCGGCGATCGGCACTTACGGCGTGATGGCCTATTCGGTGGCGCGGCGGACGCGCGAGTTCGGCATCCGCATAGCTCTGGGCGCGCGCGCCGGCGATGTCCGGGGGCTGGTGCTGAAGGATGTCGCGATGATGGCATTCGCCGGCATGCTGTTCGGGATTCCGGCGGGCTATGGGCTGGGCCGCGTGGCCGAATCGCTTCTGTTCGGGACCAAGGCTTCGGACCCGATGGTATTCGCGCTGGCCACCCTGTGCATCGTCCTGGTGGCCTTCGCGGCGGGCTATTTCCCCGCGCGCCGCGCCACCCGAATCGATCCGATGATCTCCTTACGCTATGAATGATCTGTTGCTGGGCATCCGCAATCTGGCGCGCGCGCCGGGCTATTCCGCGATCGCCATCGTGACCTTCGCCCTGGGCATCGCGTCGACCTCGGCGATGTTCAGCGTGGTGGACGCGCTGTTGAACAAACCCATCGATCTGCCGGGGTTGCACCGGCTGGTGATGGTGCAGGAAATGCGTCCGGGCGAAACCCGCGACTGGACTTCCGTATCGGCGGCGAATCTCGCGGACTGGCGGTCGGCTGCGCGCGGCTTCGACCGCATGGTGGCGATCCGCCTCGACGACGTGAACCTGACCGGGAGCGGAGAGCCGGAGAAGGCGATCGCCGCGCGCGTGGAAGCCGCGTTCTTCGATACCTTGGGCGCGGCGGCGGAGCACGGCAGCGCGCTGCTTCCGGGCGATCGCGACGCGGTGGTATTGAGCCGCCGGCTGTTCGACCGGCGCTTTCAGGGCAATGCGGGCGCGATCGGCAGCGAAATTCAGGTGGATGGCCAGAAGTACCGCGTCGCCGGCGTGATGAGCCGCGACTTCCGCTTTCCCTCCACGGCGGATCTGTGGATCCCGCTGGAGCTGACGCCCAAAGACAGCGCGGCCCGCGAGTCGCGCAATCTGCAGGTGCTCGCGCGGCTGCGGCCCGAAACCGGGATCGGGGAAGCCCGCCAGGAGATGCGCGCCATCGCCGGAAGACTGTCCCAGGCTCACCCGGAGAGCAATCGCGATTGGAACGTACGCATTCTGCCCTTGCCCGAATTCCTGAACAGCGACTACACGCGTGAGTACTCCCGCCTGTCGCTGTACTCGGTGATGCTGGTGCTGCTGATCGCCTGCGCGAATGTCGCCAACCTGCAGTTTGCGCGGTCCGCCGCGCGATCCCGGGAACTGGCGCTGCGCTCCGCGCTGGGGGCTTCGCGCTGGCGCTTGATGCGGCAACTGCTGGCGGAGAGCGTGGTGCTGTCGGCGTGCGGCGCCATCGCCGGGCTGCTGCTGTCGTTCTGGTTCGTCGATCTGATCGTGCGATCGATGCCGGCCGATGTCGAGAAGTTCGTCGGCGGCTGGCATCGCATCGGGCTGGATGGGCGGGTGGCGATGTTCACGCTGGCGCTCGCGCTGCTGTCGGGCCTGGCGGCGGGAATCGCGCCGGCGTTCGGGAGCTCCCGGCCCGATCTGAACGATTCGTTGAAGGAAGGCGGGCGCGGATTTCTGGGCGGCGGATCGCGGCGGCGGCTGCGGAGTTTCCTGCTCGCCTCGGAGATCGCCTTGTCGGTCGTTTTGCTGGCGGGAGCGGGCCTGATGATCCGCGGAATGCAGTCCATCGTGTCGCGGCTGGATGCGCACCATCCGGAACGGGTGCTCACCTTGTCCTTCGACCTGTCCAGGACCCGCTACCCCGGGCAGCTCGACCAGGCGGCGGTGAAGCAGAGACTCCTGGCGGAGGCCGCCGCTGTCCCGGGCGTGGAATCCGCCGCTATCTCCAGCACGATTCCCTACAACTTCGACACCTACTACACACGGGTGCTGCCGGAAGGCCGGGTGGAAGAGCCGGGGCAGCGGCTGGTGGCGTTGAAGCAATCGATCAGCCCCGGCTACTTCGCCACGCTGCGAATGCAGCTTCGGGAGGGCCGGGAGTTGCGCGAGTCCGACGGCGCGGAGGCGCCGCGCGTAGCGGTGATCAACCAGGCGGCCGCCCGTGGCTGGTGGCCGGGACAGGCGGCGATCGGGCGCGGCTTCCGCGTGGAGCCGGGCGGCGAACTCTACCGCGTGGTGGGCGTTGTCACCGATATGCCCTATGTCTGGACGGAGCGCACCCAGGAGCCGGCGGTGTACCTGCCGCTCAGCCAGCAGACCAGCCGTTTTGGCGTGCTGTCGCTGCGAACTTCCGGAGATCCGGCGAGCCTTGCCGCGGCGGTGCGGGCGCGGCTGGCCGCCGTGGACGCGGAGCAGCCTTTCTATTACGTCAAGAGCTGGTCCAAGGTCATCGCCGACGCGGTGGCCGGGCTGACCTACGTTACGGCGCTTCTCAGCGTAATGGGCCTGATCGCCCTGGCGATGATCGCGGCCGGCATTTTCGGGCTGATGTCGCAATCGGTCACCGAGCGGCGGCCGGAGATCGGGGTGCGCATGGTGCTGGGCGCGCGCGTGGCGGACGTTCTGGGCCTGATGATGACCCGGGCGATTCTGATCGCCGCCGGCGGCCTGGGGGTGGGCCTGGCGCTGGCGCTGCTGCTGGCGAGGGCAATTTCCGGGCTAATTTTCGGCGTGACACCGCTGGACTTCTGGACTTATGCGTCGGTTTGCGGGCTGCTGCTGCTAACGGCCGCGGCGGCCAGCGGGATTCCGGCATGGCGTGCGTCGCGCATCGATCCGCTGGAGGCGATCCGCCGTTAGCGGGACGAGCGTCCCAAGAGCTTGGCGCCGAGCGCTCCGCCCAGCGACGAAAGCACCGTCAACTGCAGGAAGCCGGCAAACAGACTGGTGAGCACCGTGGCGGGGTCGCTCATCATGTCCATCAACTGCCGGACCGCATCCTCGCCCATTTGGGACCGCCGCATTCCCTCGCTCCAGGCCTGCCGGATCTCCGGGTCGGAGAGGGCGAAGGCGGTGATGGCGAACATCAGCATCACCATCAGGAAGCTGAAGAATCCGGCGAACCAGCCGAGGCGCAGCCCGTTCAGGACGGAAAGTTCCTGCGCGGTCAGCTTGCGATGCAAGGCCACGGCAACAAAGCCGCCCAGCACCACGCCCAGCAAGGCGAGAAAGGGGTTCACGGCGACGAACAGCGAGGAGGCGAACAGCAGAATCAAGGCCGCGATGATAGCCGTACGCACCACCGGTCCGCTGAAGAGATTCAGGTACACGGGCGGGGCCGGTTCCAGCACCGGCGGGGGAGCGGGCGGGGGGATGAAGGCGACCGCTGGCTCGGGTTCCGGCTCCGGCGCGATCAGATCGTCACGCTGCGGCTTTCCGCAGCGATGGCAGAAAAGCGCGTCTTCCGGGAGTTCGGCACGGCAACTACAGCGCACGATTTCAGTCTCCCACAAGTCAGGCGCGGCGGATGCGCCGGATCTCCACGGGCGGCGTGAGCCGCTGCTCCTGGCAAGGCGATGCCTGGATTCGCCGTACGACATCCATGCCGCGGGTTACGCGGCCGAAGGCGGCGAAGCCCTTGCCGTCGGGGTTGCGCGCGCCGGAATAATCGAGCGAAGGCTGGTCGCCGATGCAGATGAAGAAATCGCTGGTGGCCGAATCCGGCGCGCCGCGCGCCATGGAGATCACGCCGTCCTTGTGCACGATCTTGGTCTGCAGCGTGGGCTCCATCGGGATCGGCGGATGCTGCTTCGCGTCCGGCCGCGGACCGGCCTGAATCACCTCGATCTTCACATCGTTACGGGGCTGATTGTCCATCTTCACGGTGCGATGGAACCGCCCTCCGCTGTAGGCGCCCTCGTCCACGTAACGGAGGAAGTTGTCGCTGGTAATGGGCGCCTTGCCCGTTTCCAGCACCACGTGGATGTCGCCCAGCGCGGTCTCGATCACCACCGCCACCGGGCCGCGCACTTTCTCGTTCATGGCTCCAATTCTACGACGCCATCAGCTCCTGGATAGTGATTCCCACCAGGGCCAGCGTCAGGCCGATCATCAGCGCCACGGCCGACCAGGCCACCGCGTTGTAGATCCGCGAATTGGTCCAGTCCCGCATCACCCGCTTCTTGTTCACCAGCAGCGTCATGAAGATCAGCACGAAGGGCAGCAGCATGCCGTTGATCACCTGCGACAGCAGAATCATGCGGACCAGGGGGAAGCCGGGAAGCAGCACTACGCCCGCGCCCACGACGATCAGCAGCGTGAACAGGCCATAGAAGATCGGCGCTTCGCGCAGGTTCTTGTTGACGCCGGATTCGAAGCCCAAGCCTTCACAGACGGTGTAGGAAGTGGACAGCGGAAGAATGCAGGCCGCGAACAGCGACGCATTGAACAGCCCGACCGCGAACAGCAGCGATGCGTAGGGTCCGAAGGGACGCAGGCCCATGGCGGCGTCGGCGGCGTCGCGGATCTCGCGGGGACCTTGCGAATAGATCGCGCCGGCGCAGGCCACGATGATGAAGAAGGCGATCACGCTCATCACGATGCAGCCCACGATCACCTCGATCCGGCTCTCCTTGTACTCCTTGGCCGTCACGCCCTTCTCCACCACCGCGGCCTGCAGATAGAACTGCATCCACGGCGCGATGGAGGTGCCCACCATCCCGATGAGCATGGAGATGTAGCCGGCGTCGAAGAACAAGCGGGGCCGCACGCTGTCGATCGCCGCCTGCTTCCAGTCCGGGCCCACCAGGACGCCGGAGATGATGTAGGCGACGTAGACCACGCAGGCGAACAGGAAGATCTTCTCGATGCGGTCATAGGTGCCCTTCACCACCAGCGTCCAGACGGCGGCGGCGCCCAGCGGGACGGAGATGTAGCGGCTGATGCCGAATAGCTCCAGGGAGCTGGCGATGCCGGCGAAGTTGGCCATGACGTTGGTGATGTTGGCGGCCACCAGCGCGGCCATCATGAGGAACGTGGTGCGCAGCCCGAACTCCTCGCGGATCAGGTCGGACAGGCCTTTTTCCGTGACCGCGCCCATGCGGGAGCACATCTCCTGCGTCACGATCAACAGCAGCGTGATGGGAAGCAGGGTCCACAAGGGCAGGTAGCCGTACTTCGCCCCCGCCTGCGAGTAGGTGTAGATGCCGCCCGCGTCGTTGTCAACTACCGCGGTGATGAAGCCTGGGCCGATGACGGAGAAGAACACCGCCACGTGGAAGCGCATGCGCTTGAACATTCGTGGGGGTCTCCGTTCTTCATCGCTGCCTCAATACGGAAATGATGTCGTCGGCGGTGATCGCGCCCACCAGGCGGCCCTCGGCGTCCACCACCGGGAGCGTGAGCAGGTTGTACTTGTCGAACAGTTCGGTGACGCGTTTCTGTTCGTCGTCGACATGCGCCTGGATCAGCGTCTCGGTGCGCAGCTCGCGCAGCGGGCTTGCGCCGGAGGCGACGAAGAGGCGCGCCAGTGGCACCGCGCCGCGCAACCGCTCCCGGGAGTCAATGAGGAACAGCGTATTCAGCGTTTCCAGCAGCTCTTCGTTGCCTTTCAGCGCGAGGATCGCGTCATTCACCACCGCGTCCTCGGGCAGCGCCACGAACTCGGTGTTCATCATGCCGCCGGCGGAGTCTTCCTCGAACTCCATCAGTTCGCGGACCTCGGCCTTGGGCTCGACGTCCATTTCGTCCAGGATCTCCTGCGAGGTTTCCTCCTCGAGCTCGCCGAGCACGTCGGCGGCCTCGTCGGGCGACATTTCCTCGATGATTTCCGCGGCTTTTTCGGTCTCCAGCGATTCGAGGATGCTGGCTTGCAGCTCCGGATCGACCTCGCTCAGCGTTTCGGCGGCGACTTCGGAATCGATGGTCTCGAAGATCGCCTCGCGATCCTCGGGCCCGAGTTCCTCGACGATGTCGGCGAGATCGGCCGGGTGCATCTGCTCCAGCAGCTTGTTAGAGATGTTGAGGCGCAGCCGCCGCTGCGGATCCGGCTCCAGGATGTTGCAGAACTCCCAGCGAATGGAGTTGGGCGCGACAAAGCCCTGCAGGCGGCGGATCAGGCGGGGGGGCAGCACGCCCTGCACCAGCCTGCGGAAGATGCTGCGCAGGCCGATGTCCACTTCCTGAATGAACAGTTCCGCGCCGCGGATTTCGAACGTGATATCGGTGACGCGGACCACCTTCCGGCCCTGCGCGTCCACGATCTGTTGGTCCAGCAGATCGCGCAGCAGGCGCAGCATGTACTCGTCGGAATGATACGGCGTCAGCTTCTCGTCTTTCAGGTAGATCCCGCGCAGGCTCAAGGAGTTGACCTGATCGTGACGGATGCTGAGCCAGGCGCCGCCGGCGCCTACCAGGAAGCGGTCCACGCGGACCGGATGGACCAGGGGCACAAGCGCGGCGTCCTTGACCACACCGATCTTGCGCCGCCTGGTGTCGTACACCGGGAGGCCGACCAGCTCGGTGAGGAAGAGCAGTTCGTGGCTCGCCATTTGGAATTGCCTGGGCCCATACAGGGAAAGAAACTGGTTCCCGCTCCTACTATGACGCAGCAGGCGGGATGGCGCAAGAACTGGAACGCAGGCGGCGCTACCGGATTGCCGGAGAGCGCGTCTGCACCCAGGGAGGATCGCATGAAATCACTTCTCTGGCCGGTGGCGTTGCTGGCGATGAGCGCGTTCGCGGAGGCTGACCCGGCCTGGCGAGCCCGGGTTGCGCCGGAGAGCGAACCGGGCGAACGCCTGGTGATTCGCGGACGGGTATTGCAGGCCCAGGGAGGTCCGGCGGCCGCCGGAACGCGGATCTTCGTGTATCAGACCGACGCCAAGGGCATCTACGGTCCAGGCCAGGGGAGCCCCGCTTCTATCTCCCGGCTGCGCGCCGAGTTCACCGTGGGACCGAACGGCGAATACGAGATCGTCACCATCCGTCCCGGTCACTATCCGGGAGGCGGAGTCCCGGCGCACATTCACTTGAACCTAGTGGAAGGCGGCAAGCCGACCCGCCAGGTGGCGGAGTTCTTCTTCGCCGGGGACAAGTATTTGCGTGGCGGCGAACAGGGGTTTGTTCTGCAGTTACGCAAGGATGCTCAGGGCCGCTGGCAGGGATCGCAGGACTTCGCCCTAGGCGACAAGTGATTCCGGGTCAGTCGACCAGCGCCTGATAGGCCATGCGCTTGAACTGCTCGCGCGGCGTAACGCCCGGCGCGGGCAGCACCTGCACCAGGAACACGCCCGCCATCCGTTCCTTGGGGTCGATCCAGAAGCCGGTACCGGCCGCGCCGCCCCAGTAGTATTCGCCTTCGGTGCCGATGGTGCCGGTCTTGCCGGGGCCGCGATTGACGGCGAAGGTCAGGCCGAAGCCATAGCCTTCGGGCAGCAGTCCGGCGCGCGGCAGATCGCCGAGGTGATCGGCGCGCAGCAGTTCGACACCCTTGCGGCTGAGAATGCGGGCGTTCTCGAACTGGCCCTCATTCAGCAGCATTAGAACGAAGCGGGTGTAATCCTCCAGCGTGGAAACCAGTCCCGCCCCTCCCAGCAGCAATGCGGGCTTGGTCTTGAAGCTCTCCTGCGCCGGACCCTTGGACAGCTCGACGCCGCCGCCGCGCTTCGGCGTGTACAGCTTCGCCAGGCGGTTCCACTTGGCTTCCGGAACGTAGAAGGCGGTGTCCTTGAGGCCGAGCGGCCTGAAGATGCGCTCCTCGAAGAAACGATCCAGGGTCATGCCGGAGCAGACTTCCACCAGACGGCCCAGGATGTCGTTCGAGTAGCCGTAGCGGAACTTGGTGCCGGGCTCCTCGTGCAGCGGCGCGGTGGCCAGGCGCTTGACTGCTTCTTCCAGATTGAAGCTCGCGGGCGGCGCGCCGCCCACCATGTCGATCTTCTTGTAGGCGGGCTCGCCTTTTTCATCGAGGGGACCGGCGTAGTCGAATCCGGTGGTGTGGCGGAACAGGTCGCGGACCTGGATCGGGCGCGCGGCGGGCGTCGTGTAGAAGGTGCGCTTGCCTTCGGCATCCTTGCCTTCGTGAGCCACCCGCATGTTGGCGAATTCCGGGAGGTACTTGGACACCGGGTCGGTGAGCGCGAACTTGCCCTCTTCGTACAGGATCATGCCGGCGACGGCGGTAACCGCCTTGGTCATGGAGTACATGCGCACGATGGTGTCGGGCTGGATATCGCCCCACTGGTCGCGCCAGGCGACCTTGCCGTTGCGGGCCAGGAGTCCGGACGCGCCGGCGATCCGCCCGGTGCTGACGTGGTCCCGCATGGTGGTGGAGATGCGGTTGAGGCGGTCCTTGGAGAAGCCGACTGATTCGGGAGTCGCAGTGGGTAGTTCGGCCGCCAGCAGAAACGTACAGGCCAACAGAGTGCCAAGCAAGGGACGCATAGGGGGGAGCGTATCACACGGCGGGGCGCCCGGGAGGGCATGATAAACTAGGCGGTTGTGAGCGGCATCTTCCGCCTGATTTTCTGGGACTTCCCCCGCGCCAGTTGGCAGTACGACGTGGTGGTAGCCCTGATTCTCGCGTTCATCTTCCTCCCGCCCCGCGACTTTTTTAAGGATCAGCCTCGCGCTTCCAGCGTCGTCCTGCTGCCCGCCAGCCAGGGACATGCGGTGTACTGGATCGAGCCCGATCTGCTGGCCAGCCTGCCTTCCGGGGAGCAGAATCAGAAGGCGGTGAGCCTGTTGCGCAGCCGGACCAAGAACGAGGTGAAACTGGTGCGCCTGGAGCCGATCTTCGACGCCGAGGAGGAGATCCGGGGATATATGGCGTATACGTCGAATCAGCCGTGAACGTCTCTCGTGCTATGACCCGTTCGCTACGCTCCAGTTTGGTCCTGATCGCCGCCGCCGCGTCGGGCTTCGCGCAGGATGGACTGAACGAGGTGCTGGCCCGCATGGACAAAGCCGCGCCCGGCTTTGAAAGCATGGCGGCGAAATTCAAGTGGACCGAATACACGGCGGTAATCAAGGAAACGAACGAATCCTCCGGCGAAATCCGCTTCAAGCGCATCAAGAACAAGGTGCGCGGCCTGATCGACTACACGCAGCCGGACGCCAAGACGGTGATGCTGGCCGATAAGCAGGTGTGGATCTACCTGCCCAAGATCAAGACGGCGCAGATCTACGACCTGGGCAAGCAAGGCGATCAGTTGTATCAGTTTCTGCTGCTTGGATTTGGAACTCCGTCGGCCTCGCTCCGGAAGAACTGGGACGTGAAGCTGGCGGGATCCGATACGGTGGCGGGCCAGAAGACCTCCCGCCTGGAGCTGGTCCCGAAGTCGGGTGAAGCTCGCAACTATCTGAGTAAAGTGGAGTTGTGGATTCCGGAGAATGGATCGTATCCGCTCCAGGAGAAGCTGCATCAAAAGAGCGGCGACTATATCCTGATCACCTACTCGGGCCAGCAGTTCAACACTGGGATGCCGGACGGCTCCCTGGATGTGAAGCTGCCGCCGGGGACGAAGAAGGAATATCCGCAGAAGTGAAATCCCCCGCCGGAACGCGGGGAAACGTTCCGGGGAGCCGATAGAACAAGCGATGTCAGAAGCAAAATCGACGGTGCGCCTGCACTTTCTGGACTGGTTCCGGGGCTTGGGCGCCGTCATCATGTTGCAGGGGCACACCTTCGATGCCTTCACTCCCGCCGCCGCGCGGCAGGAGTCGCCGTATGTGCTGAGCCAGTTTTTCGGCGGGTTGACGCCCGCCATCTTCCTGTTTCTAACCGGAATCACGTTCGCCATGGGCATGGACCGGGGCGAGCGGCAGCGTCTGCCCTGGCACGGCAAAATGCTGGAGGCCTTGAAGCGAGCCCGCTACCTGCTGGTTCTGGCTGTCTTATTCCGGGTGCAGATGTACGTTTTCGCGCTGCCGGGAAGCTCCTGGACGGATCTGCTGAAGGTGGACATCCTGAACGCCATGGGCATCACCATGGCGCTGCTGGCGTTCTGCGCAATTTTGGAAACGGAGCGGCGGGCACGGGTTGCAGCCGGCGTGGGCATCGCTATCGCGGCGCTGTCCCCGGTGATCTCGTCGCTGGATTTCAGCGCCTGGCCGCAGTGGCTCTCCGCTTACATAGTCCCCAGTCACACGGCATTCGCGATTTTCCCCTGGAGCGCGTTCCTGGCGTTCGGCGTCGCGGCGGGAAGCGCCATGCGCATGATCCGGGCGCAGGACCTGCCGCGGGCGATGCAGTGGTCGGCGTTGCTGGGCTTCGGCTTGCTGCTGGGCGGACAATACTTCTCCAACCTGCCGTTCTCCCTGTACTCGAATTCCGACTTCTGGCTGAATTCGCCGATGAACGTCGCCTGCAAGACCGGGCTGCTGCTCTTGCTGGCCTCGTTCGCTTACTTCTGGACCGAGTATCTGGCCAACCCCGGCTGGAGCTGGATCCGGCAGTTGGGCACCACTTCACTGGCAGTGTACTGGGTACACATCGAGCTGGTGTACGGGCGCTGGTTTGAAAGCTGGAAGAGCAATTCGACTCCTCTGCAGATCACCTTGTTCTCCGTTGGGCTGATCGCGGCGATGGTGGCGATGTCCATGGGGATCACGCGGTGGCGGGTTCATCGGGCCGCCTTGCGGCGCGAGCGGGACGCACTGCAGCGGACGGAAGCCCTTCCTGCCGACTCCGGGGTCGCCGCGCGGTAACGACGTCTCCTCCGGACGGTGCCTGGCACCACCAGGCACCGATGGCGGGGCGATTTCGAAGCAAGTCACTTTATGTCAGCTATTTGCCAGCTTTTGCACGCCGTGCGAAAGCGCGGGGAAACGAACTGCCCCCCCTTTTTGGGTTTGCGGCTCCCGCCGGAGGAGTTCGCCCGGGGTCGCAGTACCCTGGCGAAACCTTAAGTTGCTGAAACCAGGCCGGACTCCGGGCAGGGACCGCCTTGAATTCACCAGCTCGAATACGCGGTAATCGCAACTGGGGGTACCTTCCGCAAACGCCTCGCACGTTGGCTAAGCTGCTGCTAACGGGTCACTTGCGTCAGCTCGCCCGCGGGATCGGCGCCTGGCACCACCAGGCACCGATGGGAGGACGCGTCGTAGACTGATGCGATGGACTTCGAGGAATCCCGCACATTCTGGAACTCGGTGGCCGACGACTGGCTTATTCAGGTCGGACAGACTGGCGATCTCAATCGCCGCCTCAATTCTGACCCGGTGCTGTGGGCCATGGCGGGCGAAGTGCGCGGACTGGACGTGCTCGACGCCGGGTGCGGAACGGGCTACCTCAGCGCGCAGCTTCACAGCCGAGGCGCGCGCGTGACCGGAACTGACTTTTCCGAGCGCATGATCGCAGTCGCCCGCGCTCAATATCCGCATCTCGATTTCCGCGTCGACAACTGCTCCGAGCTGAAGTCCGTGCCTGACGCCGCAATCGATCTGATCGTTTCCAACTACGTGATCATGGACACGCCCGACCTGCCGGGCACCATGCGAGCGTTCCACCGAGTTTTGCGACCCGGGGGCGCCGCCGTGCTCGTTTTTTCGCACCCTTGTTTTCCCCAGGGCGAAGCGCACTGGAATGGAACGGAGGTCAGCTACCGCTGGCGGCATTCCTACTTCGAGCAGCGAAAGTACGTGGATCCGCCCTGGAAACACTTTCGCTCCAAGTTCATCTGGTATCACCGGCCGCTGTCGGATTACTGGAAAGCGTTCCGCGAGGCCGGGTTCGCGGTGAGCGGATTCGAGGAGCCGCGGCTCGCGCCGGACGCCGTGGCCACGGGAGTGGCTCCCCGGGATATCGAAAAGTGCATGACACGGCCCTACTCAGTTGCCTTCCGTCTGGAGAAGGCCTAAGTCCTCAGTCGTGGCGCATGGCCCGCACCGGATCGATGCTCATGGCGCGGCGCGCCGGCAGGTAACAGGCCGCGAGCGCCACCGCGACCATCATGGCCGCGACGCCAGCCATGGTCAGCCCGTCGGTGGGCGACACTCCATAGAGCATCGCCTTGATGAATCGGGTCAGCCCGAGGGCAGCGGTGAGGCCGATGGCGATTCCCGCCAGCGTCATCGCCAGGCCGTGGCGGATGACCAGTTTCAGCACGTCGGAGGAAGTCGCGCCCAGGGCCATGCGAATTCCCACCTCGCGGGACCGCTGCGCGACGGAATAGGCGAGCACGCCGTACAACCCCACCGCGGCGAGAACCAGCGCGAGCATCCCGAAGACCGCCAGCATGGATCCGCCCATACGCTGCGCGATGTAAGCTCCGCCGGTGTTGGATTCGAAGGTGCGGATGCTGAACACCGGCAGGGTGGGATTCAGTTCGTGGATCGCCGCCTCCACCGCGCGAGCCGCCAGCAGAGGTTCGCCCGTGGTGCGGATCATCAGCGTGGTGTCCGGCAGGTAGGCCTGCAGCACCGGGAAGTACACGAAGGGTGCAGGCTTCTCATCGAAGCTCTGGTACTTCGAGTCCTTGGCGATGCCGACAATCACGCGCCAGGCATCATGGATTTGGATGCGCTTGCCCAGCGCGTCGCCCTTGTAGTATCGCGTCGCGAGGGTCTCGTTGACGACGACGGCCAGGGGCGCATCCTGCCGGTCCTGCAGGGTGAGGTCGCGGCCCGCCACGAGCGGGGTGCCGACGGTCCGCAAATAATCCGGGCCGACATTGTTGAGATAGGCGAGCGGCTGTTCATCCTTGGCGGGAGTGTAGCCTTCGGCCTCAAACGATGAGGAGCTGGTTCCACCCAGCCCGAGGGGCACGCGGCGCGCCATGCTGACGGCGGCGACGCCCGGCAGAGTCTGGAGCTTCTCGGCAACCTGCGCCAGGAAGACACGGCCCCGCGCGGCGTCGTAGCCGTTGGGGAAGAGATCGATGGACGCCAGCAGGACGTTGCGCGGATCGAAACCCGGATCGGCATCCGACGCCCGGCCCAGGCTCCTCAGCAGCAATCCGGCGAAGACCAGCAGCAACACCGACATCGCCACTTGCGACACCACCAGTCCATTGCGCAGGCGAGCCTTTCCGGCGCCGGCGGAAGCGCCCGATTCATCCTTCAGCGCGGTGACCACATCCGGCCGGGACGCGCGGAGGGCAGGTGCAAGCCCGAAGATCACGCTGGCCAGCGCCGCCACGGTGAGAATAAAACCCGCAACGGTCCAGTCGACCGGGGCAGAGAAGTTCAGTGGAAGATCGTTGGGCGGCAGGAAGGTGATCATCAATCCGGCGGTCAGGCGAGCCATCAGGAAGGCGAACGCTCCGCCCGCCAGGGCGAGGATGAGGCTCTCCGCCAGTAACTGGCGGATCAGGCGGCCGCGATTCACTCCCAGCGCGAGGCGGATGGCGATCTCGCGCCGCCGTCCCGCGGCGCGCGCCAGCAGCAGGTTGGCGACGTTGGCGCAGGCAATGAGAAGCACCACGCCGACCACGGCCATCATCAGCAGCATCACCGGGGCCAGGATCTTGCCGGCGCCATAACGCCATACCGGAGTGATCTCCGCTCGCTTGTATCTGCTGGAGTTGTAATGCTCGCGCGCGAGTTGCGCGGAGATGGCGGTGAGATCCGCCTCCGCCTGGGAGAGCGGCACACCCGGTTTCAGGCGTGCGATCGCATCCAGCCAGTTGGATCCGCGCAGGGTGAAGATCTTATCCGTGCCGGGCAGGAACGCGGACCTCATCCCGATCGGCACGAAGATGTCGAACTTCAGCCCTAGAGTCGTACCGTGGAAGCCCTCCGGCGCGATCCCGATCACTTCGAAGGCCCGGCCATTCAACTGGATGGTCCGGCCCACCAGTCCGGGATCGGACTGAAAGCGGTCGCGCCACAAGGCGTGGCTGATCACGGCGACCGGGGCGGCGCCGAGGTTCATCTCCTCATCCATGCGGAAAGCCCGTCCGCGGGCCATCGGCGGGCCGGCGACCTCGAAGTAGTTGCCGGAAGTGAGCATGCCCCACACCCGCTCCGGCTGGGAGCCGGTTCCGAGGCTCATGGGAGTCATGCGCATCACCGCCAGACCGGAGAGGGTTGAATTCCGCTGGCGGTAGTCAACGAATTCCGGCCAGGAGAAGCTGTTGCGGTTGCCTTCCGGCGTCTTCCACTGGAAGCCGTGAAGCTTCCGCGAATCCGGCACGGCGGGCAGCGGATCCAGGACTAAAGCCTGCATCCAGGTGAAAATGGTGGCGTTTGCGCCGATGCCGAGTGCCAGCGTCAGGACGGCGGAAGCCGCGAAGCCGGGCGATCGCCGCAACTGCCGAATCGAAAAACGCAGGTCTTGAAGAAAAGTATCCACCGGCCGCTCCTTTGCCAAGGAAGACTACGAAAAGCAGACGGGGAAGATCCGGCTTATTTACGAGCGGCGTCTGGCCTTGGGGCGAACGGGCCGTTTGCCGGGGGCGGATTTGCGGCTCTTGGCGCGGCGTCCAGCTTCCACCGCGCCTCCCACCCACTGCCGCAGCGCGTCGCGATCCTCGAAGATCTCAGGCGGGGCCGCGTAGTAGGACATGGTGACGTTCTGGTCCTCGAAGGGCCGGAACGGCGCCAGCCCGCGAGCTTCGAAGTGGGGGCGATTGCCGTCGTCGGCTTTCAAATACAATTCGTCGTTTGCCAACAGACCGAACACGACGCCGTCGCAATAGAAACAATGGCCTCCGAACATCGCGCGCGAGGTGATGACGCCCAAAGGCGAACATTGTTCGATGACGAAATCAAGATAGCGGCTGGGCATGTTCGCGCGCATTCTCCCTTCGCAGATAATCCTGCATGGTCTTGCCGGGCTCGTCCTGGAAGCGGCTGGGGAGCACCTCCATGGCTTGGATACGGTCCAGGCGGAAGTTGCGGAAGTCGTGGCGAAGCTCGCACCAGCAGGTGATCAGCCAGACGGGGCCGTAGAAGCACAGCGCCAGCGGGCGGACGGTGCGGGCGGTGCGTTCGAACTCGTCATCGACATACTCGATGTAGACCTTGCGGCGCTCCCGCGCTGCCAGGCGCAGGGCGGCCATGTCGGCGGCCAGAGGCTCGCGCCAATGCAGCAGCGGCGGCGCGCAGACGGGGGAGTCGTGGACCAGTTTGCGCAGGCCTTCCGGAAGAGCTGCTTCTACTTTTGCGAGGACATCCGCCGCGGCGCGGGCGAGCTTGGGGTCGGACCAGCCTTGGACTATCTGCGCCCCGAGCACGAGGGCCTCGATCTCATCCTGATTGAACATCAGCGGCGGCAGGTGGAACCCGTCGCGCAGCAGGTAGCCGAGCCCGGCCTCGCCGTCGATGGGGACGCCGCAGGACACCAGGTCGGCGACATCGCGATAGACGGTGCGGACGGAGACCTCCAGTTCCTCGGAGAGCCGTTGGGCGGTGGTGAGGCCGCGGCGGCGGCGCAGGATCTGGATGATCTGGAACAGGCGGTCGGCCCGTCTCATAGTGTTCAGGATAGCGGGTGGCTGCTGACAGGGTGGTGGCAGGAGTCCCTGGGGGAGGGAGGGATGGGTTGACGCTCGTTTCGGGTGGTTGGTATCATGGCCATGGGAGATCACAGGGCCATGGTGTATATCGCGGCCATGTGAATGAAAGATGATAGCCGCCGCGGAACACAGTCTCGAACGCCTCGTCGCCGACGCCTTTCGCCGGCCGTCCTGGCGCGTCCGTCACCCCCGGGAGGGCGACGGACCTCAGCCGGACCTGATCGTGGAGGGCGGAGGGCGCAAGTACGTGATCGAAATCAAGCGGTCTTCGGAGGGGCGCCGCGATCGGGTGATTCCCCTGCTGTCGCAAGCCATTCTCGAAGCGCAAGCTTTCGCCAGGCAATCGCAAGAGACGGTGATTCCGGTGGCAATCGTGGGAGCCGACCATCTTCCGCCGGCCGTGGTCGATTCCGTGCAGAGCTATGCGGATCGCGTTGCGCCGAGGATGGTGGTTGGACTCGTGGACTCCGCGGGCCTGCGGGCATTCAGGGGTTGCGGGCTGGAGATCCTGAACGCACGCCCCTCCGCCAAGGAGAACCGCGCGCGGCGGCGGATTGTGAAGCAGCCGCTGCCGCGGTTGTTCTCCGATTTGAATCAGTGGATGCTGAAGATCCTGCTGGCGGACTCGATCCCGGAGGAACTCTTGTCGGCCCCGCGAAGCCAATATAAGAACCCGACGGAGCTAGCGAGAGCCGCCGGGGTGTCGGTGATGAGCGCGTTGCGGCTGGTGCGCCAGTTGGAGAACGGCGGTTTCGTCGCCTCGGACGAGGAGTCGCTCGCGCTGGCGCGTGTTCCCGAATTGTTGGGCCGGTGGGCAGCCCGGCGGGAGTCCGTGCGGGAGTTCCCCGTTCGCTGGCTGGTCCAGCGGGACCGGGCGGCCGTCGCCGGGTTGCTCAAGTCGTACGCCGCGAGAACGGCTTCCGCCGGTCGCCCGGCGCGCGGCCGCCGGCGCCAGCCCAGAGCGTGCCTGGGACTCTTCGCCGCCGCGGATGCGCTGGGATTCGGGTTCGTTCATGGCGTACCGCCGCACATCTATCTGGAGCGGTTCGAGCCGGGTTTACTGGAAAAATGGGGGCTGTCGCCGGAAGACGCCGAGCACAACCCGGACGCCGTGATCCGCATCCCGGCGAATCCCGAGGCGGTATTCCGCGCCGCCGTTGTCAAGGATGGAGTGCCGTGCGCCGACATACTGCAAGTATGGCTCGATGTTTCAGAGCACCCTTCGCGCGGAAAGGCGCAGGCGGATGAGATTGCGCGGAGGGCGCTTGCCCGGCTGGTGAGGAAGCGCTGATGGCTGTGGCGCCGGGCTTCGCCAGCTTCGCCCGCCTGATTACCGCGCTCGACCCCTGGCTGGATCGCGTGGTTATCGTCGGCGGTTGGGCGCATCGGTTGTACCATCTTCATCCCGCCGCGCAGAAGCTCGATTTCGCGCCGCTGATGACGTTTGACGCCGACGTGGCGCTGCCCTCGGGCTTGCCGGAGCAAACGCCGACGATGCGAGACGCCCTCCTGGCGCGTGGCTTTCAGGAGGAGTTCGGGGGAGAGGATATGCCGCCGGCGACTCTGTACCGTTTGGGGGACAGCGACAGCGGCTTCTATGCGGAGTTCCTAACGCCCTTAACGGGAAGCGAGCATACCCGCAGCGGCAAGCGGAAGGCGACCACGAGGATTGCAGGCGTGAACTCGCAACAGCTGCGATTCATCGAACTGCTGCTGAACGACCCCTGGACGGTTGCACTGAGCGCCGGCGATTTCGAGTTGCCCGACACCAGAGTAGTCCGGGTCGCGAACCCAATGGGATACGTCGCACAGAAGTTGTTGATCCACAGGAAGCGAAGCGCCGGGGATCAGGCCAAGGACATTCTGTACATTCACGACACCATACAGGTGTTCGGCGCGCGCCTGGACAATCTGCGGACCGAATGGACCGCTCGTGTGCGCCCCTGCCTGCACCGGAACGCAGCTAGGAGGGTAGCGAACGCCAGCGAATGGCTCTTTGGAGAGATGACGGACGTTATCCGCGAGGCGGCGATGATCGCCCCCGGCCGCAGGTTGAGCGCGGAGTCGGTGCGAGCGAGCTGCCGGTATGGGCTCCAGCAGATCACCGGCTGAATTTTGGAACCTTCCGAACCTGTCGCGGGGAATAATGGAAGGGAATACAACCGGACGTGAGGGTTGCCTGCGCCGGGAGAAGCGACCGGCGCCGGGGAAACCACGGGTCGGCGCAGTTCCCGAGATCCATGCTTTCAGCCGTGCGCTGGTTTCCGGGGCTACGCGCAGTTCCGGGCACCGGCGTACGGCTGGGACCATGGTCCGCGGTCGTGATACGATCCGATGCCATGCGGCTGCTGCTGTTTCTTGTATCGCTGTCTGCCTTGGCGCAGGATTATGACCTCATCATTCGCAACGGGCGGGTTCTGGACGGCACCGGAAATCCGTGGTTCCACGCCGATATCGGGGTGAAGGCCGGGCGCGTCGCCGCCATCGGCGACCTGAAGCAGGCGCGCGCGCCGCAAACCATCGATGCGACCGGCAAGTACGTGACGCCGGGATTCATCGACATGCACTCGCATTCCGACCGCGACCTGGCGGATGCCAAGCTGAAGTTCAACCACAACATGGTGGCGCAAGGGATCACGCTTTCGGTGGTGAACCAGGACGGGCGGTCGCCCGAATCGATCCAGCAACAGCGCGCCGGTTACGAAAGGCAGGGCATCGGCAACCACGCCATTCTGATGGTGGGACACGGCAGTGTCCGCGGGCGCGCGATGAAGAGCCGGGATCGCGACAAGGCCAGCGACGCCGATGTGGACGCCATGCGCAAGCTGGTGGAGCAGGGGATGCGGGAGGGCGCCTGGGGCTTGAGCGCTGGCCTGGAGTATGTCCCCGGACGCTACAGCGATACGCGCGAGTTGATCGAGCTGGTGAAGGCAGTGAAGCCGTTCCGCGGGGTGTACATCAGCCACGAGCGGAGCGAGGGCCGGGATCCGATGTGGAAAATCGCCTCCGATCCCACGCCGGCGGCGGATCTGCTGGATGCGGTGCGCGAGACCATCGAGATCGGCCGCGCCACGGGGGTTCCGGTGGTATGTTCGCACATCAAGGCGAAGGGAGCGAATTACTGGGGCTCCAGCCACGCGGCCACGCAGATGATCCGGCGCGCGCGGGAAGAAGGCGTGCCGGTGTACGCCGATCAATACCCGTATGAGACGTCGGGCTCCGACGGCAACACCGTGCTGATGCCGCTGTGGGCGATCGCCGCGCCGGGCGCGAAGGTAACCGGGCAGATCGATCGCGAGGGAGCGCAACTGCGCAACGCCAAGGAGAACCTGGCGGAACGGCTGAAGGACCCCGATGCGGCGGCGAAGATTCGCGGCGACATCGCGCATGAGATCGAGCGCCGCGGCGGGGCGTCGCGCGTGGTGGTATGGGACGCGCACCTGCCGCAATACAAGCAGAAGACGATCGGCCAAATCGCGGCGGATTTGAAAGTGTCGCCGGTAGAAGCGGTGATCTGGCTGCAGCGCAACGGCATGGATGGCGTTCCGGGCGGCGCGAGGATGCGCGGCTTTTCGCTTTCCGAGGACGATCTGGAGCACTTCATGCGGGAGGATTACATGGCCACGTGCACGGATGGCGCGGCGAACATGGGTCACCCGCGTTCTTACGGTGCGTATCCGCGCAAGCTGCGCCGCTACGCCCTGGATCGGGCGGCGATCACGCTGCCGCACGCGGTGCGCAGCATGAGCGGGCTGCCGGCGCAAATTCTGGGGCTGAAGGATCGCGGCAGGATCGACAGCGGATACTGGGCGGACGTGGTGGTTTTCGATCCGGCGCGGATTCGCGAGACGGCGGAGATGTTCGCGCCGGAGAAGTATCCGGAGGGCGTGGATTGGGTGCTGGTGAACGGGGTCCCGGTGGTGGCCGCGGGCAAATTCACCAATGCCCTTCCCGGCAAGGTCCTGACGCCGGAAAAAGACGCGCGGTAGCTCCCGAGCGGTTCAGGCGCCAGGCGGGGGCGGTTCCGTGACTTTCGGCGCAGCCGCCGCCTTACGAGGCTTGCCGGGGCTCGGCTTCACGGGCCGGGCGAGCGCCTGTTCCCAGGCCGCCTCCACGCCCTCGGCATCCATCTGCTTCCAAGCCTTGCGGAACTCCGCCGCTTCCTTGCGTTCCCGTGCGCGGAGCTCGCGCAGCAGCGCCGGCGGCGCGCCGCGCGCGGCCAGCATCACCGCGGTGGCGGCGCAGTCGTTGATTTCGCCCAGCAGCGTCTGCACCCGCTTCATCGTTCCCAGGATGAGCTTCGCCGAGCCGGGGTACAGCGGCTGAAACAGCTCCACGGTGTAGCGGAATCGCTTGGCGGCGAGGCGAAATTCGTGCAGTTCCCCGGCGCTGACTCCGGGCTGCGACGCCTCTCTTCCGTGCGCGAAGAATTCGCGGCAGAGTGAGGGGAGCAGCTCCCCCGCCATGGCGTCCAGCTTGTGCTTGCCGGGCTTGGCCTGGAGGCGCTGCAGCAGCTTCGGGACGGATCGCCGGTTCCGCCACTTGGCCGCCGCGGCGCGCAAGTCGATCTCGCGGAAGAAGCGCTCGCGGTGCAGCAGTTCGAGCATGGCATCCTTTTCGGGACGCTTGGAATCCCGCAGCAGCTCCCGCGCGATATCCACGTCGCGCAGCGCGCCCGCCGCCTTCAGCAGCTCGCGAGCCTTGCGCCACGCCTCTTCGCGAGCGCGCTTGGGGATGGCGGCGGCGAAGGTTTCCATGGCCTGGTGGAAGCGCCGGATGGTGACTCGCAGATCGTGCGCGGCGTCCTCGGAAGGATCCGCCTGGCAGCGGCGAGCCTCCCGTCCGGTCTTGCGCAGCAGCTTCCCGACCTGCGCGGCGGCATATTCGGAAACCAGCATGGCCATCAGCTTTTCGCCTTCACGATCACCAGCGGCAGGCGGTAGACGCTTTCAAACAGCGGACCCACGCGCTCCGCGCCCCATTGTTCCAGCCGGGCCTCGCCGCGCGAGCGGATGGCGATCTGGAACATGCCATTCTTCAGCTTGCAGCTGACGCTGTTCACGCGTTCCCCGCGCTCCAGGTTGTCGGCCAGGCGCAGCAGCGGCGTCAGCAGGATCAGGGTGCGGCGCAGCTCGAGATCGAGCTCCTGCACCGCGGGATGATGCGCCGCCGGCGCCGCCTTGCGATGGTAGCGGCACAGCAGCGCCACCAGATAACGTTCGGCGTCGGTGAAGCCGCCGAGATCCGCGTTGGCCACCAGGTAGAACGCGTGCTTGTGATGCGCGTTTTCGTTGACGAAGCGGCCGATGTCGTACAGGTAAGCCGCCGCTTCCAGCAGCTTGCCGCGGTCGGGAGGCAGGCGGTGGAGCGGCTGCATCGCTTCAAACAGGGTGTGCGCCAGCGACGCCACCTTGCGTGAATGCCGGGGCGAGACGCCGAACCGGGTGGACAGGCTTTCCACCGCCTGGCGCTGCTCCCGGCTGAGCTGCGACAGCTCGCGACCCGCGCCTCGCGCGAACAGGTCGGCGACAATGCCATCGCGAACTCCCGCCGAGGAGTAATAGATGGACGGCATGTGGAAGGCTTCCATGGCGCGCAGGAAGACGGCCGCGCCGCCGGTGATGATTTCTGCCCGCCGGGGTCCGATGCCCGCCACCTTGCGGCGCTGCGCCAGGTCCATGGTGGAGATCTCGTTGTAGAAATCGCGGACCTGGCGGAGGGACGCCCGCACGCGGTCCGCTTCCTCGCGCTTGGTGCGCGGGATGTCATTCACCGCGCAGACGATGGCGGCGGCGGTGGCGGAGGTCACGATCAAGCGCTCATATCCGGCCTTGCCCAGCCGTTCCACGGGACGGGCGATCTTCTCCTGAATGTACTGCGATAGCCGTTCGAGCTCCACCGGCTGCGGAGGGTCGTGGCGCAGGAACATTTCGGTGAGCCGGACCGCGCCCAGGGGCTTGGAGAACGCCTCCACCATGCGTCCGTTCTCGCTGGCGATGATCTCCGCGCTGCCGCCGCCGACGTCGATCGCCAGCGTTTTCTGGCGGGGATGCGGCCATCGCGCCTGGATGCCGAGGTGCACCAGCCGGGATTCCTCCTGGCCCGTGATGATCTCCACGGGGACGCCGAGCGCATCGCCGGCGCGCGACAGGAACTCCTGCTGGTTGCCGGCATCGCGGACGGCGCTGGTGGCGACGGCGCGCACGGCGCGGACCTCGTACTTGCGGTAGGTTTCCGCCATCCGCTCCAGGCTGTCGCAAACGAAGCGCATGGCCTCCTGGCTGATGCGTCCGCCGCGGAATACGCTCTCGCCCAGCCGCGTCACCTGGCGTTCAGCCGCCAGGGTCTGCATTTTCTGCCCGGAGTCGATCTCCGCCACCAGCAAGCGAACGGAGTTGCTTCCGATATCGACGGCGGCATAACGCGGCATTCAGCCCTATGTTGGCACAACGATGCTAGTCCTGGCGCAGCGAACTGACGGGATCGGCGCGGCTGGCGCGCCGCGCGGGAAGGTAGCAGGCGATCAGCGCCGCGAGGCACAGCACCAGGGTCACCAGGGCATACACGCGCAGCGTCAGGGACTCCACGCCGAAGAGCACGTTCTTCAGCACGGTGGTGAGCGATAACGCACCCGCGGTGCCCAGAATCAGGCCCAGAAACGTGGTGCGCATTCCCTGGCCGACGGTCTGGCGGACGATTTCGGCGGGGGTGGCGCCCAGCGCCAAACGGACGCCGATCTCGTGCTTGCGCTGTGACACCGCGTACGCGTTCACGCCGTAAATGCCGACCACCGCCAGGATCAGGGCCAGGATGGCGAACGCGCCCAGAAGCTGAGTGCGGAACCGCGGCACGGAGAAGTTATCGCGCACGAGCTGGGGCAGCGTGATGGTGCGATCCACCGGCTGCTCCTTGTCCAGAGATTGAATGGTCATGCGCGCGCCGGTGATCAGCGCCGCCGGATCCTGGCTGGAGCGGACGGCGACGAACAGGTTGGAGGACCACAGGTTCTGTTCGAGCGGCGCGTACATCACCGGTTCCAGCGGCGCCGCCGCATCCCCCTGGCGGATGCTGGCGATCACGCCGATCACCTCCGCCATCAGGTCCTCGCTGAAGGAGGCGCCGCCCATGGCCGGCCAGTTGATCCGCACCCGCTTGCCGACAACCGGGCCGCCGCCGTGGCGTTTCGCGAACTCCTCATTGACCAGCACCACCGGCGGCGCTGTCGCGGTATCGCGCGAGTTGAAGTTGCGCCCGGCGATCAGGCGCGCGCCCACGGCATCGACGAAACCTTCATTGACGGTGACATACAGAACGGCGGGGCGGTCCGCCTGGGGCCGCGGCGTCATGGATTCGGTCTCGAACGGAATGGTGATGCTGATGCGGCGCAGCGGCAGGTCGCTCATCACGGCGACGCTTTCCACGCCCGGATTGCCGCGCATGGACTCGGTCATCTCCCGCACGAATCTTCGCACCCGGTCCGCGTCCGCGTACTTGGAGGGCGGCAGCGACACGCGCATGGTCAGGACGCCTTCCGGCCGGACGCCCAGATCGAGCGCGGTCAGGCGCCACAAGCTCTCCAACAGCAAGCCCGCGCCAGCCAGCAGCATCACCGCGACGGAGACCTCGCCCAGGACCAGGATCTGCTGGAAGCTCTGCCTGCGGCGTCCGCCGGAGACGCCCCGGCCGCCGTCCTTGAGATGACCCGCCAGCGCGGGGTTGGAGCCCATCCACGCCGGGGCGATCCCGAACAGGAACCCGGTAAGCAGCGCGACCAGCGCGGTGAACGCCAGCACCGATCCGTTGATCCGCACATTGGAAACCGGCGGCATCAGGGAGGACGGCACCAGCTTCACAATGGTATCGAGCAGTGCCCAGGTGAGCGCCAGCCCGAGCAGCCCGCCGAGGGCGGAGAGCACCACGCTCTCCGTGGTGAGTTGCGCCAGCAGCCGGCCGCGGGTGGCGCCGAGGGCCACGCGGATGGCGGCCTCGCGCTGCCTTCCCGCGGACCGCGCCAGCAACAGGTTGGCGATGTTCACGCACGCCAGCAGCAGCACCAGGCCGATGGCCGCGAACAGCATCAGCAGCGTATCGCGGAAGTCCTCGCCCACAATCCAATCCAGAAGGGCGTCCGTGTGCACGGTCCAGTTCTGGTTGTTCTTGGGATGCTCGCGCGCCAGCGTCGCGGCGATCTGCTGCATTTCGGCCAGCGCGGCGCGCGCGTCCTGGCCGGGGGCCAGCCTGGCCACCGTGGTCCAAGCCCGGAAATCGCGCTGATTGCGATTCAACTGCCCGGGCACCCACACCTGAGTTATTTTCGAAAGGAAGTAGAAATCCGGCGGCATTACGCCGACTATGGAGTAGGGCTGCCCGTTCAGGCGGAGAGTTTTCGATAGAATCGCCGGGTCCGCTCCGAAATTCTCCCGCCACAACTGATGGCTTACCACCGCCACTTTAGAAGGCGGGGTCTGCCGCTCCACGCCGTCCTCTTCGGGGATGAAGGTCCGGCCCAGCAGCGGCTTGGCGCCGATGGTTTCAAACAGGTTGGCGGTGACGGACGCGCCGTTGAGGCGTTCCGGCCGGTCGCCTCCGGTATACACGAAGCCGCGATTCTGCCAGCCGGCGAAACCGGTCAGCGTCTTCGATCGCGATCGCCAATCCAGAAGGTTCGCCGGGGATGCGCCGTAGGTCTGCCCCTGCGAGTCTTTCTCCCAGACCAGGAGCAGCCGGTCCGGACGCTCGTACCGCAGCGGACGCAGCAGCGCGGCGTCGATGACGCTGAACATCGCGGTGTTGGCGCCGATACCCAGCGCCAGCGCCAAGATCACGGAAGCAGAAATCGCGGGCGACTTCCCGATCAGCCGCAGCGCGAACTTCAGATCCTGAATCAGCCGGTCCAATTCCGATATTCTGTCACAAAACGCGGAACGGATCCGGGCCGGTCGTCAGCTATTTCCCGAAATAAGTCTCGTCCAGAACGATGCCGGCCTTCTTGCGGATCTCCTCCACGGCCTGCTGCGCCATCTGCGGCTTCAACTGCTTCTCGATCTCCGGCCGGGCCGCGGCCAGATCCTTGGTCTTGTGGTCGGTCACCAGGATGAGGTGGTAGCCGAAGGGCGATTTCACGGGCTCGCTCAACTCGCCGGGCTTGGCCGCGAACGCGGCGGTCTCGAACACCGGAACCATCTGGCCGCGTCCGAACGTGCCGAGGTCGCCGCCGCGCGCGCCGGTGCCGGTATCGTCGGAGTCCGCCTTGGCTAGCTCGTCGAACTTCGCGCCGTCCACCAGCTTCTTGCGCAGCTCCTGCACGCGAGCCAGCGCTTCGGCTTCGGTCAGGTCCTTCTGGCCCTCGCGAACCGGGACGCGCGAGCCTTGGAAGCGAACCAGAATGTGCTTGGCGGTCACCTGCTCCCACTCATTCTTGTGCTGATCGTAATAGGCCTGGATCTGCTCGTCGGTGACTTTCAGGTTGGCCTGCATCTGCTGATACATGGTGCTGGCGAGGAAGGTGTCGCGTTGCAGGCCGAGCTGCAGTTTCACCTGCTCCTGCTGATGGATCTTGCGCGCCTCGGCTTCCGCCACCATGGCGCGGATCTCGGCGATCTGCTCGGCAAAACGCCGCCGGTTGGGGCCGTTGGCCTCGGCGCGAGTCCGTTCCGGCAGAGCCTCGATCAGCTTCTCGTATTGCGATTGGGTGATTTTCTGGGTTCCCACCGTGATCACAACGGGATCGTTGGCGGCGGGGGCGGGCGTCTTTGCGGCGGCGGGGGCAGCGGGCTTCGGCTTTACGGCCGCCGGCTTCACGGCCGTGGGCTTGGGGGCGGGTGCGGGTGCCTGCGCGCACAGCAAGCCGAGCGGCAGAAGCGGGAAAAACAATTTCATATGCTTTCAGGATAACCCGTGAGGGTGGAAACCCGCCGTCCTTCTAAGGCTGAACCAGCAACCGGATCAGCAGATACGCCGCCGCCGACATGGCGAGGCACGAAGCCAGCCCCGCGCCCAGCGCGGCGCCGCCCACCTTCACCAGCGATCGCAGGTTCACCTCCAGGCCCACCGCCGCCATGGCAATGGTCAAAGCGAGATTGCCCGCTTCGGTCAGCCACCTCGCGGCCGGCCCCAGCACGCCGAAACTGTTGAGCAGGAAAATCGCCAGGAAGCCCCACAGGAAGCTGGGGACCAGCGCCAGGTAGTTGACGCTTTCCGCCTTCCCGCGGCGGCGCGCCGCGATGGCGACAAACAGCAGCGCCAGCGGCGCCAGCATCCCCACGCGAACCAGCTTGGTCAGCGTCGCCACGCTGCCGGCCTTGGCCGAGAACGCGAACCCGCCGGCGATGGCTTGCGGCACCGCGTGGATGGTGGCGCCCGCCCAGATGCCCACCGCGGCGTCCGGCATCGCGAGCAACCCGCCCGCGGCCGGAAGCGCGAGCATCAACAACAGCCCCAGCAGATTCACCACGCCCACGGAGAGGAACAGATCGTCTTCGTGAGCTTCGAGGATGGGCGCCGCGGCCGCGATGGCGGAGTTGCCGCAGATCGCCGTTCCCGCGCCCAGCAGCAGCGCGGTTTCCCGCGTCGTTCCCAGCACTCTTCCCGCGATCACCGCCGTCACCAGCGCCACCGCGATCGCGCCCAGGATCACGGCCAGAACCGGCAAGCCGATTTCGGCGACGTTGCGGAAGCTGATGCTGGCGCCCAGCAGAATCACAGTGAGCGGCAGCGACTTCTTCGCTACCTGTTTCGCGGCCGCCTGCGCGGCGGGCGGCAGACTGATCAGGTTGCGCACGAGGACGCCGATGACAATCGCCAGGATCGCCGCGGAGATGGGACGCCGCCCGTCCACCAAAAACGGGCGGACGGGCAGATAGTGAAGGACGTAGGCGGCAACGGCGATGCCGGCCGGCGCCAGGTAGCTGAGCACGATTACTGGTTTATACCAGCTTTCTTCAGGTCCGCTGCCTTGACGTACGACAATTGCGCCGGATCGATGTGCTTCTTCACGGCGGCATTCACCGCTTCCGGCGTCAGCGCCGCGATCTTCTTTTCGAAGTCCGCCTGCCAGGCCATGGTTCGCCCGAAGCGCGAGTTCGCGTTCAGGAACGCCGCCAGAGCACGGTCATTGGTGCGCTGCAGTTGCTCCTGCTGCGCCCAGGCTTTCTTGGCGAGGTCCACTTCCTCGGCTGTGAACCCGGAGCTGACCGCCTTCTCCATCTCTTCCTTCATCGCCGCTTCCAGCTTGGCGAGGTTCTGCGGATTGGCGACGGCCAGCGCGAGGAACGCCGTCACATCCTCCTTGGGTTCGTTGGCCATCGCCGATTGCGTGGCGTAGCTCAAGCCCTCCTTCTGCCGCAGCCGCTCGAACAGCCGCGCCTTGGCGCTGCCGCCAATCATGAAGTTGGCCAGCACCACGGCCGGATAGTCGGGATGATCGTCGCTCAGGTTCAGCGTGTTCGCCGCCACCAGGAACGCATTCGCCTTGTCCGGCGTATTGATCGTTTTGGCGATCGGATTCAACTTGGTGTACTTGGAGATCACGCGCGCGTACGGCTTCGGGCTCTTCCAGCTTCCAAACAGGTCGCGGGCCAGCTTCTCCGCCTCGGCGGCGTCAAAATCGCCCACGATGCTGATCTCCGCGTTGGATGCGCCGTAGAAGTCCGCATGGAACTGCTTGGCTTCCTCCAGCGTGGCCGATTTCAGGTTGGCGATATTTTCGTCGATCGTCGGCACATAGCGGACATCGCCCTTGGGATACGGCGCCAGGTGCCGCTGGACCTCGAGAAACGCGAGCGCCTGGGGCTCGCTGCGCTGGTTTTCGGCGGTGGCGAGGCGCTGGTTGCGGATCTGCTCGAACTCGGTGTCGGGGAACGAAGGCTCCTTCAGCACTTCGGCCATCAGGCGCAGGGCGGCGGGCAGATTGGCCCGCGTGGTTTCCAGAATGGCGGTGGCGCCGGTGACGCCGCCGCCCACCTGCAGGCGAGCCTTCAGCTTGTCGAGCTCGTCCTGGATCTGTTGCCGGCTCTTGTTCTTGGTGCCGCGCATCAGCATCTGCGTGGTGAAACCCGCCGCGGTGCTGCGATTCATCAGGCTCTTCTCGTCGCCGAAATGCAGCGCCGCCATGGCGATCACCGTCTCGCCGCGGTTCTTTTTCGACAGCAGATTCAGGTCCGCGCCGTTGGCCAGCTTGACCTTCTTCGTGCGCGATTCGATGTTCGCAGGCGAGGGATCGAAGGCCTCGCCCTGCGCCATTTCCGCCTTGCCCTTGTAATCCTTCACCACGGCCGAGGCATCCGGCGCGGCCGGAATCTCGGCCCGGTCCGGCGCCGCTTCCGGAATGAACCGGCCCAGCGTCAGGTTCGATTTCTTCAGGTACGCCTTGGCCACCCGCTCAACGTCCGCCGGCGTCACCTGCCCGATGCGGTCGCGATGCAGGAAGATCATGCGCCAGTCGCCCATCGATTCCCACTCGCTCAGCTCCACGCCCACCTGCGAGGCGTTCGCCAGGTTCAACTCGATCTGCTTCAGGATGCGGGCCTTGGCCCGGTCCACTTCTTCTTTCGAAGGCGGTTCCTTCACCATGCTTTCGATGGTCGCCAGCAGGGTCTTCTCGGCTTCCTCCAGGGAATTCTCCTTGCGGACGCGGGCGTTGGCCAGCAGCATCCCCGATTCGCGAAGCTGGAAGTCCATCGAGCTCGCGGCCGACGCTTTCTTCGTATCCACCAGCGCCTTGTACAACCGACCGGACGGGACCTCGCCCAGGATTCCGGACATTACCGCCACGGCTGCGTAATCGGGATGCGTGCCCGGAGGAACGTGATAGAGCGCGGTCAGCGCCTGCACGTCTCCCACGCGGCGCAGCGTCACTTCGCGCTCTCCGTCCTGCGTCGGCTCCGCCGTGTAGGTGACGTCCAGCTTGCGCGCGGGCTTGGGGATCTTGCCGAAGGTCGCGTTGATGTATTCCAGCGCCTTGGCGGTGTCGAACTTGCCCGCCACCACCAGGATGGCGTTGTCGGGCTGATAGTACTTGCGATAGAACGCCTGCAGCCGCTCGATCGGCACGTTCTCCAGGTCGGCTTTATTGCCGATGGTGGATTTGCCGTAGTTGTGCCACAGGAACGCGGTGGCCATGGTCCGCTGCATCAGCACGTTCGCCGGGCTGTTCTCGCCGATTTCGAACTCGCTGCGCACCACCGTCATCTCGGTGTCCAGGTCGCTCTTCGCCTCCTTGTCGTTCACCATGCGGTCGGTTTCCATTTCCAGCCCCCAGTTCAGGTTCTCGTCGGAGGCGGTCAGCACTTCGAAGTAGTTGGTCCGGTCGTACCAGGTGGTGCCGTTGAACTGCGCGCCCCGATCTTCCAGCTCTTTGATGATGTTGGGGCGGTTGGTAGTCGGCTTGAACACCATGTGCTCCAGCAGGTGCGCCATGCCGGTTTCGCCATAGCCCTCATGGCGGGAGCCGACAAGGTAGGTGACGTTGACCGTCACGGTGGGCTTCGACGGGTCCGGGAACAGCAGCACTTTCATGCCGTTCGCCAGCCGGTACTCGGTGATGCCCTCTACCGCGGGTCCTTTGCTTACCCCCGCCGGTTGAGCGCTGAGAATTGAGGCGCACGCCAGCGCCGTCAGCATGATTCGAATCTGCATGTGGGATACTCCGGAGCCAAATTTTCCAGGAAATGGACGAACCTTCATGATATCAGCAACTCCGGGCCGGACCCCGCTATAATCGGGAAGTAACATGAGCAGACGCGTGCGTTTCGGCGCATGCGTTTAAGGACACGATTCCAGATGCCTGTCCCGATTTCCCAGATGTGGACCGTTGCCAGCTATGTCATCCGGCAGAAGCTGGCCGGGCGCAAGCGTTATCCGCTGGTGATGATGCTGGAACCGCTGTTCCGCTGCAACCTGGCTTGCGCTGGCTGCGGCAAAATCCAGTATCCCGCGCATATCCTGAAGCGGAACCTGTCACCCGAGGAGTGCTTCAAAGCAGTGGACGAATGCGGCACGCCCCTGGTTGCGATTCCTGGCGGCGAACCGCTGATGCACCCCGAGATCGACAAGATTGTCGCCGGGCTGGTGGCTCGCCGGAAGTACATCTACCTGTGCACCAACGCCCTTTTGTTGAAGGAGAAACTGGACCTGTTCCAGCCTTCCAAGTACCTGTCCTTCAGCGTTCACATGGACGGGCAGCGCGACCATCACGACTTCTCGGTATGCCGCGAAGGCGGCTACGACATCGCCTATGAAGCGATTCAGGAAGCGCTCCGCCGCGGTTTCCGCGTCACCACCAACACCACGCTGTTCGACGGCGCGGATCCGGTGAGCGTGCGCGAGTTCTTCGACGACATGATGGACCTGGGCGTCGAGGGGATGATGGTGTCGCCCGGCTATTCCTACGACAAAGCGCCCGATCAGCAGCATTTCCTCGGCCGCGCCCGCACGCGCCGCCTGTTCAACGCCATTCTGTCCAACCGCAAGCCCAACTGGCGGTTCAACATGTCGCCGCTGTTCCTGGAATTCCTGATGGGCAAGCGCGATTATCCCTGCACTGCCTGGGGCATGCCGACCTACAACCTGTTCGGCTGGCAGAAGCCCTGTTACCTGCTGCAGGACGGCTATGCCGACACGTTTCAAGAGCTGATTGAAACCACTGATTGGGATCAGTACGGGACGCAGAACGGCAATCCCAAGTGCGCCAACTGCATGGTGCATTCGGGATTCGAGGCTTCGGCGGTCAACCACACCTTTAGTTCGCTGGGAGGCCTGTTCGCCACCGCGCGCGCCACTCTGTTCGCCGGCTATCCGGACGAAAAAGCTCGCGCGATGCTGAACGAGCCGGTGAAGCCGGTGCACGATCATCCGCTGGTGAAGATCAAGCCCGCGCAGGCCGAAAAGACGACGGCATGAGCCAGCCGGATTTCGATTCGCTCGAAGTCGCTCCCGGAGCGGAGCGTGAGAATCTGGAAGGCTGGATTCCGGAGCTCGCTTCCGAAGAAGAGATCCGCGCGGCCTTGGAAAAGGCGTTCGATTACCGGGGCGACGTCACCATCACCCGCAAGAATGGCGAGAAGATCGAGTGCTATCTGTACGATCGCCGCCCGGGCAAGACGCTGGCCGATTCCTTAGTCCGGGTGATGACCCGCGCGGGCGATAAGGTTGCGATTTCGTATTCCGACATCGCCGGGCTCGCGTTCACCGGCCGCGACACCGCCGCCGGCAAGAGCTGGGAAGCCTGGGTTCGGAAGTACATGGAGAAGAAGCAGGCGGGCGAGAAGAACATCGCCCTCGAACCGGAATCGCTGGAGTAAGCCTGGTGACCCTCAAGGAGCAGTTCGAGGAACGCGAGCGCATGTGGCGGTCGTTTCACGAATGGGAGCGCCGCAACCCACCCCCGATACGCAGCTTTGACGCTGTGCTGCGGGACCTCGATTTCCTGCTGACGTTGATCCCGCCCGAAGTAATCCTGCGTGATCCCGATCCGGAAAAGAATGGCATCCAGAAGATGCGGGCGGCGCTGGCGTTGCTGAAACGACATGACTGAGCTCTCGCGCGCGCTGCTCCGGCTGGTGGAAGAACTGGAATCAGCGGAGATCCCGTACGGACTAATTGGGGGCCTGGCAGTGGCGGCTTGGGGTGAGCCGCGATCCACGCTCGATGTAGATGTCACCGTTTGGACGGAAGCGGACCAAACGAGTGTCCTGGTGCAGCGCCTGACCAGCGTGTTTCTAGCCCGTTCCGCCAATCCAGTCGCGTTCGTTCGTGACCGGGGCGTGCTACCGCTGGAGTTCGAAGGAGTGCGCCTGGACGTAGTTTTCGCCCGTCTCCCGTTCGAGCGGGACATCATTGAGCGGGCGGCCAAACGAGAGGTCGCCGGCCGGATGGTCAACGTGATCGCCGTGGAGGATTTGGTGTTGATGAAAATGATTTCCGAGCGGGAAAAGGATCTGGATGACGCCCGCAAGCTGATCCGGCGGTTTGGCAGCAGCTTGGATGTGGGCTATCTCGAGCCTAGGCTCGTCGAGATTACCGAGGCGCTAGCCATCCCGGACAGGCTGGCTCTCTTCCGCAAGGAACTTAAGAACAAAACCTAAGCTACTTCGCCCGGCCCTTCTTAATCCGCTTCAACAACTGCGGCACCCGTCCGGACAGCGAATCGCCCATGTCGCCTTCGAAATACAGGTCGGGGATGCGGAACATCTCCACCCGCTCCGCCAACTGATGCCGCAGAAAGGCCTTGGCGTGCTCCAGGGCTTCGATGGTGGCGGTCCGGTTCGCCGGATCACCTTCCAGCGACAGCCGCACCATGGCCCGCTTCATGTCCGGCGCGAGCTGAACCTCCGTCACCGCCGCCACCCGGACTCGCGGGTCCTGCAGTTCATAGCAGATCAGCTCCTCCAATTCGCTCCGCAGAGCTTCCGAGACCCGTTCGGCGCGATGTCCTTCCACGTTTGTTATGCTACCGCTCTCGGTGGAGAACCGTCCAACCAGCCATGCTCAGCGCCGTCCAAACCGCCTGGAGAACACTGACCCGCAGTCCGGGATTCAGCCTGACCATCGTCGCCACTTTGGGACTGGGGGTGGCCGCCAACCTCATCGTGCTGGCGTTGTCGTCCGCCTATCTGTTGAAGCCGCTGCCCTATCCGGAATCGGACCGCCTGTATCAGATTCGCTACACAGCCGAAGGGCAGCCCTTCCTTCGCGGCCTGGAGAAGCTCGACTGGAGCGGAATGTCCGACCTGTACGAGCACGCCATCACCTGGGATCTGGACATGTTCTATGTCACCAGCAACGGCAGCACCGAGGGCAAGCAGGGGGCCTGGGTGACCCAGGGGTTCCTGGACGCGCTGGGCGTCTCGGTTCAACTCGGGCGATCGCTGGGTCCGGAGGATTTCCGCAAGGGTGCGCCGCAGGCGGTGCTGATCAGCGAGGGGTACTGGCGTTCCCGCTTCGCCGGCGATCCCAATGTCATCGGCCGGTCCTTCGATGCTTACTCCAGCGATCGCCCGGATGAGGCGGAGAAGTACACGATTGCCGGCGTGGTCCGGGCCGACTTCTGGCACCTGAATCCTTATACCGACGTGTTTGCGCCGCTGCGAACGCCGAATCCTCCCTACATGGCGCGGCTGCGCCCCGGCGTCTCGCCGGAAGCCGCCGCGCGGCGCGTTGAGGAGATCACCGGCGTCAAGGGCGCGAGCCTGGTGCAGGTGCAGGCCGCCTACGTGGAGCAGTTGAAGCCGGTGCTGACCACGGTTGCCATTGCCACCGGCCTGCTGCTGCTGATCGCCTGCGCCAACGCCTCCTTCCTGCTGCTGGTTCGCTGGCGCGCGCGGATGAAGGAGATCGCGGTGCGGGAGGCCCTGGGCGCGACCTCAGGCGCCATTCTGCGCATGCTGCTGGCGGAGGGTATCGCCCTGAGCGCGGCGGCAACCTTCGTGGGCTTGGGCCTGTGCTGGCTCTTCCTGGGCGTGATCGCACCTTTCGCTGAGCAGTACCTCGGACGCCGTGTTCCGGGCGGGCTAAGCCGCATGGAGCTCGATGCGGGCGCGGTGGGCCTGACCCTGGCCTTTGCGTTCACGGCCGCGATCCTGTTCGCGACCGGGCCCTACCTGCTCGCTCGTAATGCCACGCTGGCCGGCGCGATCCAGGCGGGCGGCCGAGGCGGCCGGCGCGCGATGTTCGGCTGGATCGCCATCGAAGTTGCCGCCTCCGTGGCGCTGCTGACCGCCGGAACCATGATGCTGCGTAGCGTCTCGGGCATTCTCGCCGTCCCCATGGGCTTTGAAGCCGGCCCCATCGTGACCTACCGCCTGACTCTGCGCCAGGCATCCTATCCCGATCCGGCGTCAAGAAACGCGCTCTACGCACGGGCGATCGAAAACCTCCGGGCAAAGGGGCTGGAATCAGTGGCGATGTCCAACTTCTGGCCGCTGCAGCAGCCGCAGGAGATTCCGGTGGCGTCGGAGACCGCGGAGCAGGCCGCCGCCGCGATCGCCGTTTCGCCCGGATACTTCAATACGCTGGCGATCCCCCTGCGCGAGGGTCGCGAGTTCCACGCGGGCGACCGGCCCGGCACGCCGCCGGTGGTCGTCGTCTCGCAGACGCTCGCCCGCTCGCTGTGGCCCGACGGCGGCGCGGTCAGCGGCCGGCGCATCCGCATCCAGGACCAGTGGTACAACGTTGCCGGGGTCGCCGGCGATGTGCGGCAGACGCCGGGGGATGTGAAGCTGGCTGACGTGTACCTGTGCCTGACGCAGAATCCCTCGCGATTCGCCACTTTCTTTTTCCGGATGCAGCACAGCGCCCGCATGGAGGCGATGCTGCGGGAAACGTTCACGGCCCTCGATCCGGGGATTGCGCTCAGCGACATGCAGGCGCTGGGCGAGATGGTGGACCGGCAGACGCTGCGGCCGCGCTTCCTGGCCTCTGTGTTAAGCGGATTCGCCGGGTTCTCGGCGGTGCTGTCGATGCTCGGTCTGGCGGGCGTGATCGCCTACACAGTGCGGCAGCGCGAGCATGAAGTCGCCGTCCGCATCGCGGTGGGCGCTTCCGGCGGCGATGTCACGCGGCTGTTCCTGACGCAGGGTGCGCGCGTGCTCGCGCTGGGAGTCGCCGCGGGAGCGGGCGGCGCTCTGCTGATCGGCCGCGCCATGCAAAGCCAGCTCTTCGGAGTAAAGGCGTTCGACGCGCCTTCGCTTGCCGCCGCCTGCGCCTTGTTCGCCGCCGCCGGTCTGTTGGCCATCTGGTGGCCGGCGCGCCTGGCCTCGCGCACCGACCCCATCGCCGCGCTGCGCAAGGATTAACCCAGCCACTCCAAGGATGTGCCCGTCAGCATGCCGCCCAGGAAATGGGCGGCTTCGCGTTCGGCGCTCTGCAACACCTGCTCGGCGAAGGCTTTGTCCTTGGACACCGCGGCCACGGCGATCACGCTGCGCTGCCAGGTGTCGTGGCCGTCGATCTCCGCCACGCTGACGTTGAACCTGACCCGCAGCCGGTCCTTCAACCCCTTGACGACACTGCGCTTATCCTTCAGCGAGTGGGCGTCTTCCACGTGGATTTCAAGAATCAGAACGCCGACGGCGGGCATGTCCGGTCTGATTCTAACGCGCCAACTCGAGCCAGTGTGCGCCAGCATACCGCCGTGCGTCCGCGGGGATTGAAACGATGGCCCGGCCGGGTTAACGTTGGGGCTAGCCTGCTCGAACCGGGCTCCAGCGAATCGGAGGAACGACCTTGAAACGCACTCTGGGAGTCGCGCTTTTGCTCTGCTCCAGCGTGGTCGCGGGAAACGCCGCAACCATTCTGTGGGCCGCTACACTGACCGGAGGCCAGGAAATTCCACCTGTGAATACGCCTGCCACCGGCTTCGGCGAAATCCGCTATGACACGGACACCAACATCCTTTCCGTGATGATGAACTGGAGCGGCCTGACCTCCATCTCCACCATGGCGCACATTCATTGCTGCGTCGCCACCCCGCCGGGCAACGCGGGCATCGCCATCGACCTCTGGCTCGCCGACAGCCCGCGTCCGGTCTCCGGGTCTTACATGAACTCCTGGGACCTGGATGTGGTCAACCCGTTCCGCGCCGCGTTTGTGACGGCCAACGGCGGAACCGTGGCCAGCGCCTTCCAAGCCTTGCGCGCGGCGATGGACGCCAACCAGGGCAGGTCCTACTTCAACATCCACACCGAGACCTTCCCGGGCGGCGAGATCCGGGGCGATATCGCCCCCGTGCCGGAGCCGTCCACGATCGCGCTGGCGGCTGCCGGGCTCGCGGCGCTGATCGCGCGCCGGCGTCTGGCCGCACGCTAACTTTTCCGCCCCGGCCGGGGAACCATCGCCGATTTGCCTCGTATCAGCAACAGGGAAATCGGCGATGAACATCTGGCGGGACCTGCGATACGCGGCGCGGCTGCTCTGGAATTCGACGGGATACGCGTTCTTCGCGATCGCCATTCTGGGACTGTGCCTGGGCGCAAACACGGCCATCCTGTCGGTCGGCAGCGCCATGTTCCTGCGCCCGCTGCCCTATCCGGAGCCGGACCGCCTGTTTCAGGTGGTAACCAGTTTCCGCGCCCGCGGCGCGGACGGACAGCAGCAATCGCAGGACGGCCGCTCGTGGGAGGCGATCCGCGACGGCGCCACCGCCCTGGATGCCGCCGTCTTCTCCGATTGGACCACCGGCGTGAATTACACCGCCGGCAGGACGCCTGGATACGTGCAACAGCAGCGCGTCTCGGCGGGCTTCTTCCGTGTTCTCGGAGTTGCCCCCGTGCTGGGCCGCGAGTTCGATGCCTCCGAGGACCGTGAAGGAGGTCCACGCGCCGCCATCTTGAGCCATCGCCTGTGGCAAACCACGCTCGCCAGCGATCCCGGCGTGATCGGCAGGGCCGTGTTGCTTCGCGGCGAGCCTTACACCGTCATTGGCGTGATGCCCGCCGGCTTCCGGTCCAGCACGCTCGCCGACCTCTGGACCCCCCTGAAGCCCAGCACCAAAGGCGAAGGCAGCGGGACCAACTATGCCATTGTCGGACGCCTGAAGCCGGGCGCGACCCTGGCGCAAGCCGAAGGACAACTGGGCGGGCTTACCGCCGATCTGATCCGCGCCCGCTCGTTGCCGGCCAATTCCGAAGCGCGCCTCGGCTTGATCCCCTTGCGGCAGGGCATGACCTCCCAAATGCGCAAGCCCGTGACACTGCTGTGGGCCGCGGTGGGCGTCCTGCTTTTGTTGGGATGTGTGAATGTCAGCGGCTTGGTGCTGGAGCGGACCTCGCGGCGCACGGGCGAGATCGCCACGCGACTGGCCCTGGGCGCGAGCCCGGCGGCGATCGTGCGGCAATTGCTGGCGGAGAGCCTGCTGCTCGCCCTGCTGGGCGGCGCGGCTGCGGTCGCGATTGGGGCGGCTGCCCTGCGCGGCTTGCAAGCACTGGCCGGGGATCTGTTCCCGTTCGTGGAAACCGCGACGCTAGACCTGACCACGCTGGCCGGCGCCAGCCTGCTGGCCACCCTCGCCGCGGCGGTGTTCGGCACCCTGCCCGCTCTGCAAGCCCGCCGCGCCGAGCTCCGCCCGGCCGGTGGCGGGCGCAGCATCGCCGGCGCACAGCGATTCTTTTCCATGGGGGCGATGCTGGCGCTGCAGGCCGCGCTCACCGTGACGCTGCTCGCCGGCGCGGGACTCCTGATCCGCTCCTTCCATCACCTCTGGACGCTCGACCCCGGCTTCGATTCGCGCAACGTTCTCACCGCGCGCTTCTCGCTGCAGGATGCCCGCTACGCCGACGCCGCGGACGTGCGCAAGCTGGTGGATCGCACCCTCATCAACCTGGCGAATTCGCCCGGAGTGGAAGCCGCCGCGGTCACACTCAGCCTTCCCTTCGAGCGCGGTCTGAACATGCCGCTGCGGCAGTTGAAGGACGCCGAAAGCGGGCGTCCGGGACTCACCAACCTGACCTACGCCTCGCCGGGCCTGCTCGACGCGCTGCGCATCCCGCTGCGCGCCGGCCGCTGGATCTCCGATGCCGATCGCGCCGATACCGCGCCGGTCGCCGTGATCAATGAGGCCTTCCGCCAGGCGTATCTCAAGGACGCCGAGCCGCTGGGACAGATGGTGCAGTTGGGTCGCGACCTCCGCGCGCAGGTGATCGGCGTCGTCGGCGATGTCCAGCAGCGTCCCGGCTGGGGCAACCTGGGACCGCTCGCGCCGGTTCCGTCGCTCTACATTCCCGTGACGCAGGCGCCGGCCGATTTCCTGAACCTGGTGCACGGTTGGTTCTCGCCCAATTGGGTGGTTCGCGGAGCCATGCCACAAGCCCAAATGGCCGAGAAAGTTCGATCCGCCATGGAACAGGTGGACCCGCTGCTTCCGGTAGCCAAGTTCCAGCGTCTGGATGAGATCAAGGCCGGGACGCTGCGGCTGGAACGACTGCTGAGCATCCTGCTGGGCGCGCTGGCCGCTCTGGCGGCGCTGCTGACGGCCCTCGGAATCTACGGCATGACCGCGAATCTGGTGACGTCCCGCAAACGCGAGCTCGGCATCCGCATGGCGCTTGGCGCGAGCACTGGTGACGCAATCGGCGCGGCGGTCCGTCCCGCCATCGCGTGGGTGGGCGTGGGGGCCGCCTTCGGCGTGCTCGCCGCGCTGGCGATGGGCGGACTCATCAAATCCTTCCTGTGGGGTGTTCGTTCGGAAGATCCGCTGACGCTAGCCGCGGTTTCCCTGAGTGTTGCGCTGCTCACCGTGTTCGGGACCATGGCCCCGGCGTTGCGCGTGGCGCGGTTGAATCCCGCGGACACCATTCGCGCTGAGTAACCCTCGATCCGGTTAGACGAACGCTTCCTGCGCCACCTTCTCGGTGACGAAGCACTCGAAGATGTCGCCGGGCTTCACGTCGCTGTAGTTCGCGATGGTGATGCCGCACTCAAAGCCGGACTTCACTTCGCTGGCGTCGTTCTTGAACCGCTTCAGCGACTCGATGCGCCCGGTATGGACCACCACGTTGTCGCGCAGCACGCGCACTTCGCTGTCGCGGGTGATCACGCCGTCCAGCACCATGCAGCCGGCCACGTTGCCCACCTTGGTGATGCGGAAGGTCTCGCGCACTTCCGCGCGGCCCTTGTAAGCTTCCTTGTAAACGGGCTCCAGCAGGCCGGTCATGGCCTTCTTGATCTCGTCCGTCAGGTTGTAAATGATGGTGTGCAGGCGGACGTCCACCTTTTCCTGCTCCGCCAGCGCGGCCGCGTTCCGCTCCGGACGCACGTTGAAGCCGATGATGATCGCCTCCGACGCCGAGGCCAGCAGGATGTCCGTCTCCGTGATCGCGCCCACGCCGGAGTGGATCACGCGGATCTTCACCTTCTCGTTCGACAGCTTCTGCAGCGTGTCCGACAGCACTTCCGCGGTGCCGCCCACATCCGTCTTGACGATGATGTTCAGCTCTTTCTGCTCGCCCTCGCGCAGTTGCGAATGGAGCTGATCGAGCGTGATCCGGGTCTTGGCCATCGCCACTTCGCGGGCCTTCGTCTCGCGGTACATCACGATCTGCTTGGCCTTGGCGGTATCCGTCACCACCTGGAACGTGTCGCCGACCTCCGGCAGAGCTTCCAGTCCGAGCACCTCCACCGGCGTCGACGGCTCGGCTTCCTTCACCGGTTCGCCCCAGTCGTTGAACATCGCGCGAACCTTGCCGAACACGCTGCCGCAGATGAAGTAATCGCCCACGCGCATGGTGCCGTTCTGAACCAGGACGGTGGCCACCGGGCCGCGTCCCTTGTCCAGCTTGGCTTCGAGCACGTTGCCCATTCCGGGACGCGCCGGATTCGCCTTCAGGTCCTGCAGATCGGCCACCAGCAGAATCATCTCCAGCAGCAGATCCAGGTTGGTGCGCGCCTTGGCCGACACCGGGACCATAACCGTATCGCCGCCCCAATCCTCGGAGAGCAATCCGCGATCCGCCAGTTGCTGCTTGATGCGCTCCGGCATCGCGTCGGCCTTGTCGATCTTGTTGATGGCGACAATGATGGGAACCTTGGCCGCCTTGGCGTGGTCGATCGCCTCGAGCGTCTGGGGCATCACGCCGTCGTCCGCCGCCACCACCAGGATGACGATGTCGGTGACCTTGGCGCCGCGGGCTCGCATGCGCGTGAACGCCTCGTGGCCCGGAGTGTCGATGAACACGATCTTGCGATCGTTCTTCACCACGTGATACGCGCCGATATGCTGGGTGATGCCGCCGGCTTCCTTGGCGGCGACATTCGCCGAACGGATGGCGTCCAGCAGTGATGTCTTGCCGTGATCGACGTGGCCCATGATGGTCACCACCGGGGCGCGCCGGACACGGTCCACTTCCACTTCCGTCTGCTGGATGTCGTGCGTCGATTCTTCTTCGTAGCTGATCTTGTTGGTGGAGGCCCCGAAGGCTCGCGACATCTCCTCGGCCAGCTTCACATCCAGGCTCTGGTTGATGGTGGCGAAAATCTTCTTCTCCACCAGTTTCTTGATCACCAGGTTGGCCTTCACGCCCAGCTTGTCGGCTAGTTCCTTGACCGTGATGCCTTCGGAAATCGTAATTTCGCGGTCGATCGGCGGCGGGGCCGCGGGCTCATTGCGCCGCCGCTCCGGACGCAGGCTGCGCTCTTCCTCCTCGCGTCGCCGTCCGGCATCGCGAGCGCCGGGCTTGGTTTGCAGCCGGCGCTGAGGATCGGTGGGCATCGGCGCGGGCATTTCCGGCCGGAGACCGCCTCCCGATGTCGGATGCATCGTGCGGGGCCGCTGCGGGCGTCCGCCCGGACCCGGCGCGCCGGGGGTTCCGGGACGCAACGGCTGGCCCGGACGCACCGGACCGGTGTAAATCGGCTGTCCCGGCCGCGGCGTGCTGGTGGGCCGGCCAGGCATGGGAGGCCGCAAAGCCTGCGGCGCGCCCGGACCGGTCTTGTTCAATCGCGCCACCATGTCGGGACGCGGCGGCACCACCGGACGAGCGGCGGGTTGTCCCGCCAACCCCGCGGGACGTTGCGGCGGCGGTTGCGGAGCGCCGGGTTGTGCCGGCGGCGCTGCCTGCGGCGGCGGAGCCGCCGGACGCGCCGGAGCTTGCCGCGGCGGCGTGGGAATGCTTGGAACCTGTCTCGGCATCGCCGGTCCCGGCGCGGCGGGACGCGTCATCTCGCCCGCCTCCGGCGGCAGCGGCTGCCGCGGTCCCGATAAGATCTGGCCCGGACGAGTCGCCGGCGCCGACGGCACCGGACGCGCCGGGATTCCCTGCGGCCGGGGAGCAACCGGCGGACGCAGTGTGGCCGCTTCCGGTCTCGGCTGCGGCTCGCGCGGCGTTACCGGCATGGAGGGGATTTCGCGAGGCGGCGTTGCCGCATGTGTTCCGGACGCCAGCGGGGGACGCAGCGGCGCGGCCGGCCGGACCGGCGCGGTTTCCACCACTGCTTCCGGAGCCGGCTGCCGGACGGCTGGTTCGGGCTCTTGCGCTTCCGCCGGAACCGCTTCCACGGCTCGCGGCGCTTCCGCAACTCCGCGCGGCTGCTCGACTTCCGGCTCCGCTACCGCGGCGTGCGTATCCGGACCGCTTCCGTTGGAGCCGCTGTCGTGATCGTAGCCGTGCTGCTCCCGCTCATGAGGCGCACCGCTCACATGACGCCGGATCATGTCGGCGACGTCGTCGTCTAGTGAACTCGAATGCGTTTTCTTGTCGCTGATGCCGAGCTCTGGCAGAAGCTCGAGAATGCGGTTCGGCTTTACTTCCAGCTCCCGCGCCAGCTCGTTGATCCGGATTTTACTCATACTAAACGACTACTTCTCGAAAGCGCTCCCTCCTTTGGTTCGCTTCGATTGCTGCTCCCAACTACCCCAAAATCAATGGCGAGGCGAGCCCCGAGCCCCTCACTCCGCGTTCCCTATCCTATCAAATCCCGCTTGGCGACTCTCTCGGTTGCTCCAGATCGCCTTCCGGCGGCAGCGCGTCCGTCGCCGGTTCGTCCGCCCCCGCTACCTCGGCGTCGGCAGGAGGCTCCGACGCTTCCGGTTCCGCGGGTGGCTCCGCAAGCACTTCCACCGGCGCTTCCACCGCCGCGGCTGGCGGCGGCGAATCCACACTTCCCTCGAACTGCCCGTAATAGCCGACCACCGCGGATTGAATCCGCTCCACCATCTTCGCGCCGATGCCCGGAATCGCTTCCAGATCTTCGGGCGTCATGTAGCCCAGCTTCTCCACGGTCGCGATCCCGGCTTCCGACAGCTTTTCCAGAATCTCTTCGGTGAGGCCGTATTCGAGCAGCGCCGACACCGGAGCGCCCGGCACCACCAGCGCCGCCATCTGCGACTCCACTTCCTGCCGCTTCTCTTCCTCGCTCTTGATGTCGATCTTCCAGCCCAGCAGCTTGGCCGCCAGCCGGACGTTCTGGCCCTTCTTGCCGATCGCCAGCGAAAGCTGGCTGTCGTCCACGATCACTTCCATGTGCCGTTCCAGCGGATCGAGCACCGTCACCCTCGAAATCTTCGCCGGGCTGAGGGCGTGCGTCGCGAACGATACCGGATCGTCGGAAAACTCGATGATGTCGATCTTTTCCCCGCGCAACTCGCGGATGATCGACTGCACGCGCATCCCCTTCATGCCGACGCAGGCGCCGACGCTGTCCACGTCGCGGTCCCGGCTCCACACCGCGATTTTGGTGCGCTCGCCCGCTTCCCGCGCGCAAGCCTTGATCACCACCGTGTTGTCGTAGATCTCCGGCACTTCCTGCTCGAACAGGCGCATCACCAGTTCCGGCGCGGCGCGCGAGACGATCACGCCCGCGTTCTTCCCGGTCTTCTCCACGCTGCGGATCACGCAGCGCACGCGATCGCCAACTGAAAAATTCTCCGTGCGCGACTGTTCCTTCTTGGGCAGCCGGGCTTCCGTCTTGCCCAGATCCATCACCAAGTCCGGACCTTCAATTCGCTTCACCACGCAGTTGACCAGCTCGCCCACGCGTCCGGAGTACTCCGAATGCACGTTCTCGCGTTCCGCCTCGCGGACCTTCTGCAAAATCACCTGCTTCGCCGTCTGGGCGGAAATGCGGCCCAGGCCTTCCGTCGGCTTCGGGAATCGGATTTCGGTATCCAACTGCGCGTCGGGAACCACGGCGCGCGCCTCCTCGAGCGACATCTCCTTCAGCGGATCGGTCACCTGCTCCACCACCCGCCTCACGCCGAAAATCTGAATGGCGCCGGTCTTCGGGTCCAACTCCGCGATCAGATCCTCGGCGGTGCGAAAATGCTTGCGCGCAGCCACCAGCATGGCGTCCTTCACCGCGTCCAGGACAACCTGCGAGTCGATTCCCTTCTCCTTGCTGAGAATCTCGATGGATTGAATCAGCGTTCCCAAAATCTGTACCTCTTCGTCGGATGAATTCCGGAAAACTTACCAGTCGAACTTCAGATTGGCCCTGCGGACCTGATCGAGGGGCACGTGAACCACCTGTCCCTGCCGCGGCTCGATCGCGATCACGCCGTCCTGAATGCCCAGGAGAACCCCTTCCCAGTGCTTCTGGTTCTCCACCGGCTCCTTCAGCACAACCTTGGCCTTCTGCCCGGCGAACCGCTCGAAGTCACTGGCGCGGCTGAGCTTGCGCTCCACTCCAGGGGAACTCACTTCCAGCGTATAGCTCCCACCTGGTATGACGTCCTCGACATCCAAAACGGTGCCGATCTGTTGCGACATCAGCTCGCAGTCGCCGTGGGTCACTCCGCCCGGCTTGTCGATATAAATGCGCAGAAGACGGCTGTTGCCCCCGCCAAGCAGCTCCAGTTCCACCACTTCGAGCCCCTCGCGCGCGGCAGACCGGTCAGCGATCTCTTGTATTTTGTTCAAGATCGTGCTCTTGTCCGTTCCCGGCATTTCTTCGCCCCAGAATAAAAAAGTGGGCTTTCGCCCACTGGTTCTGTTCGACCCTTTCATTATACGCTCAGCGCGGGGTCCCGCCGCAATAGATGCCGCGGAGTATTCCAATCCCGCTCTTCGCTACACTGAAGGTTCGCCATGCCAGCCCAAGTCTCCTCCTCCGCGATGGCCATCCCGCACTCGCGCATCCGCGAACTGGCCGAGATCGCCATGGGCATGCCCGGTGTGCTGAAGCTGTACTTCGGCGAGTCGAGCATCCCCACCCCGGATTACATCAAGCGCGCCGCGCAGAAGGCCATGGCCGACGGCTACACCTTCTACACAGAAAACGCCGGATTGCCATCGCTGCGCACTTCGCTCGCGCGCTATTACCAGGAGCGGCACCAGGTGGAGCTCGACCCCGCCCGGCAGATCGTGGTGACCGCCTCCGGCGTGCAGGCGCTGAACTTATCCATTCGCTGCGTGGTGGATCCCGGTGATGAGGCCCTGATCCTCACTCCAGCCTGGCCCAACGGCTCGTCCATCGTGCAGATGTTCCACGCCAAGGCGGTGCAGATCGCGCAGCCGCTGTGCGGCCAGCGATTCGAAATCGACTTCGACGCCCTGGAGCGCGCGGTAACCCCGCGCACCCGCATGCTGCTGTACACCTCGCCGTCGAACCCGCTGGGCTGGGTGGCCACTGAGCGCGATCAGGAACGCCTGCTCGACTTCTGCCGCCGCCATCACCTCTGGCTGCTGGCGGACGAAGTTTATGAGCGGCTCCATTATCCCGAGGGCAAGCCGCTGGGCAACCCGGTTCCCACCATCCTGACCAAGGCCACGCCGGAGGACGCGGTCATCGTGGTCCAGTCGTTTTCCAAAGCCTGGTGCATGACCGGATGGCGGCTCGGCTGGATCGTCTCGCGGCCGGATCTCATCGCGCGGGCCACGCCGCTGAACGAGTTCATCGTATCCCACGCCCCCAGCTTTACCCAGCGCGCCGGCGAAACCGCGCTGCTGTGGGGCGAGGCCGCGATTCGCGAATTCCTTGCCAAGCTGAAGGTGAATCGCGATTTCTGCCTGGCGCAGTTGCAGAAGATGCCGGGCCTCACCGTGCCCAAGCCGGAAGGCGCGTTCTACCTGTTTCCGCGGGTGGAGGGTGTCAGCGATTCCTTCGAGTTCTGCAAGCAGGTCTTGATGGATACGCAGGTGGGTCTCGCGCCCGGAGTCGCGTTTGGCGAGGGCGGCGAAGGCTCCATTCGCCTGTGCTACGCCTCCGAGATGCCGATCCTGCAGGAGGCCATGCAGCGGCTGGGCGATTTCATGAGCACCCGGAAGCGGTGAAGCGGCGCCCTCGGGGACGCCGCGCAAGCGGGCCTTAGTCGCTGAGCGCCGCGATCAGCGCGCCCTTCGCCGTCGAGTGCAGCGGATTCGCCGCCATCCGGATCTCGGAAATCTGCACCGGGAACGTCTGCTCCCGCAGGATCGATTCGAAGCGGTCCCGGAAACCCTTGGGCAGCGCCGTGCCGCCTGACAGCACCACTGGCACGGGCCGGTTCATCTTCGGCAGGTTGCGCGAGTTGGCGAACGCCTCGCGCAGCCCCGTCACCAGCGTGCGGATCATGTCGTCGTAGTAGACGTTGATCACCTGGTGCACCTTATCCGCGTAGTGTCCGTTGAAATGGAAGCTCTGCTCCTTTTCGATGCGGATGCGGTTGGCGCGCTCGCCGGTGATCGACGCCGCGCTGTTGTCGATGTAATCGCCGGCCTTGGGCACGCTGAAGCTCATCACCGGGACCGAGAGGTACGAGACGCAGACGTTGCATAGCCCGCCGCCGCAACTGATGCCGATCCCCGTGAAGTTGGTCGACTCCAGCTCGCCGTACACCACTGCCTGGCCTTCGTTGATCGCCTTGGCCTGATAACCCAGGTCGCCGAGCACCTGTTTCAGCGTCGCCTCATGATAAGTCAGGTTCTTCTCATGTCCCAGCGGCGCCGCTGGCACGGTGAAGCACAGCTTCGTCCCCTTGCCCTTGCCCACCAGGGACTCGATCAGCCGCCCGATCTGATTCAGGCTCTCCGGTTCCCTCGCGTCCAGCACGCCGGAGGTCATTGTCCTGCGGATCTCGGCGTTCATCAGGTCCGCAAATTTTTCGCTCTCGTTGCCCTGCACCACGATCTCGCCGTTGTCGACGGAGTGCGGAATGCCTTCCCGCTCCAGCACTCCGGCCGTAATCTTGGAGAACGGGATGGTGACGAAGGCGTTCAATTCGCTCGAGTACTTGTACTCGTCGCCGGCGCGCTCCGCTTTCACGATCCGGCTGGTTCCCACGTCGAGGCCCAAGGCAGTCTCATTCGTTCGCATGTGCTTTTTCTCCTGTGGCGGCCGGGTTTGCCAGGGCCGCGGCTAACTTCCGATAGCGCTGCTCGAGAGCAGATTTGTAGCGCGCGACGGAGACTCCCGCCGCCGCGGCCTGTTGCCGGACCTGCTCCCGCGCCCGCAACAGTCCCTTCCAGGGCTCGCCGCCCATTACCTGCAGAAAAACCTGGTCATACTCGAAGCCGAACACCGCGACGCTCGCCGGCGCGAGCGCATAGTTGTCCGTAAGTCCAACTTCCAAATAGGGAAAACGGTTCGCCCAATCGGTGTGGTAGGCGATCTTCATGAACCCCGGATTCACCGAAACCTGTGCATGAGTAACGCAATTCCCCATCGGAATCTTATACTTGGCGCGCAGCATCTCGGTGAGAATTCGCAACGAGTGGATCTGCCCCGGGCTGGCGGTCTGCTCCTCGCCGGTTTGCGTCTCCACCGCTACGCCCAGAAAGCTCTCATTCAGACCCACATACGCGTTTTCCGGATCCGCCCACACCGACGGTCCGGCGTGGTTGGCGACATCGCTTTCCGGAACCACGCGGAACACCCGGCCGAAGCGGTCGATCACGAAGTGATAGGCATGTATGGACTTAACGTATTCTAGAAGACCCCGACCCAGGCGCAGCATCTCCCGCGTGCGTCCCGGTTCGAAGGGAACGATCAGGCTCTCGGTGGTGTGGAAGACGATGCCGCGGGGCTCCGACAGCCAGCGCACCGCCGGGCGATCCAGGTTGCCTGAGTATCCGGGAAACGGCTTCCGCGCCCGGTGCCCCTCGGTATACTGCGTTTCGATCCGCAAACCGTTCGAATAGGTCTCAAAGAGGGCTGATTTGTCCACCAGCCAGACGTTGGGGACGCCCGCCGTCCACGGATGCGCGTCGCCTTGCGGCAGCGCGAGCGGCCGGTCCACGGTCACCGAGCCTGAAGTCGTCGGGCCCGGAATGAACAAAAACGCCAGCAGAATCAGCGGCGTATACGCTCGCCAGTCGCGCGGCAGGCGGACCGGCAGCCGCCGCCTGGGCCGCGGCGCGGTCTGCGTCGCAATGCGCAGATAGCGCAGCCGCTCCACCGGGTCGGAGATATGGCTTGCGCGCCACTCCACCAGCGGCTTGCGATTCCCGTTGATCAGGCCTGGCAGTCGCATCTATCCAAGAAGTCTTTCGAGACAGACAAAGCTCTCTTGGAGAATCGGGCGGTATGCGGAAAAACCTTAGATCCACCCGAGAATGCGGCCTAAGAAATAGGGATCGCTACGAAACATTGGCGGCTTCGAGCAGGTGATCCTGCCGAGGCGCCCACGCGCCGCTCTCTTCCGCCTGATCCACACCCTTGGCCGTGATCACGTACCGGCCGTTGTCGGCGCGCTGGATCCAACCCTGCTCCCGCAGGTACCACAGGCTGAACTCGAGATGTTCCCGCGGAACCGACAGCATGTCCTCGAGTTCGTGCAGGTTCAGCGACGGGTTCTCATGCGCGGTCACGCGCTTGGTGTACAGCAGGGAGAGAATGCCCTTGCGCTTGCTTTTTTCGCCGTCTAAGCCTCGCGCGGCTTCCGGCTTGTCGAAGATCTTCCATTTGTGACGCTGGTACGATCCCAGTTGAACATCATAGGCGGCACGCTGTTCCGGATCGCTCAGCACGTTATACGCTTCCAACACCTGGCGAAAAACGCTTTCGTCGCCGGTCTCGGGATTATCCGGGTGATAACGTTGCGCCAGAATGCGATAGACACGGTGGATGGTGTCCGCCGACGCCTTTTCATGTACTTGCAGGACCTCGTAGTAGTCGTTCACCGGAGTCGCAGACGTTGCCAGCTTCGGCGCGCGGGCTTCGGTGAAGGCAAACCCGGCGCGATACACGCCGGTGCGCACCTCCGAGCAACTCACCACCCGCACCCGCTGATCGCGGAACGTGCGCGTGACGCCGTTCTCCGAGAGGTCACCGTGCAGGGTGAGGATCGCGCCGACGCCAAGGGGCTCAATCAGTTCCGCGCCGAGACCATCCGGGCCGCTATCAATGATCTTCAACGTCAGCCGCCGCGAGCCCACCCCCGTCAGGTGCAGGAGCTGCGTTTCCGTGATGCTCTTGCGAGGGTGCTGGCGGCGTTCCTTGGCGGGCCTCATCCTATCAGGGTCTATCGTCGTCCAGCCCCTAAGGCATTAGGCATGGCCGCAGGCAGTCACTTCGCCTCCACCGGCGCTGGACGATCGTTCTTCGAGTAACGCTCGAAGAACTCCACGATCCGCATCATGTGATCCATGCGCGCCAGCGGCGGTCCGGAACGCGTCTGTTCGTGACCGATATTCGGATAACGCACATACTCCACCGGACGTCCCAGTTGCTTCAGCGCTTTGTAGATCATTTCGCTTTGCGATACGCCGGTCCGGAAATCCTGCGAACCGTGGAGAATCAGGAACGGTGTCCGAATCTTGTCGACGTAAGTAAACGGAGACTGCTGGTCCAGCAGCTTCTTGGACTCCGGCTCCCAGGGGAAGCCGCCGAAGTGGTTTTCCACCAGCCGGAAGGCATTACCTTCACCGAAAAACGTGCTCAGCTCGTACACGCCCCGTTGCGCGGCGGCGGCCTGGAAGCGATTGTCGTGGCCGATGATCCATGCCGTCAGATAGCCGGCATACGATCCCCCGGTGAGGAACAGGCGGTCGCGGTCGATCATCGGATTCCGGCTCATCGCGTCATCCAGCGCGGCGAGCACGTCGCCCGCCGGACCTTCGCCCCAGTTCTTGTAGTTGGCGCGCTGAAACTCATATCCGTACCCGGACGATCCGCGCGGGTTAGAGTACACCACGCCGTAGCCCCACGCGCAGAACAACTGAAACTCGTGCCACATGCTGAACTCGCCGGGACCCCACATCGCGCTGGGACCGCCGTGCATATCCAGCACCCAGGGATACTTCTTGCCCGGCTGGCTGTTCACCGGATTCATCACCCAATACTGCACCTTGACTCCGTCCGAACGAGTGATCCAGCGCTCCTCGGGAAGCGAGATCAGCTTGTTGGCGATCCACCCGGAGTTCAACTCCGTGAGTTGCCTGCTCCTGCCGTCCTTGCCGATCAGATAGAGCTCGTTCGGATTGGGCACGCTGATCAGCGCCGCGACCACTTTTCCGCCGCCCTCGTCGAATGCCGCGACACCGGTTTGCGCCGGGGTCAAGCTTGCCGTCCTGCCGTTCTCGATCGCCAGCAGGGGTTCGCCGCCCTGCCAGTTCGAAGTGAACCGGACCGTGCCGTCCCTGCCCACCTGATAGGGACCCACGGCGGACTTCCAGTCCGGCGCCAGCCAGGCGATCTCCTTCGACGCCAGATTCATGCGCCCGAGCTTCGCCTGACGGAACCCCGGCTGATCGGATTCCGAGGCAGTGAAATACAGCGACGCGCCGTCCGGTGAAAACCGGGGCTGTCCGTAGGACCAGGCCTCGTTGTCCAGCACGGTGCGGGCGCCGCTTCCGTCGGCGCTCATCATCCAGATAGAGGCGCGGCGCAGCCGGTCCGGGTGAGTGGTAACCGGGGGTGTCGAGCTGTAAACGATCTGCTTGCCATCGGGCGAGAATGAATAAGCGCCGCGGCTGTAGAAATCGCGGCTGAGCTGCGTCGCCTTGTTCCCCTCGCCGAGTTCAATCAGGAACAAAGAGGCGACGGTGGGTTCCGGAGTCAGAGCCTGTTCGCCGATGAAATTGATGCGGTTGATGACCGTGGGGTTGTCCTTGGAGGCGTTCTTCTCCAGCCAGTTGCGGATCGCCTTGCGATCGCCATCGGGCCGCGCCTCTACCTTGGCGTCCTTTTCGCCCGGTTTCACGCGATCCCAATCGAACCACTCGCGGCCGGGGCGTTCCAGGTCGTAGTGCGGTTTGCCTTCGATCTTCGAGACCGGAATCGCGGAGGCAACCAGCAATGCCTTGCCGTCCGGCCGCCACACCGGGTTGCCCGCGCCGTTTTCCAGGGAAGTCACCGGCTTGGGCTCGCCAGGTGATTGGAGCGGCAACAACCAGACCTGCTGGCGCGGGCGCTCCGCGGCCCCGTCGTCCCGCCTCACGAACGCCAGGTGCCTGCCGTCAGGGCTGATGGCGAAGGCGCCGTCGGTGCGAGCCCCGAAGGTGAGCTGCAGCGGCTTGGCCTGCGCGTCGTTCAAATCGATGAACCAGAGATTGGAGCGATAGCTGTACTCCGGCTCGCCATTTTTCATCGCAGTGTGAATCGAACGCACCGCGTACACCGCGAAGGAGCCGTCGCGCGCAACCTCGACATCGGTGACGTTACGGATCTTCAGCAGGTCCGTCATCGTGATCGGCTGCTTGCCGCCCTCCGTGGCCGAGTAAAGCAAAACCGGGATGATGGCGATTTTCCAGATCGACGCTCGCATGATCGTGATTCTACACTGAAGGTATATGCGCGGCCTGATTTTCCTGCTTGCGGCGGCAACTTTGTTGGGGCAGGATGCTGTTTACAAGTCCGCGCGCCATAAACAGAAGGCGATTGCCGAAGGCCGGGCGGCTCCAGGCTCGACGATCGCGTTCAGCCAGGACGAAATCACTGCTTTTGCAAAAGTGCACGTGCCGCTCTGGGTTCCGGCGGGGATTCGAGGCCAGCGGGTGACGGTGGGTTCGGGAACGGCGCAAGGGAACGCGATGGTCGACTTCCTGAACATGCAGCACGCCCGAGGAGTGCAGTATCACTGGACCATCGAGCGTCTCATCAGCGGAGAGCGTCCCCTGCAGGTGAACGTCTCGCTGCAGTCGGAGAATGGGCGCGCTACCGTGCGTCTGGACCGGGTGGTGATCTCCCGCGTCCCGGCGAGCGGCGCGGTTTTGAACTTCCTGGTGGACACATTTTTCCTGTCGTTGTTTCCGCAGGCGAAGATCAACCAGCCGTTTGATTTGGACTACAACATCCGGCAAATCCGTCTGGTTCCCGGCCGGGTTTTGGTGACCATGAAGCCGTAACCAAGGCTGCATCGCGGAGGTATGCTACAGGCGGAGGGGTACAAATGAACCTCTGGCCCGATCTTCGCTACGCAATGCGCACACTGCTCGCCCGCAAGGGCATCACCGCGCTTGCCGTTATCTCTCTTGCGCTGGGGATCGCCGCGAATTCCACCGTGTTCAGTCTGGTGGACGCGATGTTCCTGCGTCCGCTCGCCGTCACCGATCCGGAACGGATGGTGGAAGTGGTGCGCGACCCCGCTTCCGGCCGCGGCGAAGTGATCTCGTTTCCCGATTACCTCGATCTGCAGCGTGACGTCGCCGCGCTCGAGGGTGTTGCCGCCATCAGCCGCCGCGGCACCGTACTGCACCTGGGTGAGCTTGAAGAATCGCTTTCCGTAGCAGTCGTTTCCGATAACTTTTTCGATGTCGCCGGCGTGCGCGCAGGCCGCGGCAGATTGTTCGACAGAGCCGAGGACGCGCGCCTGGCGGAACCTCCGGTGATTCTCAGCCACGGCTTGTGGCAGCGCCGGTTTCAGGGCGATCCCGCGGCACTCGGCAGGGTCATCCGGCTGATGAACGATCAGTTCAGGGTCGTGGGAGTGCTTCCCCGGGAGTTTCGCGGCTTCGATCGCGGCATGTCGCTGGAGATCTGGATGCCGCGTGTTTCCTGGTCGCGGATTGGCGGCGCCGCCGATTTCGAAAGCCGCCGGGCGCGGCATTTCGAGGCGATCGGGCGGATGCGTCCGGGCGTGGCGGTGAGCGAAGTGCGCGCGCAGGCCGATACCGTCGCCGCGCGGCTGGCGGCGGCCTATCCCGACACGAACCGCCTGACGAAGTTCCTGGTGAGGCCCCTCGAAACCACGGCCGGCGGCCGAACGCTGCTGATTCTGGCCCCCATCGCCATTGTGCTGCTGATCGCCTGCGCCAACGTAGCCACGCTGCTGCTGGCGCAAGGTGAAGCGCGCTCCCGCGAGCTGGCGATCCGCCAGGCGGTGGGCGCGGGCCGGTGGAGGTTGATCCGGCAGTCGCTGCTCGAAGGATCGCTGCTGGCCGCCGCCGCCGCCGCGCTCGGACTGCTGCTCACCGCCTGGCTGATCGAGCTGTCGCCGGTGCTGATGCCGCCCGGCCCTTCATGGGTCGGCTTCGATGTCCTGCTGGACCGCCGCGTGGTGGCGTTCACGGTGGCGATCACGGTGGCGGCCACCATGCTGTTTGCCATCGCACCGGCGCTGCGCTCCTCGCGAGTGGAGATCACCAGCGTGCTGCGCAGCTCGGGCGGCGGATCCGCGCGCCTGGCGGGATCGCGTCTTCTGGTGATCGGCGAGATCGCGCTCTCCGTTGTGCTGCTGACCGGCGCGGGACTGCTGTGGCGCAGCCTGGACTACTCCAGCCGCAAGCCCACCGGGCTGGCGCAGAACAAGAACCTGCTGATCACGCTGGGCTATTTCCCCCGCGAGGATCTCACCCGCGTGCAGCTTCTGGATCTGGCATCCGAGAAAGTGCGGGAGCTGCCCGGCGTAAAGGCGGTCAGCTATGCGCGCCGGATCCCGATGGCCGGCTGGGGCGGCGGCGCCAGCCGCGACGTGATCCTCCCCGGACAGTCCGAAGCGGTTCCCGTGAAGTTCAACCAGGTGTCGCCCGGCTACTTTTCGATGATGAACCTGGGCCTGGAGCGAGGGCGCGCCTTCACCGCGCGGGACAACGAGAGTTCGCCTCCGGTGGCGATCGCTACCCGCGCCTTTGCCCAGCGATTCTTCGGCGCCGCGGATCCGGTGGGCCGGGTGATCCGCATTCGCGACAAGGACGTTCAGATCGTCGGGCTGTGCGCCGACGCCCCCGTGAACCGGCTGCACGAGCAGGCGCAGCCCTTCCTGTACTTCCCGTTCGCGCAATCGCCCTCCGAGGATTTCACGCTGCTGGTGGAGACCGCGGGGGAACCGCTGGGAACGCTGGCGGCCATCCGCCGCGCGCTGCGCGAAATCGATCCTAAGGCCAGCCTGTCTAGTGAAACTTCCCTGAAGGAACACGTCCGCGATTCGCTGTACTGGGACTGGATGCCGGCGCAGATCGCGGGCGGGCTGGCGGCGCTGGGCATCTTGCTCGCCTTCGCGGGGCTGTTCGGCGTGGTGTCGCATGGAGTGGCGCGCCGCCGCCGCGAGTTCGGAATCCGCATGGCCGTGGGCGCTGACGCGGCGACCATCCGGAAGGAAGTGCTGCTGGCATCGCTGCGAACCACGGTGTGGGGCATCGCCCTCGGCCTCGCCTGCGCGGCGGCGGCGGGACGGCTGCTTGGCTCCTTCCTGCACGGCGCCAGCCCGTGGGACCCGGCCGTGTTCGCCGCCAGCGGGCTGGCTGCCGCGATTTTGGCGCTTCTCGCCTCACAAATTCCGGCAATTCGCGCCTCGCGGGTGGACCCGATGACCGTCTTGCGTGCAGACTAGATGCATGGCCACCACCGCATTGAACCCCTACGCCGCGTTTGTCGGCGGCGGGAATCCCATCGATTCCATCGCCGCCACCCCGGCGAAGTTGACGGACCTTCTGGCGCAGTTGGGCGACCGGGCCGGCGTGCCCCTCGCGCCCGGCAAGTGGAGCCCGGCGCAGATCATCTGCCACCTGGCCGATTGCGAGATTGCCTTCGCCTTCCGGCTGCGGCAGGGATTGGCCGAGGATCATCACGTGATCCAGCCATTCGATCAGGCGCGCTGGGCGGAGTGGTATGCCACGGGTGACGCCGCCGCCGCGCTGGCCGCGTTCGCCGCGCTGCGCAACTGGAATCTGTGCCTGCTGAAATCACTGACGCCGGACCAGATGGCGAAGCCGGTTACGCATCCTGAGCGGGGCACCATGAAGCTCGGCACCATCATGGAAACCATGGCCGGGCACGACCAGAACCACATCCGGCAGTTGGAAGCGGCGCTACAGGCCGCGTAAGGCGATCAGGGTCAGGTCGTCGGCGAGATGATCGTGGCTGATGGCGTTGGCGGCGCGGATGACGCCGTCGATCACTGCCTCCACCGGCTCGCGCGCGTGCGCTTGCAGGACGCCCGCCAGGCCTTCCTCGCCCAGTTCCTTGCCGTCCTCGATGCCGGCTTCCATCGCGCCGTCGGAGAACGCGAGCAGCGTGTCGCCCGCGCCGATCGCCACCTTGCCTTCGACGCCGCTCCACTCCTCGAAGATGGCCAGCGGCAACGCGCCGGCCTCCAGCTTCTCCAGCGTCCCGTCGCCGCGCGCCAGCAGGGCGGCGGGATGCCCGCAGTTCACGTAGCGCAGCTCCCGCCGCTGGTCGTCATAAATGCCGAAGAACAGCGTGACGAAGAACTGCGTCGGGGTGGAGGCGTAGAACAGCTTGTGGACGCTCTCCAGCATCGCCACCGGATTCCGCACCGCCAGCGCGCTCTGGCTGCGGAAAGTGGCCTGCAAGTTGGCCATCAGCATCGCGCCCGCGATCCCCTTGCCGGAGACATCGGCCAGTACGAAGCCTAACTGGTCCGCGCCGAAGTCGAAGAAATCGAAGTAATCGCCGCCTACCTGCTGCGCCGGGATGCAGCGCCCGCTGTAGGCCAGCGTCTCCAGCTCGCGGAACTTCTGCGGCAGCAGGCGCTGCTGCACATGACGCGCCAGGTCGAGTTCGGACTTGCGCTCCTTCTCCGCCCGGGTGCGATCCGCGGCCTGCTGCGCCTGCTTGTAGACGGTGTTCAGCAGCCGGGCGTTGTCCCACGGCTTCTGCACGAAGTCGGCCGCGCCGCGGCGCATGGCCTCCACCGCGAGGTCCACGCTGGACCACGCGGTCATCACGATCACCGGCGCTTCCACCTCGCGCTCCAGCAGGTCCTTCAGCAACTGCAACCCTTCCTCGCCGGAGGTGGTGTCGCGGGAGTAGTTCATGTCGATCAGGATCGCGTCGAACTGCTGGCGATCCACCGCGACCAGCGCGGCGGCCGGAGATTCCGCGGTTTCCGCCTTGTAACCCGCGCCTTTCAACATCAGGCGCAAGGCCTCCCGCACATCGATCTGGTCGTCGCACACCAGTACCCGAAGCGGCTCCGCACGCAAAGTTTCTGTCATCGCAGCCGATCCGGACATGTGCTCCACACTGGTATGGACTGCAAACCCTTCGCCATCAGTATCTCGTTTCGCTCCAACAAGACGCGAGCCGCAAGGTGTCCGAAAATGGGACACGCTGTTTACCTGCTGGCCGGAGTCTATCATTGTCGGACGCAGCTAAGAAAGAAACGCATTGCAACGCCGAAGGTTCGCTGATTCCCGTCCGTTTTACACTGAGCTGGAATGCACCGGCTGCTCCGTTTCCTGATTCTGCCGTGCTGCCTGGCGGCGCAGGAGCTGAAATGGATCGATCGCGCGGCGGACCCCTGCGCGGATTTCTATCAGTTCGCCTGCGGCGGCTGGATTCGCAACACGCAACTGACCGGCGGCCGTACCCGCTGGTCGCGATTCGATGAGGCTCGCGAGCGTAATCTGGCGCTGCTGCGATCGCAACTGGAGAAAGACACCGGGCGCGGCGGGACCTATTACGCCTCGTGCATGGATCAGGCGGCAATCGAAAGCAACGGCCTCAACGCCATCGCTCCGCTGCTGCAGCGGATACGTGAGCTGAAGGATCGCCGCGAAATTCCGTCTTTGCTGGCGGCTTTGCACATCGCGGGGGTCAATGCCCTGTTCGGCTTCGGCAGCGAGCCCGACCTGCACGACGCCGCCCGGACTAACGCGGTGATCGATCAAGGCGGGCTGGGGCTTCCGGATCGCCGCGCTTATTTTCAGGACACCCGCCTGACCACCAGCTACGAGGCTCACGTGGAGCGGATGCTGCTGCTGGGCGGGGTGACGGTGGCGCAGGGCGCGACGCTGGCCCGGGCCGTGGTGCGATTGGAAGCAGCGCTGGCGCAGGCTTCGCTGGATGAAGCATCGCGCCAGGATCCGGCTCGGATCTACAACCCCATGCCCCGTCAGGAGGCCTTCGCGCTGGCGCCGGAGTTCAACTTCGAGGCGTACTTGAAGGCCGCCGGCGCGCCTCCGTTCGAAACCGTGAACATCTCCGTGCCGGGGTTCGTCAGGCAGATCAACCGCCTGCTTCTCGAGACCGGGATGGAGGCATGGCGAGCCTACTTCGCATGGGCGTTGCTGCGGGATTCGGCGTCGCTGCTGCCGGCGAGATTCGACCAGGAGAGTTTCGCGTTCTACGGTCGGACGCTGCTGGGCGAGCGGGAGTTGATGCCCCGCTGGAAACGCTGCGCCGGCCTGGTGGAACGGCAGTTGCCGGAAGCGACGGACCGGCTGTTCCTGGCGAAGGCGCTGCCGGACGCGGCGCACGCATCGCGGATGGCGCGGGAGATCGCCGCCGCGCTGGACGCGAGGGTTCCGGAATTTGGCTGGCTCTCGGAAGAGGCTCGCGCCGAATCCCGGCGTCGCCTGGCATCGCTGCAATTCCGGATCGGGAAGTCCGCCGCCGCGCCCGATGACGACTTCGCGATCAGCCGCGCGGATGCGTTGGGTAACCTGCTGCGCGCCAACGAATCCGACTGGCGGCGGGATTTGCGCCGGATCGGCGGCACGCGCCAACCCGAGCCTCCGGCGATCCCGGCGGCGGCGCCCGATGCCGCCTACGATCCGGAAACGAACACGCTGGTGTTCGCCGCGGGGTTGCTGCAGCCGCCGTTCTACTCCGGGTCCGGACCGGGGAGTTACGGATCGGCCGGCGCGCTGATCGCGCGCGAGCTGTCGAAGCTGATCGAGCCGGTTCCGGCCGCGACGGAGTGCCTGGAGAAGCAGATGGGCACTCGCGAAACGCTGCCGGACGATGTGGCCGATCAGGCCGGACTGCTGTTCGCCTGGATCGCTCGGCCGAAGGCGCCCGGCCGGATCGGCGGCTTCACCGGCGATCAGCGCTTCCTGCTGGCCTGGGCGCAGACCTGGTGCGAGGCCGAACTGGAGGTCGCGGCGCGGGAGCGGGCTCGCATGCGTCCGTTCACGCCGGCGCGGCGGCGGGTCAACACCGGCGTGTCCAACCTGCCGGAATTCCGAAAGGTATTCGCGTGCGGGGCGGGGCTGCCGTTAAGCTCGGGTCCCGCGTGCCGGGTGTGGTGAGGGGCGGTCGCGCGCCCTGCGACTTTCCCGTTCCCCGCGCATCCCAATGGTAGACTGGAAGTTCACCCCCATGACATACGATGTGATCGTAATCGGGAGCGGCCCCGGAGGTTACTCCACGGCCGTTCGAGCGGCGCAGTACGGCCTGAAAACAGCCGTGATTGAAAAGGACCCGAAGCTGGGCGGCGTGTGCCTGCATGTCGGCTGCGTTCCCACCAAGGCGCTGCTGCACACCGCCGGTGTGTGGGAGTACATGAAGCACGGCGCATCGCAGGGAATCCACTGTGACAACCCGCGCTTCGAATTGAAGGGCGCAAAGGCAAATAAGGACGGGATTGTCGCCAAGAAGGCCAAGGGCGTCGACTTCCTGATGAAGAAGAATAAGGTTGACGTTGTCAAGGGTTTTGGCCGGCTGGCCGGACCCGGACGCGTCGAAGTAACCGGGGAGCAAGGCAAGCAAACCCTGGAAGGCAAGAACGTTATCCTAGCGACCGGTTCGGAAGCGCGGATGCTGCCGGGACTGCAGCCCGGCGGTCGCATCCTGACCAACATCGAGATTCTGAACCTGACCGAGGTCCCCGAGTCCATGCTGGTGCTGGGCGCGGGAGCGGTTGGCGTCGAGTTCGCCAACATGTACAACCGTTTCGGCACGAAGTGCACGGTAATCGAGATGATGCCGCGCATTGTGCCGGTGGAGGACGAGGAGATCTCCAAGGAACTGGAGCGCGTGTTCAAAAAGCAGGGCATCCGCGTCGAAACCAACTCCAAGGCGTCCAACGTGCGTGAAACCGCCAGCGGGATCGCCCTGGACGTGACTTTCGGCAACGGCAAGACGGAGACGATGGAAGCGGAGTGCCTGCTGGTGGCCATCGGCCGCAAGCCGAACACGGAGAACCTCGGACTGGAGGGCACGAAGGTCGCCCTGGATCGGGGCTTCGTGGTCGTGGATGCGAACCAGCGTACCGGCGAGCCTGGAGTATACGCCATCGGCGACATCGTCGCCGGAACGCCCCAACTGGCGCACGTCGCCACCGCCGAGGGCATGGTGGCCGTGGATCATATCGCCGGCAAGCCGGTGCATCCGATCAACAAGTCGCGAATCCCCGGAGCGACGTATACGGAACCGGGCATCGGCTCGGTAGGGCTGACCGAGAAGCAGGCTCGTGAGCTGGGCTACGACGTTAAGGTCGGCAAGTTCCCCTTCCTGGCGAACTCCAAGGCTTCGATTCTGGACAGCCACGACGGCTTTGTGAAGATCGTCGCCGACAACGAGTTCGGCGAAATTCTGGGCGTGCACATCATTGGACCCGAGGCTTACGAACTGATCGGCGAAGCGGTTACCGCGATGGACGCCGAGGCCACGGTGGACGTAATGATGCGCTCCATCCACGCGCACCCCACGCTGTACGAGACCGTGGGCGAAGCATTCAACAACGTACACGGGCTGGCGATCAATATTTGAGCCGGTCCTGCCCGCCCGCTGATCCCATGACCCTGCCGGACGAGATGGCTGCCGCCGCACGCGATTCGCTCGCGCAGCGGCCGTGCCATTTCCGCGATCTGGGGCTGATGCGCTGGGCTGTCGCCTACGATCTCCAGAAAACGCTGGAGCAGCGGCGCAAGCTGGGCGAGATTCCCGATCAGTTCCTGGTGGTGGAGCATCCGCACGTGATCACCCTGGGGCGCAACGCGCGGGAAGGCAATGTGCTTGCGCCGCTAGCGCTCCTGGATCGGCTGGGTATCGAGGTGCACGAAACCGACCGCGGGGGCGATGTCACCTACCACGGGCCGGGGCAGGTTGTGGGTTACCCCATCATCGATCTGAGAGAATGGAAGCGGGACGTGGGAGCTTATGTGCGGGGCATCGAACAGGCGCTGATCGAAGCCCTGGCGGGCTTCAGGATCCGGGCGGAGCGATCGCCGCACAAGGGCGAGACGGGGGTGTGGACCGGAGCGGGCAAGATCGCCGCGATCGGCGTTCACCTGAGCCGCTGGGTGAGCACGCACGGGTTCGCATTGAACGTTTCGACGGATTTGGATTATTACCGGCACATTGTGCCGTGCGGATTGACAAAGCCGGTTACTTCCCTGCGCGCGCTGGGCTGTGAAGCGTCGCGGGAGGAAGTGATTCAGGCGCTGAAGGCGTCGTTTAGCGGCGTATTCGGCTGGAGATTGGAGAACACGGAGAATCTATGACCGATGTGATCATGCCCCAGATGGGCGAAAGCATTGTGGAAGGCACGCTGACCAAGTGGCTGAAGAAGCCGGGCGATCGCGTGGAGCGCGATGAGCCGCTCTTCGAGATCTCGACCGACAAAGTGGATACGGAGATTCCGTCGCCCGCGGCTGGCGTGTTGAGCGAAGTTCTGGTGCAGGAAGGCGCGACGGTGGGCATCAACACCGTGGTGGGCCGACTCTCGGATGGCGCGGGTGCGGCAGCTCCGGCGCCCGCGGCTGCCGCTCCGGCGCCGGAACCGCCCAAGCCCGCGCCGGTGCAGGCGCCGCCTCCGCCGCCTCCGGTTCAGGCAGCAGCACCACCACCTCCTCCTCCGGCTCCGCCAACTCCCGCCGCGGAAGCGGAACCAGCGGGGGGCGGCGCGCCCCTGTCGCCCCTGGTGCGCAAGATGGCGCGCGAGCATAACATCGATCTCAGCGCGGTGCAGGGCAGCGGCATCGGCGGACGCATCACCAAGGCGGACCTCGATCAGCACCTGGCGCGGCGAACCGCGCCGGCGCAGCCCGCCGCGCAGCAGCCGCCTCCTCCTCCGCCTCCTCCTCCCGCGCAGGTGGCCGTGGCTCCGGTGCCCCCTCCGGTGCCCCCTCCGGCACAGCCCCCGGCCCCGGTATACGCCGCTGCTTCCGCCCCGGCGCCCTCCGCCGGACCTCGCGTTCGCGTGGAACCGATGTCCAACATGCGCGTGAAGATCGCCGAGCACATGGTGTTTTCCAAGCAGACCTCGGCGCACGTCACCACCGTACACAAGGTCGATATGACCAAGGTGGCGAAACTGCGCGCCCGCGTGAAGGACGAGTTCCAGGCGCGGCACGGCTTCGGGCTGACCTTCCTGCCGTTCGTGGCCCGAGCCGCGGCGACGGCGCTCCGCGAGTTCCCGGTGGTGAACTCGTCGATCGACATGAACTCCAAGTCGGTCCTCTATCACAACGACATCAACATCGGCATCGCCGTGGCGCTGGACGGAGGCAACGGCCTGATTGTGCCGGTAATTCGCAACGCTGACGAAAAGAACGTTGTCGGCCTGCAGCGCTCCATCTCCGATCTCGCCGCGCGCGCCCGCTCCCGCCAGTTGAAGCCCGATGAGGTGCAGGGCGGCACCTTCTCCATCACCAACTTCGGCAGCTTCGGGAGCATCTTCGCGACTCCTGTGATCAATCAGCCGCAGGTTGCGATTCTCGGCGTCGGCGCGGTGACGAAGGAGCCCGTCGTGGTGGAGGACGCTATCGCGATCCGCTCCATGGCCTACCTCGCCCTGACCTTCGATCATCGGCTGATCGACGGCGCGATGGGCGATCAGTTCTGCCAGAAGGTGAAAGCGGTTCTCGAGAACTGGTCCGAGGAAATTCTCTAAGGACTCGGTGCGACAATGTGGGGCAGGCTTGCCTGACGGCGAGCCTGCCCCTTTTTCTATGGACATCGCACGGTTTGAGAAAGTCAACGAGCAATACTTCGCCGGATTGCTCGGCATCAAGATGCTGGAGATCACCGAGGACCGGCTGGTGGCGCGCGTGGAGGTCCGCCGCGAGCTGTGCAATCCCGGAGGCGTGATGCATGGCGGCGCCATCATGGCCTTCGCGGATACGCTGGGCGCCATCGCGACGATCGCCAACCTGCAGCCCGGCTACAACACAACAACCATTGAATCCAAGACCAACTTCCTGCAGGCGGCGAAGGAAGGCTCGGTGGTGATCGGCGAATGTACGCCGCTGCATCGCGGCAAGCGGCTGATGACCTGGACTACGCGGGTGCTGAACGAGGACCGTTCCAAGTTGCTGGCGGTGGTGACGCAGACGCAGATCGTGCTGGAGCCGCGGTAGGTTGCTTTAACGGCAGTTTAACGGCACAATAACGGAAGTCATCTGTGCCGACAAACTGCCGATAAAATGCCCTTCGATCCCAGGTTTTCCATCACGCCGCGGCTTGCCACTTTTCTCATGCGGATCTCCGCTGCAAAGCAGGCTGTGCAGGACTTACCGATTACGCCGTCCGTACTTGCCAGCTTGCGTCAAACTGCCCGCCTGCATTCCGCCCATTACTCGACGATGATCGAGGGCAACCGCCTGACTCAGGAACAGGTGGGCAAGGTCATTGAAGAGCAACAGCATTTTGCCGGGCGCGAGCGAGACGAAAAGGAAGTGCTCGGCTACTACGCGGCGCTTCAGAAAGTGGAACAGATCGCGGCCCGGGGCACTCCTGTGTCCGAGTCGCACATTCAGATCCTGCACGCGCTGGTAATGACCGAAGGGCGCGGACGGGCTAAACCATCGCCTTACCGTCAAGGCCAAAACGTAATCCGCGATAGCGGCAGCCGGGGTCTTGTCTACATGCCTCCGGAGGCGAAGGATGTGCCGCCGCTGATGAAGGCGATGGTAGCCTGGATTACCAGGTCGGAGAAGCAGTCGCTGCCGTGTCCTATCCGCGCCGGAATCGCTCACTACCAGTTTGCGACCACTCACCCCTATTACGACGGAAACGGTCGAACCGCCCGGCTCCTGGCAACTCTGATCATGCATCTCGGCGGCTATGACTTGAAGGGCCTGTACTCGCTCGAAGAGTACTACGCAAGGAACCTCGGAAAGTATTATGAGGCGCTCGCCGTCGGCCCCTCGCGCAATTACTATCAGGGCCGCGCGGAAGCCGACATCACAAACTGGGTGGAGTATTTCTGTCAGGGCGTGGCGGAGAGCTTTGAGAGCGTACGCCGTCGCGCCCAACAGGCTGCCGGCGCCGGTGCGCTGGACCAATCCGGCATGCTCAGGAAACTCGACCCAAGACAGCGGAAAGCCCTCGAATTGTTCAAGGCGGCCGAATTCATTACAAGCCGCGACATCGAGGCGCTGTTCGGCATCTCACAGCGTGCTTCCCGCAACCTGCTGATGGCTTGGGTTGCCGATGGCTTTTTGCTGGTGGTGGATCCCGCCAGGAAGACCCGCAGATACGGCCTCAATCGAGAATACGCGGCGTTGCTTCACGCCTAGTTTGGGGCGGTAGGTCGCGTCGAGCGTTACTTGATCTTTTCCGTCAGCGTAACCGGCTGTTCCAGCCGGAAGCTGATGCGCGTTTCGACATCGAGTTCGGCAGGCTTGCCTCGGGTCGCCAGCACCAGTCCGCCGCCCGCGGCGGAGCCGGCGGCTGCGCCGATGGCCGCGCCTTTTCCACGACCGGCAATCGCGCCGATGGCCGCGCCGATGGCAGCCCCGGTGCCGACCTTGATCGCGTCTTCCTTGCGCGACGTTTCGCCCTGTTTCTCGAACTCCGCCGTTCGGATCTCCACCAACTGCCCGTCCGACGTTTTCATGCGCAGCAGCTCCAGCGAGATCCGCGAGACGCCTTTCACGCGCCCGGCGGGCGTGGCGCTCACGATCTTGCCTTCCACGCGCCCGCCCTTTTCGGCGATGACGAAACCGTTGACCACCAGGTCCTGATCGAGTTCGCCGAAGAACGCATCGCCGGCGGAGTTGCGCTCCGACGAGATCGTTTCGTTCAGGCGGACGTTCAGCAGGATGCCCGCCGGAATGGTGACGGTGGCCGGAACTCGCGCGGGAGGCGGAGCGGGCTCACTTCGCACCGGTTCCGGAACTGGCGCCGCCGACGGAACGGCAACCGGAGCTGGTGGCGGTGGAGCTACCGGCGCGGGTGACACCGGCTGCGTGACGGGTTCGGCCTTTGCGACGACCTGCGGCGTTGCCACCGGCGCGGCCGCGCGGTAATTTCGCGGCTCCCGTTTCGGAATGGGCCAGGGCTCGATCGGCTTCGCCCGCACCGGTGCTTCCGGCTGGGGATCCACGGGGAGAACCGGCTTCACCTGCTGCGGTTCGGTCACAACCGTCGCGGGCTCTGCTGGTACCGGCGGAGGCGGCTCCGTGGCTCGCCCGGTGAACCAGATGACACTGCCCGTGAAGATCAGGCTTCCGACAAATCCGAGCAGCACCTTGGGGTTCATCGCCATTTGGATGGATCGCGCCCGAATCCCGTTACAATGAGAAAGAGTGTCGTTATTCCCGAAATCGTTTGCGATCGGCCCGCATACCATCGCCCCGGCGACGGTGCTGGCGCCCATGGCGGGCGTCACGGATACGGTATTTCGCCGCCTGATCCGCGCGCAGGGCGGCTGCGGCCTGATGATGACCGAGTTCACCAGCTCGCACGGGGTGGTCAAGTCGATCAAAGCAAAGAAGATGACCCGCACCTTCCGGTACCTCGTCTTCGAGCCCGAGGAACGCCCCATCTCGGCCCAGCTCTTTGGGTCCGATCCCGAGGTGATGGCGGAAGCGGCCCGCGTCTGCGAGGACCTCGGCTTCGACATCGTGGACATCAATTTCGGCTGCCCGGTGAACAAAGTGGTGAAATGCAACGGGGGATCGGGGTTGCTGCGGGACCTGCCGCTAGTGGAGGAGATACTCACCAAGGTCCGCGCTGCCATTCAAATCCCGCTGACCATGAAGTTCCGGGCAGGGTGGAATGACCGCGAACTGGTGATGATCGAGATGGCCAGGCTGGCCGAGGACCGCGGATTGCAGGCCGTGGCGCTGCACCCGCGAACGCGGGAACAAGGCTATTCGGGCAGCGCCGACTGGACCCGGATCGCCGCCGTGAAGGATGCGGTGAAAATTCCGGTGATCGGCAACGGCGACATCCTCACTCCGGAGGACGCGGTGCGGATGCACCGTGAAACCAATTGCGACGCGGTGATGATCGGGCGCGCGGCTTCGTCCAACCCCTGGATTTTCGCGCAGATCGCCGACTACCTGGCCACCGGCGGCTATCGCACGCCGCAGGAGCGGGAGCGGTACGGCATCATGAAGCACTACTACAACCTGCTGCACGATCAGGATCAGCCGGATGCGGTGGGCAAGATGAAGCAGTTCGCCACCTACTTCACGCACGGGGTGCGCAACGGCGCGAAACTTCGCGTGGCGATTTATCAGGCGCAGGAAGCGCCGCAGATTTTAGACATCGTGGACGCGTTCTTCGAACGCGAGCTGGCCGCGGCCTGAGGATCGACCTTATCTGCGGTCGAGCTCGCGGGCTTTCTGGTGATCCGCGCGCGCGCCGGGTAGGTCTCCGATGGCCCGCCGGGACAGCGCACGGGCGTAGTACAGATGCGGGTGCATGGGCCGGAACTCTATGGAAAGATTGAAGTCTTCTATGGCCTTGGCGTGGTTCCCCGCGGCCTGATAAGTCGCGCCACGCTCGTAGTAGCAATCCGAGGACGGTTCGATCCGGATCGCCCGGGTGAGGTCCTCCAGCGAGCGTTCCAGATTGCCTGAAAGGCGCCAGGCGATTCCCCGTTGGGTGAAGCCGGCAGCGAAGCCGGGCTGGATCTCGACCGCTCGGGTGTAGTCCTCGATGGCGCGGGCGAGGTCGCGGTTCTGCAGGTAGACCTCCCCGCGCGCAATGCGGTACTTGGGGTTATCGGGCTCGCGCGAGACGGCCACCGTCAGGTCGGCCAGCGATTTGTTCCAATCCAGCAGCCCGGCGTGCGCCTTGCCCCGCAGGTAATAGGCTTCGGTGAGCCCGGGCTGCCGCCGGATGGTTCTGTCAAACTCTTTGGTTGCTTCAACATACCCGCCGACGGCCAGCTTGCGCAGCCCGGCGTCCAGGCTCTTGGCCGCCTCGGCCGGGGCGGTGTAGCGGTCGTAGCCGAACCAGGCAATGGTGACACCGGCGACGGCCGCCACCGCGATCAGCAGATTGCGCCGGTTGCGGCGTTTTTCGAACACTTCCGCGCTCACCGGCTGCAGTACGCGGCCCGGTGGTCCGGACGCAGGTCCGGTGGAGACGCCGGGCGCCCGGGCGGGTCTGGAAGATTCTTCTGACACCTTGCCCCTCCATCATAAGAGACAATAGGGGACTTCGCACATGAAACGAGTCGCACTCATTACAGACGGGGCCTGCCTGGGCAACCCCGGCCCCGGCGGATGGGCCTACATTCTGCGTTTCCAGGACCGGAAGCGGGAGGCATCCGGCGGGTCGCCGCATACCACGAACAATCGCATGGAGTTAACGGCCGCGGTGGAGGGTCTGCGGGCGCTGAAGGAAGACTGCGTCGTCGATCTCACCACCGATTCGCAGTACCTGAAGAACGGCATGACGCAGTGGATCCATGGCTGGAAGCGTAATGGCTGGAAAACGGCAGACAAGAAACCGGTGCTGAATCAGGACCTGTGGATGGATCTGGACAGCCTTGCCGGGCGGCATAAGATCGAGTGGCACTGGACCAAGGGTCACGCCAGCCATGAGGATAATAATCGCTGCGATGAACTGGCTCAGGCGGCGGCGCGGGAGCAGAAGTCCAGGCTGTGAAGCGCTTGACGTGCCATTTGACCCGTTCCCTTCGCCACTCGATGAACAATCGGTTTCCCGCGCGGGAGCGGCTGGTATAATAGCAGTGCCTTATGTCCACGGACGCCCAGATCTCACAAACAGTTAGCGAAAAGCGCGTAATCCTGTTGCGTCCCCGTGGTTTCTGCGCCGGTGTGGTGCGGGCCATTGACGTGGTGAAGATCGCGCTGGATCTCTATGGCGCGCCGATCTACGTCCGCAAGGAGATCGTGCATAACCGCCACGTGGTGGACGAACTGCGGGCGGCGGGCGCGATTTTCGTGGATGAGCTGCGAGAAGTGCCGGAAGGCGCTCGCGTCATCTTCTCCGCGCACGGTGTATCGCCGGCGGTGCGGAACGAGGCAAAACAGCGCCAACTGCAGGTGATCGACGCCACCTGTCCGCTGGTCACCAAGGTTCACCTGGAGGCCGTGAAGTTCGCCAAGCGCGGCTATACCATTGTTTTGATTGGACATAGCGGTCACGAAGAGATCGAGGGCACGATGGGCGAAGCGCCGGAATCCACCGTGCTGGTGGAGAACGTCGAAGACGTGGACCGGTTGAACGTTTCGGACCCCGAGAAGACCGCGTTTATCACCCAGACGACGCTGAGCCTGGACGAAACCGCCGACATCGTGAAGCGGCTGCGGGAGCGGTTCCCGAAGATTGCCGGTCCCTCGGCTCAGGACATCTGCTACGCGACCGAGAACCGGCAGGTGGCGGTGAAGGCGGTGGTGCCGCTTTGCCAGACGCTGCTGGTGGTGGGTTCGCAGAACAGCTCCAACTCGCGCCGCCTGGTGGAAGTTTGTGAAAAGTCGGGAGTTCCGGCGTATCTGATTGACGATCTCAGCGAAGTGCAGCCGGCCTGGCTGGCCAACGTCCGCACCGTCGCGGTCACGGCGGGCGCCTCCGCTCCCGAGAACCTGGTGGAAGAGCTGGTCAGCGGACTTCGGAACCGCTTCGGTTTCAGCGTGTTCGAGGAGATGGAAATCAAGGAAGAGGACGTCCGCTTCCAATTGCCGGCCGCCCTGGAGCGCGTGGTTCAGTTGCACACCATCGCGCGTGCGTAGCACCCATCCTGAGCAGTGAACGCTGGAGTTCAAGTCGCCGACCCCGTTCTATCGGGCGCTCTCGAAGCGATCCGAAAGGCCTCGGAGTACCTCATCCGGCGGCAGCATCGCAGCGGATACTGGTGGTTCGATCTCACGGCCGATGCAACGCTCGAATCCGACTGGATTCTGATGCAGCTTTGGCTGCATCCGCCGGAAGCGAAAGGGACGTGGAATCCGCCGAACGGAGAGCGCATCCAACGCGCGGCGGCGTCCATCCTGGCGCGGCAGCTTTCGGACGGCGGATTCGCGATCTATCCCGGCGGTCCCGCCGATGTGAGCGCGTCCATCAAGGCGTACACGGCGCTGAAATTGGCCGGAGCGGGGGAGGACCGCCTGGCGACGCTGCGGGAACGCATTCTGGCGCTGGGCGGCCTGCAGGCGGCCAACAGCTACGTCAAGATCAACCTCAGCTTGTTCGGGCTGTTCCCGCGGGAGCACACGCCGTCGGTCCCGCCGGAAATGATTTTCGCGGGCAAGTTCCTGTACGAGATGTCCTCGTGGACCCGCGCCATTGTGATTCCCCTGGCGATCGTGCATTCCCTGAATCCGATGCGGCCGGTTCCGGCGGGCTTCAGCTTGACGGAACTCTTTGCCGAGCGGGGCTCGTTTGCTTTCGCCAACGATCACGGGCTGTTCTCCTGGCGCAATTTCTTCCTGAAGCTGGACGGCGTTCTCAAGAGCTGGGAGCGGATGGGGCCGGCGTCGCTGCGCCGCAACGCGATCTCGCGCTGCAAGGATTGGATTCTCGCGCGGACGCGTTACACCGACGGGTTGGCCGCGATTTATCCGCCGATGATGTACACCATCATGGCGCTGGATCTGCTCGGGCTGGATCCGGCTCATGAGGACCGGGCGGAGGCGCAGAGGCAGTTTGACGCGCTGCTGGTGGACGACGAGCGCGGCTTTTACATCCAGCCCTGTTTTTCGGTGGTGTGGGACACGGCGACGATCGGGTTCGCGCTGGGGGAAGCGGGCGGTTTGCAGGCCGATGCCGCCGCTCGCGCGGCTGGCTGGCTGTTGACCAAGGAAGTGCGGCGCAAGGGCGACTGGTCGATCAAGCGTCCCAACCTGGAGCCCTCGGGCTGGTATTTCGAGTTCGCCAACGACTACTACCCGGATATCGACGACACGGCGATGGTCCTGCTGGCGCTCTCGAACTGGAAAGCGACGGACGCGGCGGCGCAAGCGGCAACGGAGAAGCGTGCCGTGAACTGGCTGCTGGGGATGCAGTCAAAGAACGGCGGCTGGGCCGCCTTTGACGTGGACAACGATTCGCACGCGCTGTCCTGGGTGCCGTTCGCGGATCACAACGCGATGCTCGACCCGGCGTGTCCGGACATCACGGGCCGCGTGGTGGAGGCGCTGTGCCGGACGGGCTGCGCGCAAGCGTCGCCGGGGATCCGGCGCGCCGTGAAGTTCCTGGAGACGTCGCAGACCTCGGAGGGGAACTGGAGCGGGCGCTGGGGCGTGAATTACATCTACGGCACGTGCTTCGCCTTGCGGGGTCTGGCGGCGGCGGGCGAGAGCGATCGGGAAGCTTACATTCTGCGCGCCGGCGAGTGGCTGCGGTCGATTCAAAACGCCGACGGCGGCTGGGGGGAAAGCTGCGAAAGCTACGCGCGAGGAACGTTCGTCCCCGCGGCGTCCACGCCTTCGCAAACGGCGTGGGCGATTCTGGGGCTGCTGGCGTCGGGCGATACCACTTCGATCAGCGTGCAGAAGGGCGTGGAGTATCTGATCGCGACGCAGCGCGAGGAGGGGGATTGGGCGGAGGCCGCCGCCACGGGAACCGGCTTCCCGAACGTGTTCTATTTGTCCTATCACCAATACCGCGTCTCTTATCCGCTACTGGCGCTGGCGGAGTTCCGCAAGATCCGGGCCGGAGCCGCATCGTGAAGCCGACGCTGATCACGGGTGCGTCCGGTTTCGTGGGCTGGCACGTGGCGCGGCTGCTGTCCGAGCGGGGGCATCGCGTGCGCGCGCTGGTGCGGCCGCAAAGCCGCCTGCGGGAACTCGACGCCGAGCCGGTGACCGGCGATCTGCGCGATCCGGAGTCGCTGGCGCGCGCGGCGGCGGGTTGCGGCCAGGTGTTTCATGTCGCGGCCGACTACCGCTTGTGGACGCCCGATCCGCGGGTGCTGTATCAGTCGAACGTCGACGGCACACGGAATCTGCTGCAGGCCGCGATCGCCGCGGGCGCCGACCGCGTGGTGTACACCAGCACGGTCGGCTGTATGGGAGTGCCGCGGGACGGCATTGGCGATGAGGATTCGCCGGTGTCGATCGCGGATATGACGGGTCATTACAAGCGTTCGAAGTTCCTGGCCGAACAAGCGGCGCTGGAGTTCGCGCGCGAGGGCAAGCCGGTGGTGATCGTGAATCCCACCGCTCCGGTGGGCGATCACGATTTCAAGCCCACGCCGACCGGGCGGATCATTCTGGATTTCCTCCGCCGCCGCATGCCTGCTTACATCGACACCGGGCTGAACCTGGTGGATGTGCGCGATGTCGCCTGGGGCCACCTGGCCGCGCTGGAGCGGGGGCGGACGGGAGAGCGCTACATCCTGGGCGCCGAAAATCTGACGCTGCACGGCATTTTGAATCGTCTGGAAAGTATTACGGGAATGGCCGCGCCGGGCGTGCGGATTCCGTACGCGATCGCTTACGCAGCGGCGGCGGTGGAGACGGGATGGGGCTCGCTGACCGGGCGAGAGCCGCGCGCGCCTCTGGAAGCGGTCCGGATGGCGAGGAAGAAGATGTTTGTGCGGCACGCGAAAGCCGCGCGGGAACTCGGGTATCAGCCGGGCAGCGCGTCCGCCGCATTGGAGCGCGCGGTGGACTGGTTCCGCGCCAATGGATACGAGGAAAGTGGAAACATGGTTGTTGGTAGCGGCCGAGAGTCGCGAGTTTGACGGGTTGCGAAGGCTGGCGGCGGGCTGGAAGAAGCTCGACTCGCGGATCGCGATGCTGGCGGCTTGTGAGGTGGACGGGCGGACGTGGATTCTGGCCGCTAACGGCGCAGGGCCGGCGCTGGCGGCGGAAGCCGTGCGATCAGGCTTGGGGAACGGCAACGTGGATCGGGTGATCAGCATGGGGACCTGCGGGGCGCTGGCGGACACGCTGGCGGTGGGTGACATCGTCGCCGCGCCGGAAGTGATCGGGGCGGGTGGGCGGTCGCGTTTTCCGGCGGTTCTGCCGCGCTCCGGCGCGCCATTTCACGTCGGTCCGATCCTGTCGGCGGATCGCGTCGCGGTGACCCGCGAGGAGAAGCATCAGGCGCGGGAAAGTGGCGCGATCGCGGTGGAGATGGAGGCGGCGGGGGTGGCGGAGGTCGCGCGCGCGGCCGGAGTTCCGTTCTCCTGCATCCGCGCGGTTTCTGATACATCGGATGAGGATATGCCGCTCGATTTCAACGTCTTGCGCGACGCCGCGGGACGGTTTGCGGTGGGCCGGATCGCCGCCGCCGCGGCCGCGCGGCCGGCGGCTATGCCGGGCCTGCTGCGCTTGGGGCGAAATGCTCGCCTTGCGTCGAAGAATCTGGGGGAATTTCTTGTCCACTGCCGTTTTGACTAGCGCACCGCCCGCCACCATGCGGGCCGCGGTTTATCAGGGCGAGAGCCGGATCGAGGTGGAGTCCGTGTCCACGCCGCAGATCGGCCCCGGCGAGATCCTGATCCGCGTGGAGAGCTGTGGCATCTGCCACACCGATCTGAAGAAGATCGAGTACAACCTGCTGCCCGGACCCCGCATCTACGGCCACGAAACGGCGGGGGTCGTGGCAGCCGTCGGCTCCGCTGTAACGAAATATTTACCCGGTGACCGGGTGCTTGTGTTCCATCACATCCCTTGCGGCCGGTGCTTCTACTGCGAGCGGAAACTATATGCGCAGTGTCCGGTCTATAAGCAAGTCGGAGTGACCGCGGGATTCGAACCCGCCGGCGGCGGATTCGCCGAGTACGTGCGGGTGATGGACTGGATCGTCGAGCGCGGCGTCGAGAAGATACCGGACGGGGTTTCCTTCGAGGCCGCCAGCTTTGTCGAGCCGGTGAATACGTGCCTGAAAGCTGTAGTCCAAATGGACCCGCGGCCGGGCGATGTGGTTGCAGTGTTGGGACAGGGTCCCATTGGCTTGATCTTCACCATGATGCTGAATCGCTGGCGGACAACCACGGTGGTTACGGACACGATCGAGCATCGGCGGAACCTGGCTGTGGGATTCGGGGCGGAATCGGCGTGGGACCCGCGTGACGGAGGATTCGAAGAGCATATCCGGCGGCTTACCGAGGGAAGAGGCGCGGATCAGGTAATTGTGGGGGCATCCGCCCCAGGCATCGTGGAGCAAGCCGCGCGCTGCTCCCGTCCCGGAGCGAGTATCCTCTTGTTTGCACAGACTTCCAAGACCGAGCGGATTGAAGTTTCGGGGGCCGATATCTGCGTGGGGGAAAGGACCCTGCTGGGCTCCTACAGCGCGTCCGTGGACCTGCAGCGGCAATCCGCGGAAATGGTATTCTCCGGAGAACTGCCCGTGGAGAAGCTCATCAGCCACCGGGTGCCTCTGGACGCGATTCTCGACGGCATCCGGCTTGCGTTGCATCCCGGCGAGAAATCATTGAAAATAATGGTTCAGCCACAGAGGTCTCGATAAGTGACTCAACACATGACCGCAGCCGTACTCTACGGCAGGGAACACCTCGAAATCGAGAAGGTCGGAGTCCCGCAACTCGAAGCGGGGGATGTTCTCGTGCGGGTCAAGGCCGCGCTCACGTGCGGCACTGACGTGAAGGTGTTCCGTCGCGGGTACCACGCGCGGATGATTGTGCCGCCCGCGCTGTTCGGGCATGAGCTTGCCGGCGACATTGTAGGACTCGGGGCAGGCGTGGACCCGTCGCGGCTGGGCCAGAGGGTGGTTGCGGCCAACTCGGCGCCCTGCGGGGAGTGCTTCTACTGTACGCGCGGCAAGGAGAACCTGTGCGAGGACCTGCTGTTCAACAACGGGGCCTACGCGGAGTACATCCGGATTCCGTCGCGGATCGTGGATAAAAACCTGCACGTAATTCCCGATCACATCAGCTATCAGGACGCGGCGCTGGTGGAGCCGCTGGCCTGCGTGCTGCATGGCGTGGAGGAGACGGGGATCCGACCCGGCGATAACGTGGCGGTGATTGGCTTGGGTCCGATCGGCTGCATGTTTGTCAGGCTGGCGAAGGTGTTCGGCGCGCGCGTGATCGCCATCGGGCGGCGGCAGTGGCAATTGGACCGGGCCACCGAGATCGGCGCGGACGAAGGCATTATCAACGGCGAGGGTGACGACATCACCGGCGCGGTGAAAGCGCTGACCGGCGGGCGCGGCGTGGACGTGGCCATCGAGGCGGTGGGGCATCCGGACGCCTGGCAGCTCGCGGTCCGGCTGCTGCGCCGCGGCGGGATTGTGAATTTCTTCGGCGGATGTCCCACCGACACCACCATCAACCTGGACACCAACCTGCTCCACTATTCGGAGATCACCTGCAAGGCGAGCTTCCACCATACGCCGCGGCTGATCCGCAAGGCGCTGGAGCTGATCATCAACGGCGAGATCCGCGCGCGCGATTTCGTGAATCGCGTGGAGCCGCTGCACAACCTGCTGGATGTGATGAAGCATCTCATGAGCCATAACGGGCACATGAAGACCGCCATCATCCCGTGACCCTGCTGGCGCCCAAGGACTTCGTCGACAGCGCGGAGGCGATGCAACGCCGCTGGATGCCGCCAGAGTCCCTGGCGTACACGCGCTGGCTGGCGACGGCGCATTACGAAAACTTCCACGTGGTCAGCTTCCTGCTTCCCAAGCGGCTGCACCAGGAATTCTACAACGTGTACGCGTTCTGCCGGTGGGCCGACGATCTCGGAGACGAGATCGGGGACACCGCGCGATCGCTGGAACTGCTGCGCTGGTGGCGCCGCGAACTTCAGGCGATGTACCGCGGCGATGTGTCGCATCCGGTGTTCGTCGCATTGCGCGAGACGGCGCTGCGGCATGAGCTTCCGGCGAGTCCTTTCGAGGACCTGATCACCGCCTTCGAGCAGGACCAGACCGTGACGCGCTACAACAACTGGAACGAACTCTTTGGCTACTGCCGGAACTCGGCCAATCCAGTGGGCCGGCTGGTGCTGTACCTGTGCGGGTATCGCGACGCGGAGCGGCAGGCGCTTTCCGACGCGACTTGCACGGCGCTGCAACTGGCGAACTTCTGGCAAGACGTGACGGTGGACTTCGCGAAGAATCGCGTGTACATGCCGCTGGATATTCTCGCGAGGCACGGGGCGGACGTGGAGCAGATCGCGCGGCGGCGCTTCGACGGGAAGTTCGCGGGCGCGATGCGGGAGTGCGTGGGCACCGCGCGCAAGCTTTTCGAAGAGGGCTTGCCCCTGGCGGGCATGCTCGATCGGCGGCTGGCGGTGGACATCGAGCTGTTTAGTCGCGGCGGCATGAAGATCCTGGAGAAGATCGAGCGCCTGAATTACGACGTGCTCACGCGGCGCCCGGCGATCTCCAAAATGGAACGCGTCACGTTGCTGTTGGGCACGCTGGTGCGGCAGACGTTTTCCCGCGCGGCATGACGCTTACCGCTTCCTACGAGTACTGCACCGGAATCGCGCGCAGCCGCGCCAAGAATTTCTACTATTCGTTTCTGCTGCTCGACGCGGATCGCCGCAAAGCGATGTGTGCGGTATACGCATTCATGCGTTACTGCGACGACCTGAGCGATGACCTGGAGATCGCGGACCGGGCGGGTGCGATCGCGCGGTGGAAGCAGGACCTGGACGGCGCGCTGGCGGGGCAGGTGGATTCGCACCCGGTGTGGCCGGCGTTTCACGACACGGTGCGCCGCTACGGCATCCCGCACGAGTATTTTCACGAGATGATCGCCGGCGTTTCGAGTGACCTGGAGCCGCGGCGGATCGAGACCTTCGACGAGCTGTACCGATACTGCTATCAGGTGGCGTCGGTGGTGGGCCTGACAATCATTCATATCTTCGGGTTCGAGGACCGGCGAGCGCTGGAGCTGGCGGAGAAGTGCGGCATCGCGTTTCAGTTGACGAACATCCTGCGGGACGTGAAGGAAGACGCGGAACTGGGCCGCGTGTACCTTCCGGCGGAGGATCTGCGGCGGTTCGGCGTGACCGGGTTCACCGGCGGGCCGGAGTTCCGGGAGTTGATGCGCTTCGAGGCGGCGCGGGCTCGCGAGTATTACGAGGCGTCGCGGCCGCTGGTGGACCTGGTGCATCCCGAATCGCGGGCGTCGCTGCGGGCGCTGATCGCGATTTACCGGCGGTTGCTCGAACGCATCGAGGCTTCCGGTTATGATGTCCTGTCGCGCCGCATCCGGCTGCCGGGCTGGGAGAAGCTTTACTATCTGGCGCGCTCGAGGTTCGCCTGATGAGCAATCCGGACGAGTGGAGCTTCGAATGGACCCGCTATCTGGTGACAGCGCGGGATGCCTTTGAGTTCAAGCACGGGCTGGAGAAGCGGACCGCGACGCTGCTGGAGCGCGACACAGCGGCTGGCGATGTGCTCGTGTACCGCGGAGACAACGCGGTAGCGCCGAACCGCTACCGCCTGGAGCTGACGTTACGCGGGGCGGCCGAGGGCAAGCTCCTGTTGCGCCTGCACCTTCTGGCGAACGCGCCGCGGCAATGGGTGAAGCCGGAGAAGCTGCAACAGGATGCCACGCGGGCCTTCGACTACTGGTTGCGCGAAATGGAATGGACAGCGGACGAGCCGGCATGGCGGGGCTCACCCGAAGCGTACCGCCGGGCAATGGCGATCGCGGTGGACAGGGAGGCGGAGGATCGCCGCCGCCGCGAGGATCGAACCGGCGTCGCGGAGATTCAGCAGGAGATCCTGAGCGGGCTGCGGAACGGGCGGCGATTCTCGACCGCGCACAAGGAAGGCGGCGCCAACATCAGCTTTCAATCCGGCGTGTTCGTGCGGCAGGATTTCGGAGAAAGCGAAGAGCGGTTGACCTTCCGCGCGGAGGGCGAGTTTCTGGAGTTTCTGCGGCGGTTCTACGATTGGGAAGCTCGCCGGGAGATCTACCCGCATCCTCCGTTGGAGTTGGACGCGTGGAAGTACATTCTGGCCCAACTACGGATTTGAGGCGGAGGGCAGCTTGGCGATCACGCTTCGTTCCCGGAGCCAGCGGTAGGTGGGCGGCCAGTAATGGAACGGCTGGCGGGTAGTGACGTCGCGCAGGCCGTGATCGGCGTTGGGGATGGCGAAGACCGTGATCGGGCGGCCCTGCTGGCGGATTCGTTCCAGGGTCGCGAGCGTTTTCGGTTGAGGGATGCTGCGGTCCTTCTCGCCCTGCAGCCAGAAGGAAGGCGCGGTGAGCTTCTCGAGGGTCGCCACCGGATCGTAGCCGCGGGCGCCGGTCCACTTCTTCATCTCCGCTTCGATCTCCGCGTCGCTGAGACCTTTGCGGGAGCCGGGGTCCTCGCCCGCGAGTTCGGAGTATTTGATTTCCTCGCCGACGCTGACGGCGGGTCCGGAGAGGATCACCATCCACTTAACGCTGGCGGAGCGCGACGCCGCGAGCGGGATGATCCAGCCGGCCTGGCTCGCGCCGGCGAGTCCGATGCGTTCGGGGTCGATGTCCTTGCGCGACTTGAGCGCCGCGACGGCGGCGAGGGCGTCTTCGGAAAGCAAGTCGAGCATTTCGACGCTGTTCTTGACGCCGACGCTCGAGTACTTGCCGGTAGATTCCCCGACGCCGCGTTTGTCGTAGGCCAGGACGGCGACGCCGGCGTAGCGGAATCCGCTTGCCAGCCAGTCGAGCATGGTTCGGGTGACCTTACCGGAGCCGTGGACGAGGACGACGGCGGGATGGGGTCCGGGGCCGGCTGGGAGGGTGAGGGTGGCGGCGAGGGTCGCGTCCCGGGTGGAGATCTTGAGTTCCTCCGCCATCGCCGATGCGCAGAGGAGCAAAAGGGGGAGCCAGCGGGTCATGGGGATGAGACGGCTCGCCGGAGGTTCCGTCTCTCCCGGTCGGTGCCAGGCACCACCTGGCACCGATGGGAGGGTGGGATTCAGGCAAAGGCGTTTTGGGTGAGGAGCTTGCGGCGATTTGGCGGATGTGCGAAATTGCTGTCATCGTGATACCCCCTACCTTTCCGGAAGCAGTTCGCCCCAGAACTAACATCGCGTTGGGGAAGGGTGAAAACAGGGGGCGTTCGGCGAATTATGGGCCGTGAAGAACACTGTTCAGAAATCGCGGGAGAAGCAACTGGGGGCCAATTCCGGGGCGCTGATTTCCACAAGCCAACTCATTAACATTGCTGGAGATCTGGGCTCGCGTGCGACCCGATCGGTGCCTGGCACCACCAGGCACCGATCCGGCTACGGATTTTTCAACTTACGCCCGAGGAAATCATCCGCCGCCCGCATCGCCTGCAACCAATGCGCGTGGGTGAGGAAGTCGTGTACTTCGTCCGGGAACACGACCTGCTCAAACTCGACCCCCTGCTTGCGCAGCGACTCGGCGAGCCGCACCGATTCCGAGAACGGCACATTGCGATCGTCATCGCCGTGAATGAGCAGCACCGGCGACTTCCAGCTATTCACCGACGCCATCGGCGAGCTGGCGAACGCAACACGCGAAACCTCGCGCTGCTTCTCCGGATCATAGGCAGGCACGAAGTTGCGGATCACGACGTTCCAGTCGTGCACGCCATGGATGTCCACGCCCGCCGCGTACAAATGGCTGGCCCGAGCCAGGGCCATGGCGGTGAGATACCCACCGTAGGAGCCGCCCCAGGAAGCAATGCGCGTGGCATCCACATCATTGCGCGTTCGCAGATAAAGAGCCGCGCCGATCACATCCTGCACCTCACTGGCGCCGGTGGCGCCGTAGTCCAAGGCTTCGCGAAACTCCATGCCATACCCGGTCCCGCTGCGATAATTCACACTTAAAACGACATACCCTTTGCTCGCCCAGTACTGATTCATCGCGTAGGTGTTCGAGTAGTAATACATGTAGTGCCAGCCGAGCAGCATCTGGCGCCGCGATCCGCCGTGATAGAAAACAATGGCGGGCCGCTTGCCCGTGGCATTGCGGGGAAGAAATAACTGCGCGTGAATCGGCATGCCGTCGGCGGAGGGGAAGATCACCTGCTGCGGCTCCACCATCTCAACGGCCGGGAAGTCGGACGGAATCGCATCCGGAGCCAGATCCTTCACCGCGCCATTGATCGACACGGCGGGACGCGCCGGCAGCTTCCAGTCGCTGCGCATGATCGCGATCACTCCGCCGCCGGCGTCCACAGGGGACCACTCCAAGCCGCTGCCCTTCGTCACCTGCTCCTGCGAATTATCGGCGATCTTCGTCGCGCCGATGTGACGGCGATCGATATCGCCGCAGTTCGAGGACCAGAGTACGCGCGAGCCGTTCCCGCTGAGCGAGGCATGCTCCACTTCGCACTTCCCGTTGGTCAACTCGACGGCTCGATCGCCCCTGATGCTGACTTTGTACAGGTGCTTCCAGCCGGTCTTCTCCCAGGGGAACACGAGGTTGCCGCCTTCGGCCCACATGACCTGGGAGTCGCCGACGATCGGGGAGAATGCGCTGCCCGGCCCTCTCTCCGCCTTCCAGACCTGGCGTCCCGCACCGGTCGCGACGTCGGCCACGCGAATGGACCAGGGCTCGGCTTCGCGCACCGGACCGAAGGAGAAGGCGCGGCTGGAAGCGGCGATCCGCATGAACGCCACCTGCTTGCCATCAGGGGACCAGGCGGGCTCGCGGTCCGTATCAACGCTGGGATCCAGATAGCGGAGCGACTTGTCGGCAAAGCGATACACACCCACATAGCCATGCGTGCCGCGCCCGTTCACGATCGCGAGCATCGTCCCGTCAGGCGAGAATCGCGCCGATCCGATACGGCCCTTGCCGTGGATCAACTGCGCGGGCTTATCGGAGCCGTCGAGCATCATGCTCCACAGCGCGCCCGACCTGGAAAACACCAGGCGGTCGCCTTTGGGCGAGAGAACCGGCGAGTTACCGTCGGTCAGTTTGCGCGGCGCTCCGCCGGCGAGTTGCACGAGGAAGATCGCCTGCTCGACAGGTTGGGGACTCGAGGTGGGATTCGGAATGTCGCGGCGTGTTTCCAGGTCGCCGCCGCGGGTGAATAGGATGGCCTTGCCGTCGGGAGTGAAAGAAAGTTCGCCGATCTCCTGGCCGTCGTCCGCGGTGTAGGAGGTCAGGCGGCGTCCCTTCCAGTCCGGCGCTTCCGCGACCCACACGTTGCGGGGGCCCCGCTCATTCATCATCCAGGCCACTTTGCCGCCGCCGGGCGCGGCCACGAGGTCTTGCGGGAAGGAGACCGCCAGAAATTTTTCGAGCGGCGCGGCGAACAATGGGGCGCAAAGCAGGGCCAGCAGATGGACTCTCATGATTGCAGAAGTATATCGCCGTTCGGCGCGGGTGAGG